>NZ_JBEOVF010000004.1:220039-343988 GCF_040295365.1 Streptomyces sp. NPDC002838 | reverse complement strand
CGGGGGGTGTCCGCCCGCAGCGGTTGGCGCGTCAACACGGGCACGTCGGTAAGTGGCCAATTCCGCGCCGTTCCGAGGACGGACACCCCCCGACGCGGCCCCGACCCACCACCCAACACAGGGCGCTACGCACACCCCCACCCCACCCGAGCAGGCCGCCGCAGGCATCCCCCGCCCCAGCACCCCCACAAGCCCCCACGAGCCCCCACGAGCCCCCACGAGCCCCCACAAGGGAACCGAACCGATTCCGACGGCGTATTCATGGGCAAGGGGTGGTGCGGGACGCCGCCGAGCCGCCGGCAGGCGTTCCGCTGCGATCCGATCAAGATCCAGCCAAGGCCGGTGCGAATGTCAGTACCGGCAGCGATACTTGCGGCGACGGATGACCATGGGGGAGGTCACGGTGACACACCCGAAGAGCAGCGCGGCACCACCACCGGGATCCGGCATGCCCACCATGCCGGCCGTCCCTCCGCAACCCGGCCCGCCCGTCCAGGCCAGCCCGCCCGCTCCCCCCACCGTCCCCGCGCCGCAGGCACCCGCACCCACACCCGCCCCCACACCCCCACGCCGCACCGCCTTCGCCGAGGGCGTAGACCGCCTGCGCACCGCCGCCACCACCGAACCCGGCCGGCTTCGCGTCATCGGCGCGTTCCTCGCCCTCCTGGTCGTCGCCTTCGGCGCCGTCACCGCCTGGCAGACGACCGACCGCTCGACCGCCGCCGACGACGTGCTGAACAACAGCCAGCCGCTCAGCTCCGCCGCGGCCGACATCTACCGCGCGCTGGCCGACGCCAACACCGCCGCCTCCAGCGGCTTCCTGGCCGGCGGCCAGGAGACGGCCGCCTCCCGCGACCGGTACGAGAAGGACATCGACACCGCCGCCGAGGGCCTGGTCCAGGCCGCCGCCAACTCCGACCCCGACTCTCCGTCGGCGCAGACCGTGGCCAGGCTCAACCGGCTGCTGCCGGAGTACAAGGGCCTGGTGGAGCGCGCCCGGACGTACAACCGCCTGGGCTTCCCGGTCGGCGGCGCCTACCTGCGGTACGCCAACGAGAAGATGCAGGAGCAGATGCTCCCGGCGGCCGAGGACCTGTACAAGAAGGAGAACGAGCGCCTGCGCGCCGACTACGCCGCCGCCACGCCCTACCCGTGGGCGGCGATCGCCCTCGGCGTCCTCGCGCTGGCCGCGCTCGCCTGGGCCCAGCACCGCAACTACCGCCGCACCAACCGTGTCCTGAACCACGGCCTGGTCGCCGCCACGGCCACTGCCACGGTGGTGCTGCTCTGGCTGGTCGTCGGCCACAGCGTCGCGCGCGCGAACCTGAACGACTCCTACGACCACGGCGTCCGCTCGCTGAAGGTGCTGCACGACGCCCGCATCGCCTCCCTGAAGGCGCGCGGCAACGAGAACCTGACGCTGGTGGCCCGCGGCGCCGAGACGGTCAAGGTGGGCGAGAACACCGTCGACGCCTACGACCACGACTTCCAGACGAACATGAACCTCCTCGGCAAGGGCCTGACCGAGGCGGAGAAGCTCGCCGACGACACCACCGGCGAGCAGCCGGTCACCGCGGCCGTGGGCAACATGACGGAGTGGAAGAAGCGTCACACCGACGCCCGCGCAGAGGACGAGAAGGGCAACTACGAAGCGGCGCTGGACAAGGTGATCGGCGCCAAGGGCGCGACCGGCGAGTGCTTCGACAGTGTCGACGCGAATCTCGTCAAGGCGCTCGACCATGAGGAGACCGAGTTCAAGCAGGCAGCCGGTGACGGCCTGGACGCGTTGTCCGGGCTGCCGGTGGGCACCGCCGCTCTCGCGGTCCTGGGCGCGGCCGGCGCGGTGCTGGGCATCGGCCGCAGGCTGTCGGAATACCGGTGAAGGGCCCGGTGAAAGGGGGCGTGACGATGCGGGGACGACGTTTGCGGGCCGCCCTGAGGGGCTGGGGCGGTGTGGGTGCGATGGCGGTCGTGTGCGCCCTGGCGGTGGTCTTCGCGCTGCTGCTGCCGCTGATCCGGTCGGAAACCGACGGCAGCGGCACGGCCACCGGCGGCGGAGGCTTCACCCACGGCAGCCAGGCACGGGCCGAGGTGGAGTGCGAGGCCCCGGAGAAGCAGACCCTGTCCCCGTCGGACACGGACGGCGCCACGATCGACGCGATCAAGAGCCGCCAGGGCGAGAAGCGCAAGCTGATCGTCGGCGTCGACCAGAACAGCTACCGCTGGGGCTACCGCGACCCGAACAGCGGCGCCGGCGCCGATCTGGAGGGCTTCGACATCGACCTGGTCCACCGGATCGCCGAGGACATACTCGGCGACCCGGACGCGGTCCAGTTCAAGGCCATCCCCACCGACCAGCGCATCCCGGCGATCCAGGGCGGCCGCGTCGACATGGTCGTCCGGACGATGACGATCAACTGTGAACGCCTGGGCGAAGTGGCGTTCTCGGCGCCCTACTTCAAGACCGGCCAGCAGCTCCTAGCCCCCAAGTCCTCGACGATCACCGGGTACGACGACTCGCTCGCGGACCAGAGGATCTGTACGGCCAAGGGCTCCACTGCGAACACGAAGCTGGCCGGCGACAAGAAGGCGGGCGAGCTCGTCTCCTCCGCCGACATCCATACGACGGTACCCAACCAACTCGACTGCCTGGTAAGGCTGCAGCTCGGCGAGGTCGACGCCGTGGTCACCGACGGCGCGCTCGCCGCGAGCCAGGCCGCGCAGGACCCGACGGTCGAACTGAAGGGCTCCCCCTTCACCACCGAGTACTACGGCGTGGCGATGAAGAAGGACGCCGACGATCTGGTACGCCGGGTCAACCAGATCCTGGTGGAGTACCGCCAGGACACCGCCGGGGGCTGGCAGGCGTCGTACGACAGGTGGCTGTCGGCGACACTGGGCAAGGACTCCTCGACGGCGGAACCGCCGCCACCGCAGTACCTGCGCAAGAGCTGACGGAACAGCAACGAATATCAACAACGCACCGCATATACACAACGCACCGAGGACAGAGAACCCGACGGAACACAGAGAACCCGACGGAACACAACGCAGCGAGAGGTGATCGATGGGCGTCACGGACCCCGCCGGGCCGGTGATGGACCGGGACGAGGTGGACCGTGCGCTGGCGCGGCTCGGCGCGGAGCACGAGGCGATCGAGACCTCGCTCCTCGCCCTGCAGGACCACGCGGGCCGCAGACTCCTCGAAGGCGCCGAGCTCACGGGCACGACCAAGGAGCGCTGGCAGGCCACGGAGGCGTCGATCACCTTGCTGTGGGCGTACTTCGACGCGTACACCGACGCGTTGCGCTCGGCCCGGGAGATCCGCGCCCGCCGCCGCTGGTCCAGCCGTGACGACCTGGTGGAGCTGACCGAGCTGCTGCGCGGCGAGTCCGTCACGGTCGCGGGCTCCGCCACGGCGACCGCCAACGCACCGACGCCGCACGGCGGTTCGAGCAAACTGAGCGAACAGTTCTCCCTGGTCACGCTGGTGGACCGGATGAACGAGCTGTACGCGACCTCGCTGGACATGGTGGTCGCCGCCGACGCCGTATGGTCGGCGCTGCCCGCCCGCATCGACTTACTGGCCGCGGAGCTCCAGCGCACCCGCAGGCTCGCGCACTCCGTCGGCGTGCGCCCCGGCGAACACCCGGCGGGCGACGACCTGGAGCGCATCACGCGCACCCTGACGTCCCTGCGCGAGCAGGTGGTCTCCGACCCGCTCGCGTACTGGAAGCCCGCCGAGGGCAGCACGGCGCCGGGCGGGGGCCGGCCGGACACCACGGTGTACGACCGTGAGGCGCGCGCCCTGGAGGACGTGCGCCGGGAGATCGACGCCGTACTGACCGTCCGGCAGGACGCGGAGGCGCGGCTGGTCAAGCTGCGGGACGTGCTCTCCCGCGCGGACCGCACGCTCGCCGAGGCGCGCACCGCTCGCGGTGAGGTCCTGGCGAAGATCGCCGCCACGGAGGTGCCGGTGGTCAGCGGCCCGCCGACCGTGCTGCAGGAGCAGCTGGCGACGGCCGCCGAGTACCGCAGACACGCCCAGTGGCACCGCCTGTCCCCGCTCCTGGAGTCGCTGGAGCAGAAGGCGGAGGACGAACTGCTGCGCGCCCGGGAGTCGTTGACCGCGGTCACCGCGCCCTTGGCGGTCCGCGCGGAGCTGCGCGGCCGCCTCGACGCGTACAAGGCGAAGGTCGCCCGGCACGGCCTCGCGGAGGACCCGCTGCTGGTGGAGCGGTACGACGCGGCGCGGCGGATGCTGTGGAGCGCGCCCTGCGATCTGCGCGTCGCCGAACAGGCCGTGCTGCGCTACCAGCAGGCGGCCGCCGAACTGCTCGGCACTCCGCGTGTGCCCGGGCAGGGCGGGCCTCAGGACCGTAGGGGGCCCGGAGCGTGAGCGACAGAGGGGGTACTGCGTCGTCATGAGTCAGCCACCACAGACCTGCCAGCGGCCCGACTGCGACGGGTCGTACGAGGACGTGGGCGGCGGCGAGCTGTACTGCGACACGTGCGGTCTCGCCCCGGTGGTCTCGACGACCGGCATGGTCGGCTCGCCGCCCACCGGGATCACCGGCGGCGGCAAGGGCTCCCGGGGTTCGTCGGGGAGCGGGAGTTCCCGCTCCAGCAGCCGCAGTTCGCGTACGTCGTCGCAGTCGTCGAAGTCGCGGCGCTCGGTGTCGGGACGGCTCTCGCGCGCGGTGTCGGGCAAGTCCACGGGCCGCTCGGTGTCGGTGCGCAGCTCCGGTTCCGGCGCCGGGTCCTCCGCGCGCGGGCGGCTGGGCGCGGGCCTGGTCGACGTGCCGGGCGTGCCGCGGCCCGACCCGCGCGCGATGGTCCTGGACAAGGCCGAGGTGCCCGAGCGGAAGCGGTTCTGCTCGCGCTCCGACTGCGGGGCGCCGGTCGGGCGGGCGCGCGGGGAGCGGCCGGGGCGCACGGAGGGCTTCTGCACGAAGTGCGGCCACCCGTACTCCTTCGTCCCGAAGCTGAAGACCGGCGACGTCGTGCACGGCCAGTACGAGGTCGTGGGGTGTCTGGCGCACGGCGGCCTCGGCTGGATCTACCTCGCCGTGGACCGCGCGGTCTCCGACCGCTGGGTGGTCCTCAAGGGCCTCCTGGACACCGGCGACCAGGACGCGATGGCGGCGGCGATCTCCGAGCGGCGCTTCCTCGCGGAGATCGAGCACGCCAACATCGTGCGGATCTACAACTTCGTCGAGCACCTCGACCAGCGCACCGGCTCGCTGGACGGGTACATCGTCATGGAGTACGTCGGCGGCAAGTCCCTGAAGGAGATCGCGAACGCACGCCGTACACCGGAGGGCAGGCGCGATCCGCTGCCGGTGGAGCAGGCGTGCGCGTACGGCATCGAGGCTCTGGAGGCGCTCGGCCATCTGCACAGCCGCAACCTGCTGTACTGCGACTTCAAGGTCGACAACGCCATCCAGACCGAGGACCAGCTCAAGCTGATCGACATGGGCGCGGTGCGCAGGATGGACGACGAGGAGTCGGCCATCTACGGCACGGTCGGCTACCAGGCGCCGGAGGTCGCCGAGGTCGGCCCGTCGGTGGCGAGCGACCTGTACACCGTCGGCCGCACGCTCGCCGTGCTGACCTTCGACTTCCAGGGCTACACGAACGTCTTCGTGGACTCCCTGCCCGACCCGGACAACATCGAGGTCTTCCGGCAGTACGAGTCCTTCTACCGGTTGCTGGTGCGCGCCACCGACCCGGATCCGGCCCGCCGGTTCGCCTCCGCGCAGGAGATGGCGGAGCAGCTGACGGGCGTCCTGCGGGAGGTCGTCTCCCTCCAGACGGGCCGGGCCCGGCCGGCCCTGTCGACGCTGTTCGGCCCCGAAGTCAAAGTCACCGACACGGAGTTGTTCCCCAAGCTGGACGGGGAGGTGTCCCGGTTGGGCGCGCGGGTCGTGGCTGCGCGGGGACGGACCTCCGAGCCTGCCGAGCGGCCCGCGATCACCGTCGGAGGTACGGCGAACCTGGTCAAGCCGGTCAACGCCTCCGGCGCCGCCCTCGCGCTGCCCGTCCCGCATGTCGACCCCGGCGATCCCAACGCCGGTTTCCTGGCCGGCCTGATGACCACCGCGCCGGCCGAGTTGCTCGGCGCCCTCGCGGCGGCGCCGGCCCGGTCGACCGAGACGCGGCTGCGGCAGATCCGCGCCTGGCTGGAGAACGGCGACACGCGCACCGCCCACGAGGCGCTGCTCCGGCTGGAGGAGGAACGCCCCGACGACTGGCGGGTCGTCTGGTACCGGGGCGTGGCCGCGCTGGTGACCGGCGACAACGAGGACGCCGCGCTCGCCTTCGACGCGATCTACGACGCCTTCCCCGGCGAGATCGCCCCCAAGCTCGCCCTCAGCCTGTGCGCGGAGGTGCTCGGGCAGCTGGACAACGCCGCCGAGTACTACTGCCTGGTGTGGTCGACCGACCCGAGCCATGTGAGCGCCGCCTTCGGCCTGGCCCGCGTCCAGCTGGCCACCGGCGACCGGCGGGGCGCCGTACGGACGCTGGAGTCGGTCCCGGAGTCCTCCATCCACTACACGGCCGCGCGCGTGGCGGCCGTACGGGCGCGGCTGCGGCAACGCACGGCGGCCGCATCCGACGTACCCTTCCTGGACGATCTGACCGCGGCCGCCGGTCAGGTCGAGGCCCTGGAGGCGTACGGTCTGGATCCGGCCCGGCGTGAGCAGTTGTCGGCGGAAGTCCTCGGCTGTGCGCTGGACTGGATACTCTCCGGTGGCCAGGGTTCCGTCCCGCCCTCCGCCGGAGGGCGGGTGCTGCTCGGCAGCGGCCTGGACGAGCGGGGCCTGCGCTTCGGCCTGGAGCGCTCGTACCGCACGCTGGCCCGGCTCGCCCGGGGCGGCGAGGAGAGGATCGACCTGGTGGAACGTGCCAACCGTTACCGCCCCCGGACATGGGTGTAGTTGATGTCGCAGATGCCCCAGCAGACCGCCCTGTCGAGGTGTCCGAGCTGCGAGGAGCCGCTCGAGTCGGGTGACCGTTTCTGCGGTGCGTGCGGATACGACCTGTCCGCCGTACCCGCACGACCGGCGGACCACCCGACCGTCGCCCTGAACGGCACGACCCCGCCGGAGGGCACCCCCGGCATGGCCTGGCCCGTCGCCCCCGGGACCGGTGGCTTCGGCCACCCGGCAGGGATGCATCTGCCAACAGACCTTCAGGGCACGGACTCGGGCGGCCGCGAGCTGCCGCCGGCGCCCGAGACGCCCCCGTTCACGGGCTCGTCGGTGTCCCCGGCCGCGAGCGTACGGTTCGACCACCCGCCGGAGCCCGACGAGTACCTGCTGCAGGCGCCCGACCCCCGCGTGGCCGACACCGCCTTTTCCGATGTCCCGACCCCGGCGGCTGCCGAGGGCACCAAGGTGTGCGTGGCGTGCCGGGCGGGCCGGGTCGACAGCGACGGCTACTGCGAGAACTGCGGACACGCCCAGCCGCGCGAACGCGACCACATGGAGCAGGACGCCGGCCCGGTCGCCGCCGTCAGCGACCGGGGCCTGCGCCACCACCGCAACGAGGACGCGTTCGCCCTCGGCTGTGCGGCACTGCCCGACGGCTCGTCCGCTGTCCTGGCGATCGTCTGCGACGGCGTGTCCTCCGCGACCCGCCCGGACGACGCCTCGCTGGCCGCGTCCCGGGCGGCGAGCGAGGCGCTGCTGGCGGCCCTGCCGCTCGGCACGCATCCGCAGCAGGCGATGCACGACGCGATCGTCGCCGCCTCCCGCGCGGTCAACTCCCTGGCCGCCGAGCCCGCCACGGCCCTGGAACAGCTCCCCCACCAGAACGCCCCCGCCTGCACCCTCGTCGGCGCGGTGGTGACCTCCGGTCTGCTCGTCGTCGGCTGGGTCGGCGACAGCCGCGCCTACTGGGTCCCGGTGGACCGCAGCGCTCCCCCGGCCCGGCTCACCGAGGACGACTCGTGGGCCGCGCAGATGGTCGCCGCGGGCCTGATGAACGAGGCGGAGGCGTACGCCGACGAGCGCGCCCACGCGATCACCGGCTGGCTCGGCGCGGACGCCTATGAACTGGAGCCGCACACCGCTTCCTTCAAGCCGGACCGGCCGGGTGTGGTGGTGGTGTGCACCGACGGCCTGTGGAACTACGCGGAGGCGGCCGGGGAGATGGCAGAGGTCGTGCCGCTGGATGCCGCCGTACGCCCCCTGCACAGCGCCCGCGTCCTGGTCGGCCACGCCCTCGACGGCGGGGGCCACGACAACGTAACAGTGGCCGTCCTGCCGTTCCCGGCCCCGCCGCAAGGGGCAGGATCGGTCTAGGGCATACATCGCATACGGCTGCGTACGGCCGCACATCGGCTGCAGACGGCCGCGTACAGCCTCGAACGGGGAAGTCGGGCGGACCGGAGGGGACCGGTCCGCCCACAGGCATCGCCTCGCCTCGGCGGGGTCTTCGAGGGGGATTTGAGTAGGCATGGCCAATTTCGCCAAGTCGAACGTGCCGCAGTTCTCGGTGGACGTGTACCAGAACGAGTACCTGCCAGAGGGCGGGCGCGAGGTCAACGCGATCGTCACGGTGACCGCCACCGGCGGCGGCACGATCGGCAGCGCGGTCGCGGCGCCCCACCTCTACTCGCCGGGGCAGGGCCCGTCCGCCGCCGTGGCGATCATGGTCGACTGCTCGGGGTCGATGGACTACCCGCCGACCAAGATGCGCAACGCCCGCGACGCGACCGCCGCCGCCATCGACACCCTGCGCGACGGCGTGCACTTCGCGGTGGTCGGCGGCACGCACCTCGCCAAAGAGGTCTATCCGGGCGGCGGCCGCCTCGCCGTCGCCGACGCCACCACCCGCGACCAGGCCAAGCAGGCCCTGCGCAAGCTCAGCGCGGGCGGCGGTACGGCCATCGGCACCTGGCTGAAGCTGGCCGACCGTCTGCTGTCCTCGGCGGACGTCGCCATCCGGCACGGGATCCTGCTCACCGACGGCCGCAACGAACACGAGTCGGCCGAGGACCTGAAGGCCTCCTTGGACGCCTGCGCCGGGCGCTTCACCTGTGACGCGCGTGGCGTGGGCACCGACTGGGAAGTGAAAGAAGTCACAGGGATCGCCTCCGCGCTGCTCGGCACCGCCGACATCGTCGCCGATCCGGCGGGCCTGTCCGCCGACTTCACGCAGATGATGGAGACGGCCATGGGCAAGGAGGTCGCGGACGTCACCCTCAGGCTGTGGACGCCGGTGGGCACGACTGTGAAATTCGTCAAGCAGGTGGCGCCCACCGTCGAGGAGTTGACCGACCGCCGCACCGAAGCCGGCCCGCGCGCCGGGGACTACCCCACCGGCTCCTGGGGAGACGAGTCCCGTGACTACCACGTGTGCGTCGAGGTCCCGGCCGCGAACATCGGCCAGGAGATGCTGGCGGCCCGCGTCTCCCTGGTCGTCCCGCGGTCCGACGGCACCGCCCAACCCCTGGGCGCCCAGGGTCTCGTACGGGCCGTGTGGACCGACGACATGGTCGCGTCCACGTCGATCAACCCTCAAGTCGCCCACTACACCGGGCAGGCCGAACTGGCCCAAGCCATCCAGCAAGGTCTCGATCTTCGCAAAGCCGGAGATATGGACGGAGCAACGGCCAAACTGGGCCGGGCCGTTCAGCTCGCGAGCGCCTCGGGAAACGCGGATACTGCGAAACTGCTTGCGAAGGTGGTGGACGTGGTCGATGCCGCGACAGGTACTGTGCGACTGAAGGCGAAGGTCGAGGAGGCCGACGAGATGACTCTCGAGACGCGGTCGACCAAGACTGTTCGTGTAAAGAAGTAGACGTAGCAGGACCCTAGAAAAACCCAGGAAAACAGCGAGCCTGACCCCTCGGGGTTGGAGAAATCCGGTCGAACCGGCCGGAAAAGGAGAGGGGGAAGCGCCGACATGCCGACCTGCCCGAACGGACACCAGTCGGGTTCCGACGACTGGTGCGAGGTGTGCGGTCACCGCATGGCCGGAACCGTGCCTCCGCCCCCTCCGCCGCCGCCTCCTGGCGGGGGTTATGGCTTCCCGCCGCCCGGTGGTCCCGGCGGTCCCGGTCCCGGCGGCCCTGGTGGTCAGCCCGGTGGCCGTCCGCCGCACATGAACCCCGAGCCCGAGCTCTGCCCGCAGTGCCGTACGCCCCGTGAGGGCGGCGCGCCGTTCTGCGAGGAGTGCCGGTGGAACTTCCTGACCAACACGGCCACGTCCTACACGCCGGCCGCGCCGCCCGCGCCGGGGCCCGGCCCCAGCCCGGCCGTGCGCTTCCAGCAGCAGCCCGGGCCGTCGTACGGCGGCGGTGACTCGTACGAGTACCAGAGCTCCCGCCCCTCGCAGGTGAACCGGCCCGCCGAGCCGATCCCGCCGGGCCCGCACTTCGGCGGCCAGCAGGGGCCCGGCGGTCCGGGTGGCCCCGGCCCCGGCCCTGGTGGTCCCGGCCACGGTCAGGGTGGTCCGGGTGGGCCCGGGCCCTTCGGTGGCGATCCGTCGCGGCCGGTTCCGCCGCCGCCCGGCCCCGGAGGGCCTGGTGGTCCCGGAGGGCATGGTGGTCCCGGAGGGCATGGTGGTCCCGGAGGGCATGGTGGTCCCGGAGGGCATGGAGGTCCGCCCCAGGCTCCTCAGGCGTTCCAGCAGCCCGGTCCGGGCGGCCCGTCGGGTCCGGGGGCCCCTCCCTGGGCCCCGCAGGAGCCCAACCGGCCACAGCAGGGCGGTCCGTCCTTCGGCGGCGGTGGCGACGACTGGGTGATCTCCCCGCCGGGCCCGAACGGCCCCGGCCCGAACGGTCCCGGCGGCCCGGGCGGTCCCGGACAGGGCGGTGGCTACGGCTACCCGCAGCCCGGCCCGACGCAGGCCCCGCCCGCGCCCGGCCCCGGCTACCCGCAGCAGCCGTCGACCTGGACGGCGACCATCGGCCCGGACCGCGACTACTTCATGGCGATGATGCAGCGCTCCGGCCCCGAGGCCGCGGGACTCAACCTGCCCGCGTACTCGCCCGAGCAGCAGCGCACCCTCAGCGGCAACCAGGTCACCATCGGCCGCCGCCGCCACTCCACCGGCGACACCCCCGACATCGACCTGTCGGTGCCGCCGGAGGACCCGGGCGTCTCGCATCAGCACGCGGTACTGGTGCAGCAGCCGGACGGCTCCTGGGCGGTCGTCGACCAGAACTCCACGAACGGCACGACCGTCAACGGCGGGGAGGAGCCGATCCAGCCCTTCGTGCCGGTGCCGTTGCAGGACGGCGACCGGGTGCACGTCGGCGCCTGGACGACGATCACCATTCGCAGGGGCTGACCCCCGGTTGGGAAGATTCAGGTGAGGGGCCAGGAGTACGGCCCCTCCGGATCGTCCAGCCACGCCCACTCGTAGCCGCCGCTGACCGTGATGCCGTACCGCTCGCGCTGCGGCTGCCCCTCGCGCTCCCACAGCGCGTGCGCCTCCTGCGGATCGAGGCTGCCGCGGGTCAGGGCCAGCAGGAACCGGAAGAGTTCGTGCTCCCTGGCCCGGCGCGGCACCCCGCCCAGCGGGGCCCGTTCCGGCTCGGGCGGGACGTCGCCGCGCAGCGGGACGAAGTAGGCGGGCGTGTGCAGGAAGCGCCCCTCGGCATGCTCGATGTCCCGCACAGTGAGGGCGACCAGGCCCGTGGCGAGCGGGGTCAGGATCCGGGCGCCGGGGCGGCACTGGGCAAGCCAGGCGTGCGGGATCGACGACAGGGTGCAGGTCGCGATGATCCGGTCGAAGGGGGCGCGTTCGGGCACCCCGCGCGCCCCGTCGCCGGTGACGACGACGGGGTGGTAGTCGGCGGCGGCCAGGTGCTGCCGCGCCGCCTCGGTGATCTCCGGTTCCAGGTCGACGGTGGTGACCAGGTCGTCGTCGCCGAGCCGGTGGGCCAGCAGGGCCGCGTTGTACCCCGTGCCCGCGCCGATCTCCAGGACTCTGTTCCCGTCCTCCACCCGCAGCTCGGCCAGCATCATCGCCATCAGCGAGGGCTGACTGCTGGAGGAGACCAGCTCGCCGTCGCGCAGCCGCGTGGCCAACGGGACGTCGGCGTACGCGCCGCGCACCCAGCGCTCGCGGGCGTCCGGATCGGGGTTCTCGCACCAGCGGCGTTCGTAGCCGCTCTCCCCCACTCCCGAATTCGCTCGAGCGGGGGGACCCCCACCGCCGACGTAGTAGTACGGCACGAAGAGATGGCGCGGGACCGCCGCGAAGACCTCCCGCCACACCGGGTCGGAGGCCCAGGCGCCGCTCGCGTCGATCTCCCGCACCAGTGCCGCCCGCGCCGACGCGGCGAGGTCGGCGAGGCCCTTGTCGTCCTTGTCGTCCCTGTCGTACTGATCGAGAGCGTGCGCGCTCATGACTCCACTGTCCTGCGCGACGCGGCGCGAGGCGAGCGCCGCGGCCGGCCAATCCGGAATCGACCGCTCAGTACGGTCACTCGGAACGGCCGATACGGGGTGGTCCTAAGCCTTGAGTCCTCGGTCACCCCGTCTGAGACCATGGGTGACGTGAAAGAGATTCGGCGCGGCACGCTTCAGGAGCAGACCTTCTACGAGCAGGTCGGCGGGGAGGAGACCTTCCGCCGCCTGGTCCAGCGTTTCTACGAGGGAGTCGCCGAGGACCCGGTCCTGCGGCCCATGTACCCCGAGGAGGACCTGGGCCCGGCCGAGGAGCGCCTCACGCTCTTCCTGATCCAGTACTGGGGCGGCCCGACGACGTACAGCGACAACCGCGGCCACCCCCGGCTGCGTATGCGCCACGTCCCCTTCACCGTGAACCGCGAGGCCCACGACGCCTGGCTGAAGCACATGCGGGACGCCGTCGACTCACTGGGTCTGTCCGAGGAGCACGAGCACACGCTGTGGAGCTACCTGACGTACGCGGCGGCCTCGATGGTGAACACCCCCGACTGATCACGATCACAATCCGGTCAAGTACGGTCCACAAGCGCTTACCCGAGGCCCGCGCCCTCTGACAACATCACCCGGAGGTCTGGACAACAGCGCGGGAACGGCAGCGGGTAAACGGCGGGGGGCCGGGTGACGGGGTTAGGCGTGGCCGCGAGGTTCGTCCTCCTGCGCGCACGGGCGCACCGCCTGCTGCTCGCCGCCGCACTGCTCACCGTCCTGCTGACCACGGCGGTCCTGGCGACCCTCGCCGCCTACTCCGGCGCGATCGGCGACGCCGCCCTGCGCCACTCCCTGCGGGATGCCCGCAACGCCGCCGACACCGCGCTGATCGTCAAGGCCGACGTGCCCGCGGACGGTCGCAAGGCCGCCGACACCGCCGTACGCGACGGGGCCCGGAAGACCTTCGACGGGCTGCCGGTGACCGTGCGAACCCTGGTTCGGTCCGGTCCGTACGCCCTGCCCCGCTCCCTGCAGCCGCCCGCCGAACGGTCCGGGGACCCGGACCTGACCCACTTCGCCGCCCTGGACCGGTCGCAGGTGCGGCTCGTCGCCGGGCGATACCCACGCCCTGCGGAACACGGCGTCGAGGTCGCCCTCCCACAGACCGCCGCCCAGCGCCTCGGTCTGGAGCCCGGCGCCCGTCTCGCGGTCACCGACCGGCTGGGCGGGCCGAAGGTGTCCGTCACGGTCACCGGCCTGTACCGGCCCGCCCGGGCGGACGCACCGTACTGGCAGCTGGACGATCTGCGCGGCCGGGGCGTCATCAAGCTCGACTTCACCACGTACGGCCCGCTCCTGACCGATCCCGGCGTCGTGACCGGCGGAAAGGTGAGCGCCGGGCCCTCCGCCTGGCTCGCGTCGGCCGACTTCTCGACGCTGACGACCGAGCGGATCGACGCCTTGCGCGAGGCGGCCCGCGCCGGGAACGCGGCGCTGCGCGAGCAGTCGGCGCTCAGCGGCACCACGGCCGCGTCCACCGCGCTGCCCGCCGTCCTCGACCGTGTCGACCGCTCGCTGCTCGTCTCCCGCTCCACGCTGCTGATCGTCGCCCTCCAGCTGGTGCTGCTCGCCGCGTGTGCCCTGTTGCTGGTGGCCCGGCTGCTGAGTACCGAACGCACGGGCGAGACCCGGCTGCTGCGGGCCCGCGGCGCCTCCCGCGCCCGGATCGCGGGGCTCGCCGCCCTGGAAGCGCTGCTGCTGGCGGTCCCCTCGGTGCTCTGCGCCCCGCTGCTCGCGGGTCCGCTGACCCGGCTGCTGGCCGGGCAGGGGCCGCTGTCCCGGATCGGGCTGCACCTGGACGTGCCGGCCGGCGGGCGCGTGGGGGTGTGGCTGGTGGCGGCGGGCGTGGCGCTGGGCTGCGCGCTGGCGGTGACGCTACCCGCGCTGACCTCCTCCACCGAATCCTTCACCTCGGGCCGGGCCCGGGCGCTGCCCGCCGCGGTGCGCTCCGGTGCGGACCTCGGGCTGCTGGCGGTGGCCGGTGTCGCGTACTGGCAGCTCGACCGGCAGACCTCCGGCGCCGTCACCGGCGACCGGTCCGGCACACTCGGCATCGACCCGCTGCTGGTGGCGGCGCCCGCGCTCGCGCTGCTGGCCGGGACGGTGCTGACGCTGCGGCTGCTGCCGCCGGTGGCGCGGCTCGCCGAACGCCGGGCGGCCGGTGGGCGCGGGCTGACCGCGGCGCTGGCGGGCTGGCAGATCGCCCGCCGCCCGATGCGCGGCGCGGGCCCGGTGCTGCTGCTGGTCCTGGCCGTCGCGCTCGGCATGCTGGCGATCGGGCAGGGCGCCTCCTGGGACCGTTCGCAGGACGACCAGGCCGACTTCCGGGCCGGGGTGCCGGTGCGCGTCCTCGCCGCCGGGGACGCGGGGCTCGGCCGCACCGAGGAGTACGCGGCCGTCCCGCACGTACGGCAGGTCGCCCCCGCGGTGCGTGCGGAGCTGCCGCTGTCCGGCAACCGGACCGCGACGGTGCTGGCGCTGGACACCGCGCACGCGGCGGGCGCCGTGCTGATGCGCCCCGACCTGGCGTCCGAGCCGGTACGGCCGCTGCTGGCGGGGCTGGGCCCGAAGGGAACGACGGCGGGCGCGAAGGTACCGGCGAACACCGCCCGGCTGCGGCTGACGGCGACCCTGGACAGCTCGGGATCCGGCACGACGGCGGACGTGACGGCCACCCTGGAGGACCGCTACGGCACCCCCTACCGGGTGTCGGCGGGCGAACTCCCCGCCGACGGCCGCAGCCACACGCTGAACCTGCCTGCCTCGCGGGGCCCGCTGACCCTCACCGACCTGCAACTGGTCATGACCCAGCCGATCGGCCGCGCGGAACAACACCGCTTCACGCTCGGCGAGTTGACCGCCACGGACGCCGACGGGACCGTACGGCGACTGCCCCTGCCCGACGCCTGGAAGGCCACCGTGCAGAGCGACGGGGAGGTGTCGTCGCCGGACGGGCGTACGGAACCGACCAAACCTCGCGTGAGTACGTCGTCCGGACCGCCGACGGTCGAGTACCGCACGGGGTACGTCCCGCGCGAGGAGAGGTGGGTCATCTCCTCGCTGACGGTGCGGCTGCGGGTCGCGCAGCCCGCGCCGCCCGAGGTCACGGCCGTCGCGACCGACCGCTTCCTGTCCTCGGCGGGGGCCCGCTCCGGGCAGCGCGTGGACGTGCCGTTCGGCGGCGGGACCATCCCGGTGCGGATCGTGGCCTCGGTGCGGGCACTGCCGGCCACGGCCGCGGCCGGATCCGGTGCCGACGGCGGGGCCCTGCTGGTCGACCTGCGGGCCGTGAACCGGGTGATTCAGGCGCGGTACGGCACGAGCGTCACGCCCACCGAGTGGTGGCTGCGGGCGGCGCCGGGCGAGGCGGCCGACGTCGCGGCTGCCCTGCGGGCGCGGCCCGACATGGATCCGGCGCAGGTCGTGGTCCGGGAAGAGATCGCCGAGCAGTTGCGGGACGACCCGTTCGGCGCGGGCCCCGAGGCCGCGTTCACGGCGGCGGCCGGAGTGGCGGCGGCGCTGGCCGCGGTGGGCTTCGCGGTGAGCGCGGCGGGCTCCCTGCGGGAGCGGGGCACCGAGTTGGCCGTACTGCGTGCCCTGGGCGCCCCGCGTCGCCGGCTGGCCCGCACGATCGCCGTCGAGCAGGGCGTCCTGGTGGCGCTGGCGCTGCTGGTGGGCACGGTTCTGGGCACGGTGCTGACGCGGGCCGTGGTCCCGCTGATCGTGCTGACCTCCGAGGCCGCGCAGCCGGTCCCGCGGGTGCTGGTCGAGCTGCCGGTTCCCGACGTGACGGTCCTGCTGGTGGCCGTGGCCATCACCCCGGTGCTCGTCACGGCGGCGCTCGGGCTGCGCCGGGCGGATCCGGTGACGTCACTGCGCGAACAGGAGGGCGAGTGACGCGAACGGGGGCGGGAGCTAGGCGAGCGGGGGCGGGAGCTTGCGAGCGGGAGGGCGAGTGACGCGAACGGGGGCGCGCGTGATGCGAACGGGAGGGCGAGTGGCAGGAGGGCCAGTGACGGGAGGGCGAGTGAGGTGAATCCGGTCCTGGCTCCCTGGGTCCGCACCCGGCTGCGGTCCGCCCCCGGTGCCGCGTGCGCCCTCGCGCTGCTGGTGGCGCTGACCGCGTGCCTGGCCGCCGCGTTCCCACGGGCCGTCGACCGGTACGAGGACGCCGGCCTGCACCGGGCCCTCGAACAGAACCGCCCCGACGAGATCGGTGTGCAGCTCGCCGCCCCGCTGCCCGACCTCGACCTGACCCAGGAGCAACGGGAGGAGGCCCTGCGCCCCGGCCCCCTGTCCCGGCAGTACGCCCGCGCCCTCGCCACCGTCGAACGGCCGCTGGTCACCGACCGCGCCCAGTCGACGTACGGCGTGCGCACCACCCGGGACCAGGCCGTGCCGGACCCCTGGCTGCCGAGGCCGTCCGGTCTGCCCGCGCAGGTCGCCCTCGTGGCGCAGCAGGGCCTGGCCGACCACGCCGACGTGCGCACGGGACGCCTTCCGCGCGCGGCCGGACAGGTGACTGCGGCGACGGCCGAGGTGGAGGCCGCGGTCAGCGCCGAGACCGCCAAGAGCCTGCGCATCAAGGTCGGTTCGGTGATGCACGTACCCGGCGTGGAACGCGCCCCGCTCGTCGTCCGCGTCACCGGGATCGTCACCCCGCGCGACCCGGCCGGCGCCTACTGGTCGACCCAGCCCCTTCTGCGCACTCCCAGCCTGGTACGCCTGCCCGGCCCGACCTTGGAGGCGAGCCGGTACTGGCTCGGCGCCCTGCTGCTGCCCCCGGAGGCGGCCCCGGCCATGCTGGGCACGACCGGAAACCCCTGGCGGTACTGGCAGCTGGCCCCCGCAGCCGACGCGCTGCACGCCCACGAGCTGGAGGAACTCCGCTCCGCGATCGCCTCCCTGGAATCCGGCCCGGGCCTGCGCCGGGCACGCGCGGCGACCGACCCGCTCACGAACGTCACCACCGATCTCGACGAGGTCCTCGCCTCCTACGGCCGCCTGCGCGAGGGCGTCCAGCCGCTCGTCGCCGTCGCCGCGGTCGGCACCGGCACGGTCGCCGCCGTCGTCCTGCTGATGGCGGGCGGTCTCGCAGCCGACCGCCGCCGCACCGAACTCGCCCTGCTGCGCGCCCGTGGCGCCTCCCTGCGCGGTGTGGCGGGGCGGCTGCTCGCCGAGACGACAGTGGTCGCCCTGCCCGCCGGCGCGCTCGGCCTCGCGGCCGCTCTGCTCGCGCTCCCCGGCGACCGCGCCGTCCCGGCGACCGCGGCGGCCGCCGCGGTCACGGCCGTCGCCTGCGCCGCCCTGCCTCTGCGGGCCGCGGCCGCCCACCGGGTGGTACGCGTCCACGGCGGCCGCGAGGACGTCATGTCCGTACGTCCGTCCCGGCGCCGTACGGTCGCGGAGCTCACCCTCGTCGTCCTGGGCGCCGGCGCGGTCGAGACCCTGCGCCGGCGCGGCACGTCGGGCTCCGCCGGAGACCAACTGGCCTCGCTCGCGCCGGTCCTGGTCGGGGTGATCGCCGCGCTGGTCCTGGTCCGGCTCTACCCGCTCCCGTTGCGCGCACTGGCCCGTCCTGCGGGCCGCCTCCGGGGCGTCGTGGGCCACCTCTCCCTGGCCCGCGCGGGCCGTACGTCCGTCTCCGCGGCGCTCCCCCTGCTGGCGCTGCTCACCGCACTGACCAGCGCGGCCTTCGGCGGTTCGGTCCTGGCGGGCGTGCGTGAGGCCCGCGACCACGCGGCACTCCTCGCGGTCGGCGCCGACGCCCGCATCGAGTCGACCACCCCTCTCCCGACCCCCCTTCCCGACCGGATCCGCCGCGCCCCCGGCGTGCGTGACCTGGTCGAGGCGAGCATCACGTACCAGGCGAGGCCGGACGCGGGCGAGCAGACGATACCGATGGTGGGCGTGGACCCGGGCCCGTACGCGGCGTTGGCGGGGCGGACGGGGCTCGGGGCCTTCGGGGAGGGGGAGTTGGGGGAGCCGGGCGCCGGGAAATCCGCGGGCGGGACCGGCGAAGGGGCGCGTCGGGAAGCGCCGCTCCCCGCCCTGGCCTCTCCGTCCACCGCCCGGACGTACGGCACCCGGCCCTTCCCGGTGCGCCTGGAGGACGGCACCACGGTCACCGTCCGGATCACCCTCGTCCGGGACCGGACCCCGGCGATCGCGGGCGCCGACTTCCTGGTCGTGGACCGCGCCGGGCTGAGCGACGCCGCTGCCCGCCCGACGGCCCTGCTCGTGACCGGCGACCACCTCGACGCGGGTGCGCTGCGCCGGGCGGCGGGCGAGTCGGGGCATGTGCAACTGCGGGCCGAGGAGCGCGCCGGGTACGTGGACTCACCCCTCCAGTCCGGCGCCGAGCGCGTCTACGCCGCCGCGGTGGCGGCCGGCGCCGGCTACGCCGTCCTTGCCCTCCTCCTCGCCCTCCTGCGCACCGCCCCCGAACGGATCGCCCTGCTGGCCCGCCTCCGCACGATGGGCCTCACCCGCGCCCAGGGCCGCCGCCTCCTGATCCTGGAGTCCCTCCCCCAGGCGTTCTTGGCCGCGGCGGGCGGCACCCTGACCGGCTGGGCCACGATCCGCCTCCTCTCCCCCGGCATCGACCTGACCACCATCGCCCTGGCCTCGACACCATCCCCTCCGGGAGAGGCGGAGCTGCACACGGACGCCCTGTCCCTGGCAGTACCGGCGCTCTCGGTCCTGCTGCTGGCGGTGGGGGTGGCGGTGGGGCAGGCGTGGTGGTCGGGGCGGAGGGGGTCGGTGAAGGAGTTGAGGGCGGGTGATGCCCGATGAGCCGTGTGCCGACGCCGCCTCCCCGTCAGGCTGCGGTCAGCCGATCGAGGCAGCCTGCGGACGCCGATCCCACCCCGCCGCAGGCAGCCAACGGCGCCAGGCTGCCGCGATGCCACCGCCGGCCGTCAGGCTGCGGGTGCCACCCCGCCCACCCGTCAAGCTGCGGGCATTCGTGCCGCCCAGGGCGGCACGGGTGGGCGCAGGCGGCACCCCGTAGCGCCGGGCCGCGCGACCAACCCCCGCCCAGCCCCCACCCCGGGCCACTGTCAAACGACCCCCGCTCAGGAGCCCCCAGATGACAGCCAACCCCACCCTCACCGACCTGGCCCAACGAGCCACAGAACACCGCACTCGCCCCACCTACGGCCACGACGCCCTCATCACCTGCGACCGCCTCGTCCGCATCTTCACCACGGACGGCATAGAAGTCCAAGCCCTCCAAGGCCTCGACCTCCTCGTCCGAGAGGGCGAGCTCATGGCCCTCGTCGGCGCCTCCGGCAGCGGCAAGTCCACGCTCATGAACATCCTCGCCGGCCTCGACACCCCCACCGCCGGCGCCGCCCGCGTCGCCGGCCGCGACCTGCTCACGATGACCGCCAAGGACCGCCTCGCCTACCGCCGCGAAGTCGTCGGCTTCGTCTGGCAGCAGACCGCCCGCAACCTCCTCCCCTACCTGACCGCCGCCCAGAACATCGCCCTCCCGATGCAGCTCTCCGGCCGAACCCGCACCAGCGCCCGCACCCGCGAGGCCCGCCACACCCACGCCGAACGCGCCCTGGAACTCCTGGAGTTGCTGGAGGTGGGAGACTGCCGCGACCGCCGCCCCCACCAGATGTCCGGCGGTCAGCAACAACGCGTCGCCATCGCCGTGGCCCTCGCCAACAACCCCGCGGTCCTGCTCGCCGACGAACCCACCGGCGAACTCGACTCCCACACCGCGGAACAGGTCTTCGCCGCCTTCCGCACCGCGAACGAGCAGCTGGGCACGACCATCGTCATCGTCACGCACGACCACGCGGTGGCCGGCGAGGTCCGCCGCACGGTGGCCATCCGCGACGGCCGCACCTCCACGGAGGTCCTGCGCCGAAGCGAGGTCGACGCGACGACCGGCCACGAGACGGTGGTGGCTCGTGAGTACGCCATGCTCGACCGCGCGGGCCGCCTCCAGCTCCCCGCCGACTACACCCGCGCGCTGGGCATGCGCGACCGTGTGGCCCTGGAACTGGAAACCGACCACATCGGCGTCTGGCCCGACGACAGCGAACCGGACTGACCGGCGACAACCGCCGGCCGCCCCAAAGGGCTCAGCGCACGCTGACGCCCAACGCCCCGAGCCCCCCTCGCCGTACGGCGATCGACCCGTACGGCGTCCGCAACCTCAGCCACGCCCCCGACGAGAAGAGCCCCAGCTCCTCCTCGCGCACGGCCCCCGCCACGCCCAGGAACCCCAGGGACTGGGCCGCGTGCACGGCCCGGACCGGCAGCGCGGTGTCCCCCACCGTCCGGGACCAGATCTCCCGCCCGACCCGGTCGAGTTCGGCCCTCGTACGCTGCTCGGGCGCCAACTCCTGTGTACGGGACCGGAATTCACCGACCGCCGCGGCGACCATCGCACGCAGCGCGTCCGGCGCCGGCAGTCCGGGCTCGGGTCGCCAGCCACCGCGCGGCGGCAGCACCCCGGCCCACGGCGGCCCGGTGACCGCGGAGGGGACGACGGCCGTACCCGCCGCCTCGTCGACGGACTCCAACAGCTCCCCCGCGGACACGGTCACATCCAGCGTGACGTCCAGCCCGTTCTCGTACGGCTTGGCGAGCCGTACCGCGCGGATCGCCAGCACCTCGAAGGACGGCGGCCGTCCGAAGACGGCGAGCGCGGTGCCGGCCGCCTGGAGGCGCACCGCGGCCCCACGGTCGTAATGGAGCAGCCGGGAGAGGAAGGCCGCGAGATCCGCCGCCTCCCCCTCGTCCGCGAGGTGGAGGACCGTCATGCGGCGGTGGCCTCCTCCTCGTCGGAGTGGTCGGCCCCGCCGGCCGCGTCGGTCACGTCGTCCATGTATTCCTCCAGGAACTCGCGTTCCTCCGCCGTGATCCGGCGCGGGCGCTGCGACTCGAAGTCGAACGGCACGATCACCGTCGAGGCCCGGACGTAGACCTGGTCCGGGTCCTTGACCTCGTAGGTGAGCGTGAAGGAGGCCGCCCTGATCCGCGTGACCCACAGCTCGATGTCCACGGGTGTGTGCCGGTGGACGAGCTGCCGCTTGTAGTCGATCTCGTGGCGCGCCACCACGGACCCCTGCTGGAAATCCTTGTCCGGGCGGAACAGGAAGTCGATACGGGCTTCCTCCAGGTAGCGGAGGAAGACCACGTTGTTGACGTGGCCGTATGCGTCCATGTCCGCCCAGCGCAGCGGGCAGCGGTAGAGGTGCCGCAAGATCAGCCCCGGGTCAGCTTCTTGTAGGTGGCGCGGTGCGGACGCGCGGCGTCCGGCCCGAGCCGCTCGATCTTGTTCTTCTCGTACGACTCGAAGTTGCCCTCGAACCAGAACCACTTGGACTCGCCCTCGTAGGCGAGGATGTGCGTGGCGACACGGTCGAGGAACCACCGGTCGTGGGAGACGACCACGGCGCACCCGGGAAACTCCAGCAGAGCGTTCTCGAGGCTGGACAGCGTCTCGACGTCCAGGTCGTTGGTCGGCTCGTCGAGGAGCAGCAGGTTGCCGCCCAGCTTGAGGGTGAGCGCCAGGTTGAGGCGGTTGCGCTCACCGCCGGACAGGACGCCGGCCGGCTTCTGCTGGTCCGGGCCCTTGAAGCCGAAGGCGGAGACATAGGCCCGCGAGGGCATCTCCACCTGCCCGACGTTGATGTAGTCGAGCTCGTCCGAGACCACGGCCCACAGGGTCTTCTTCGGGTCGATGTTCTCGCGGCTCTGGTCGACGTAGGAGATCTTGACGGTGTCGCCGACCTTGATGGTGCCGGAGTCGGGCTCTTCCAGACCCTGGATCATCTTGAAGAGGGTCGTCTTGCCGGCACCGTTGGGGCCGATGACGCCGACGATGCCGTTGCGCGGCAGCGTGAAGCTCAGGTCGTCGATCAGGACCTTCTCACCGAAGCCCTTGGTGAGGTTGTTGACCTCGACAACGATGCTGCCCAGCCGCGGCCCCGGCGGGATCTGGATCTCCTCGAAGTCCAGCTTCCGCATCTTGTCGGCCTCGGCCGCCATCTCCTCGTACCGGGCGAGGCGCGCCTTGGACTTGGCCTGCCGCCCCTTGGCGTTGGAGCGCACCCACTCGAGCTCTTCCCTCAGACGCTTCTGCCGCTTGGCGTCCTTCTGGCCCTCGACCTTGAGGCGGGCGGCCTTGGTCTCCAGGTACCTGGAGTAGTTGCCCTCGTAGCCGTGGAGGCGGCCACGGTCGACCTCGCAGATCCAGCCGGCGACGTTGTCGAGGAAGTACCGGTCGTGGGTCACGGCCACGACGGTGCCCGGGTACTTGGCCAGGTGCTGCTCCAGCCAGTTCACGGACTCGGCGTCGAGGTGGTTGGTGGGCTCGTCGAGCAGCAGCAGGTCGGGCTGCTCCAGCAGCAGCTTGCACAGCGCGACGCGGCGGCGCTCACCACCGGAGAGGTTGGTGACGGGCCAGTCACCGGGCGGGCACCCGAGCGCGTCCATGGCCTGCTCCAGCTGGGCGTCGAGGTCCCAGGCCTCGGCGTGGTCGAGCTCCTCCTGGAGCTTGCCCATCTCCTCCAGCAGTGCGTCCGAGTAATCGGTGGCCATCAGCTCGGCGATCTCGTTGAACCGGTCGAGCTTGCCCTTGATCTCGGCGACACCCTCCTGGACGTTCTCCAGGACGGTCTTCTCCTCGCTCAGCGGGGGCTCCTGCAGCAGGATGCCCACGCTGTAGCCGGGCGACAGGAAAGCGTCCCCGTTCGACGGCTGCTCCAGCCCCGCCATGATCTTCAGAACGGTCGACTTACCGGCACCGTTCGGGCCGACGACGCCGATCTTCGCACCCGGATAGAAGCTCAGGGTGACGTCGTCGAGGATCACCTTGTCGCCGTGCGCTTTGCGCGCCTTGCGCATGGTGTAAATGAACTCAGCCAAGAGAAACCGTCCGGCAGCTTGAAATCTGGCAGTGGGCAGATACAACCCATCTTGCCTGACTGCCACCCCTCGAAGGAAACCCGTTCAGCCGAGGGCCCGGGACCTGGGGGCTCGGCCTGGTCCCATGACGGGGGCATGAGTGATCCCGCACCTCTGCCCGAGGCCACTGTTCGCGACCGGCTGGCCCGGGAGAGGAACGTCTGGCTGTGGTGCCTTTGCCGCGACGTACGGGTGGGATGTCTCCGCCCCGCACAGACCCGGCGACGACCGGGTCCTGCTCGAAGTCCCCGTACGACGCTGGCTGCTGGCCGGTGCGGCTCAGTGAGAGGTATGATCAAGAGTCACCTTTAAGTCACTCTCTGTTGAGTTGCCAAGGAGCCGTACCACTCGCTGTTCGGTCACGCGTCGGCGTTCTTCCTGCGGACGACGACCAGGGCCGCGCCGCCGATCACGACCAGGGCGATGGCGACGCCCGCGATGATCGGGGTCGCGCTGGAGCCGCCGGTTGCGGCGAGGTTCACGTCGGTGGCGGGGCTGCCCACCGTGGCGGGGCTCGGCTCGCTGAGCGTCTGAGGCGAGTCGCCGGCTTCGCTGCCCTGCGTCCGGCAGTCGAGGACGCCGGTGAACCGCTTCTCGAAGGCGCCCGGCACCGAGATCGTGAAGTCGTACGCCTGGTCCTCTTGGAGCGGGATCGTCACCGTCCGTGACTCGCCCGCCGCGATGCTGTGCTCGACGCCCAGCAGCGCGAAGGTGAACACCTCGTCGCCCTCGTTGGCCGCGGTGATGTCCAGGCCGCCCTTGGCGCAGTTCTTCACCGCGGACAGCGCTGGTATCGCGCCCTCCTTCGCCCAGGTCGCGCTCGCCGTCGCCGAGACGGTCGACTCGCTGGAGCCGGCCAGGATCTGCGTCTGGCTGCGGCCCTCGGAGGCGAGGGCGCGGCCGACCGGCACGGTCGTGGACGCCTGCACGGTCAGGTCGGCCGAGCCGGCCGCCGCGTCCTCGGGCACCTCGAAGAACACCTGGCTGCCATGGGCCGCGGACGTGAGGGCCTTGCCCTCCTTGTCGACGATCCGTACCCCGGTCGTGGCGGCGTCCGCCGGCGGCGTCACCGTCACGCTGTCGGCGTTGGTGCGCACCGTCACCGGGCCGAGCCGCTCGCCGGGGCGACCGGAGACCGCGGGCGGGTCCAGGGTCAGGGACGCCTCGGGCTCGGCCAGGTCGCGGGCGCTCTTCTCCAGGTAGTCCGCGAGCTTCTCGGCCTGCGGGTCGGCGGCGTCGACGTCCGCCCCGTCCGAGTAGCGCCAGATGGCCACCTGGGTGCCGGCCGCCGCGTCCTGCTCGGTGAGCCCACTGCCCACGCCCGCCGCGTCGGCCAGCGCCGCGAGATCGTTGACCTGCGGATAGGAGTTCTGCAGGATCCAACGGATCTTGCCCGCGTCCTTGTTGACGCCGAGCGAGGTGCCGCTCCACGCCGTCTCGTGGTACTTGGCGTCCCGCTGCGTGGGGTTCTGGAGGTCGACGCAGTACGTCTGGAGGGTGCCGCCGCCCTCGACGGACATCTCGAACAGGCCCGCCGGCACCTTCAGGTCCCCGGCGGCGCCGTGTATCACGGCGTCGCCGTAGGTCTTCAGGCCACTCACGGTGGCGATCGCGCCGCCCTGGTTCTGCGCCGTCTCGTCCGCGGCGGCCGCCCCGGCACCGGCCAGCGCACCGGCGGCGACGAGCCCGGACACCAACGTCGCGGTGGCGAGGCGGGCCGCCCCTCGCCTGCGCACCGACAGCGCAGAGAACGCGGAGAACGCCGAGAACGCAGTAAACACAGAATTCCCCTTCGAGCAGGACCCGTTGACGTGGGGGCACGGTCCCACCAGCAGAATCTTCAGGCCCCACGGGCCACGCTGGGCATCCTAGGGACGTGGCGCACCACGGTTCCCAGTGATCCCGCCGGTCGACCGATCCGACTCGGAATCGTTATCGCCAAGATCGCCCGCGAGCAGGGCTTATCGACAAATCCACCGGGGTCGTTCGGAACGCATTCGCCGATAAGCCGCACTTCAGGCACTTCGCTCAGCTCCGGCTGCCAGTGCCTGACGTCACGTCACCGCAACTGCCTCCTGCGCCTGTTGAGCGTCCGCCTCTTCGGTCGGTGTCTCCGCGGGCGGCGTCTCCCAGGTGGGCTCGGGCTGTTGCGGCGAGCCGGCCGTCTGCGTCTCCGGCCTGCCCGAACGCAGGAAGGCCGACGTACCCCGCGCGAGATCGTGGCCGATGGCCACCGCGTCGATGTCCGCCGAGGTCCAGCTCTGTCCCTCGCGGACGTCCGAGCGCACCTTCAACCTGCCCTGCACGATCACGGGTTGGCCCACTTCGAGCGATGCCGACGCGTTCGTGGCGAGCTGCCGGTTGGCCCACACCGTGAAGAAGTTGGTGTGCCCGTCCGTCCACGTGCTCTTCTCCCGGTCCCAGTAGCGCGACGTCACCGCCAGCCGGAAGCGTGCCGACGCTCCCGACGCCAGCTCCCGGTACACCGGCCGCGTCGCCACGTTGCCCACCACACAGACGTTCGTCTCGTTCATCGCGAACCCCTCCCTCACCCGAGCGCTCACGCCCGGCGGATACGCGTACGGGCCCCTCCCGTACGGCTGCGTCTGCCGTGCCGACCGCGAGCCGCACGCCCGCTGTCGTCACCGTGACGACCGCCTCCGTCGCGATCGCCGCGAAGCCAGACTGCCTCCGCCGGGCCGAGCCCGCTGAGCGCTGTGGACCACCGCCTGCCTGTGGAAAACTCCGTCACCCCGACGAGTGAACCCAGCCCCGGATCACCTCGCCCCCGCCCCCACGACCCGCCCGTACTGCTCCCGCACCTCCCGGTACCGCAGCAGCTCCGCCGCCACCGGGTCCAGCACCCGTGCCCGTCCGCACCCGGCGGCCGCCTCTCTGAGCCGCCGCTCCGCCTCCAGTCCGTAGCGCCGGGCCGGTCCGCGCGCCGCCATCCGGCAGCTCCACTCGACGAGCGGCCCACCGCAGATCCCGGCCAACATCAGCAGCACCGGCACTCCCAGGTTGGGTGACATGACCCCGATGATCTGCCCCAACAGCCACAGCCCGCCGATGACCTGAAGGATCGTCATGGAGGCCTGGGCGAGGACGGCCGCCGGCCACCAGCCCGGCCGCGGCGGCCGCCCCGGCGGCAGTCCCGCCCGCGCGGCCAGCTCGTCCAGCGCCTCGGGCAGCCCCTGCGAGCCGCGTACGGCCGCCTCCCGCACCGCCTGTGCCCACGGCGCGGGCAGCCCCGCCGAGGCCCGGTCGGACAGCGTCCGCACCGCCTGCTCGACACGCTGGCGGGCCGTGGCCTCCTCGTCCGCCTGGGCCCGCAACGGCAACCGACCCGTGAGCGGTTCGCACCGGTCCTGGTACCACCGCCACAGCCGCAGCCAGGGCGTCCCGCACGCACGGTTGGCGTTGCGCAGCCACGCCCTCTCGGCCGCCTCGCCCGCCGCGGTGGCTCCCACCGCGTCCGCGAGCCGCGCGCCGAACTCGTCCCGCGCCTCCTCGCTGAGGCCGGTGCGGCGCCCCGTGGCGTAGAGGGGCCGCAGCCGCCACGCGGCGTTGTCCACATCGGCCGAGATCCGGCGCGCCGCCGCCCCGCGCTCCGCCACGAACTGGGCGAGCGCCTCGTGCAACTCACCGACCCCGTCTCCCGTGAGCGCGGACAGCGCGAGCACGGTGGCGCCCGGTTCGCCGTGCTCGCCGAGCGCGATCCCGTCCTCGTCGAGCAGCCGCCGCAGGTCGTCGAGCACCTGCTCGGTGGCCTCCCCGGGCAGCCGGTCGATCTGGTTCAGGACGATGAACATGACCTCCGCGTGTCCCGCCATGGGCCGCAGATAGCGCTCGTGCAGGACGGCATCGGCGTACTTCTCCGGGTCGACGACCCAGATGACGGCGTCGACCAGCGCCAGGACGCGGTCCACCTGCTCACGGTGCTGTACGGCGGCCGAGTCGTGGTCGGGCAGGTCGACCAGGACGAGCCCGCGCAGTTCCGCCTCCGCCTCGGGGCTCTGCATCGGGCGCCTCCGCAGCCGCCCCGGGATGCCGAGCCGGTCGATAAGGGTCGCCGCCCCGTCGCTCCAGCTGCACGCGATGGGCGCCGCGGTGGTCGGCCGTCGTACGCCCGTCTCCGAGATCGCCACTCCGGCGAGCGCGTTGAACAGCTGCGACTTGCCGCTGCCGGTCGCGCCGGCGATCGCGACGACCGTGTGCTGCCCGGAGAGCCTGCGCCGCGCCGCCGCCTCGTCCAGGACCCGGCCGGCCTCGGCGAGCGACCTGCTGTCGAGCCGGGTGCGGGAGAGCCCCACCAGCTCGCGCAGCGCGTCGAGACGTGACCGCAGCGGCCCGTCGTACGCGAGCGGGAGGACGACCTGCGCACCGCCCGTCCTGGTCTCCACGACGGCGACGTGCTGCGCGGCGGTCTCCTCGGTGGCCCTGCGCGCGATCAACCCGTCGTCCCAGGTGTCCTCGGGGTCTGTACGACCGGGGGACTCCGTAGGAGCAGAAGTGTCCGAACGAGCAGAAGTGTCCGAACGAGCAGGAACGTCCGAACGAGCAGGAACGTCCGAACGAGCAGGAGCGTTCGTGCGACCGGAGGCGTCCTCGTTCTGCACGCGCGTGTGGCGGTCGTCCTTCTGCGCGCGCGCTGGGCGGTCATCGCTCTGCACGCGCGCGTGGCACTCATCGCCGTCCTTCGCGCGCGCGGGGCGGTCGCTGTCCCCCGCGTCCGTCACGTCAACCTCACGTGTGTGGTGATCCTCCGCACGGTTCTCCGGTACCTCGGGTACCTCGGTCACCTCAGGCTCCTCAAGCTCCTCGTGCGCGCCGACTTCCTCGATGGCTTCAGGACCGTCACCACCGGCGACACCCTGCGCGGGGACGATGTCTTCAGGACGCTCGTCCTGGTCCGTGTGGTCCTGGTCCGTGTGGTCCTGGTCCGTGACGGCGGTCACCGGTCACCTCTCCTTCTGCAGTACGGACAGCGCGGCGATGAGTTCGGCCTGGGGCTCCGCGTGGACTTCGAGGGCGTCGAGCGGGGCGAGGCGACGTTCGCGTTCGTTGTGCATGACCCGGTCCAGGTGGTCGGCGAGCAGCCGCCCGCCCCGGTCGCGCAGCCGCAGCGCGCCGTGCGCACCGATCCGCTCGGCGAGCCCTTCGCCGGCCGACCGCGCCCGGCGCCCGCCCAGCAGCGCGGTGGCGACGAGAGCGGCGACCGCCTCGGAGTCGGGTACGACGTTCCGGTCGAGGTAGCGCACCTCCTCCTCGGCGTACTCCTCCAGCTCCCGCCGCCACCGCCGTACGGCCACCCCGATGCGGTGCTCGGCGCTCTCCGGGTAGGGATCTCGGCCGGTCAGCTCCGGGGCGTCCGCCGCCGGCTCCCGCCGCCAGGCCTCGTCGACGCGCTCGTCGGCGGCGGTGACGGCGCACAGCAGGAGCGCGCCCAGGCTCTCCACGAGCGCGTCGAGGAGCTCCGCGGCGGTGCAGTCGAGCGGGAAGGCCCGCCAGCGCTTCAGGGCGTCACCGGCGAGCACGGCGCCGGCCTGCAGACGGCCCCGTACGCGCGCGTACTCGCTGTCGTACGCCCCGTCGACGGCGGAGGTGAGCCTGAGCGCGGCCGCGTACTGTGCGGCGGCGGCGCCGGCCAGCTCGGGCAGCCGGGCCTTGAGCGAGTCGAGGATGCCGTACGCCGTACGGGCCAGGGCGTGCTGCCGGGCCGCCGGGTCCTGCGCCTGCTGGAGGAGCCAGGTCCGCAGCGGCGCCACGGCGGTGGCCGGCAGCAGCCCGCCGCCCCAGGCGGACTCGGGCAGCTCGGGCACGGTGAAGCGGGGTACGTCGCCGAGCCCGGCCTTGGTGAGGAGCGCCCCGTACTGCCGCGACACCTCGGAGACGACCTGGTGGGGCACCCGGTCGAGGACGGTGACGAGGGTGACGTCGTACTCCTTGGCGGTGCGCAGCAGATGCCAGGGGACGGCGTCGGCGTACCGGGCGGCCGTGGTGACCATGACCCAGATGTCGGCCGCGCAGATCAGCTCGGCGGCGAGGACCCGGTTGTCGGCGACGAGGCAGTCGATGTCGGGCGCGTCGAGGAGGGCGAGGCCGGGCGGCAGGGTGTCGGCGGTCTGGACCCGCAGCACGCGCGAGGGGTCCTCGCCGGGCAGCAGGAGCTCCTCCGCCTGATCCTGTTCGGGCACCCACACGCGCGTGAGGTCGGGCAGCACCCTCATCCCGCTGAACCAGTGATGGTCCTCCGGATGGCACACCAGCACCGGGGTCCGTGTGGTCGGCCGCAGCACGCCCGCCTCACTCACCCGCCGCCCCACCAGGGAGTTGATCAACGTCGATTTCCCGGCCCCGGTGGAACCGCCGATGACCGCCAGCAAGGGCGCTTCGGGCTCTCTCAACCGGGGCACCAAGTAGTCGTCGAGCTGGGCGAGCAGTTCGTCGCGGTTGGCACGCGCGCGTGGGGCCCCCGCCAGGGGCAGCGGGAAGCGTGCGGCGGCGACACGGTCGCGCAGTGCGGAGAGTGCGTCAAGCAGCTGAGGCCGTACGTCCAAGGTCACCACATGCGAAGAATGCCCAATTTTGGGGGATTTCTGAAGCATATGAGCATGTCTGCGCGCCGACAGAACACAACGGACGGAAGGGACGACTGGGACGCAGGCACAGTCCAGGCATAACGAGTGGACAACACCCGATGCGCAAGACGCCAAAAGCGGTGCACGATTCGTACCTGCCTGCGATTATCAGGACCGCTTCACCGAACCTCCACATCGAGCCACGGAGGCGAAGCAACAGGGACCAGGATGCGGGAGCCCTATCCTTGTCCCCGGCAACGTCACGGATCGGCCCACACCCGGGCACCCAAGACAGAGGCCACCACACCCGGCCCCCGTAGCTCAGTGGATAGAGCAGGCGCCTTCTAAGCGCTTGGCCGCAGGTTCGAGTCCTGCCGGGGGCGCCCTCTCTCCGCCCTCCTTCGGGAGGGCGTTTTTGCTGGTCAGAGCGAGTGTCGCCGGGTGCGACGAAGCCCCGGTCCCTCCCCTACCGATCATGGGAGGACTCCGGGGCTGTCCGGCTGTCACCGGGTTTCTGCGGGTCGCTGTGTCGAATACGTGTCGAAGTTCTCGGCCGCGGATCAGCCAGCGCCGGACACGTCGGGGAGATCCCCGGCAGCTTCAAGCCGCCTCTTCAGGTCCGGCAGTTGCCCGTCGACGCACCGGGCATAGGTGGCGAGCAGCACAGGCACGCTGTTCCCGGCCCACTCGGCCACCTGAGCGGGCGGGATTCCGTCGTTCAGCCACTTGGTCAAGCGGGTGTGCCGGTTGTCGTACACGCGCTTCCCGGTCGGCGAGTCGAAGACGTGCGGAGGCAGTACCGCCAGGCGAGCGCTGCGCCAGGCCCGGCGGATGACCGAGCCCGCGAGGATGCCGCCGTTCTCCCCCTGGAACAACAGGTCACCGGGCTTGAGCTCTTCGTCTTCGATGTGCTGCCGCAGGATGCGAGTCAGAGCGGGATGCCCCGGCACGGTGCGCGTGTCCCCTTCGGCGCGGCCCTTGAGGTCACGCTGCTCGTGAATCTCGCCGGTGTCGGTCCACTGCTTGCCGACTTCCGGAGTCGCGGTGTGAATCATCAGTTCGCACCACTGGTCGTCGGCATCGACGTCGGGCAGGCTCACGTCCCCTACGCGCATGGCGACCGCCTCTTCGGGGCGCGGTCCGCAGTAGTACAGCGTGGCGAAGAAGGCATGCAGCCGCTTGCCACCACGGGGCCGCCGGCGGATCCAGTCGAGGAGCGCCGCCGCCTGGTCGGGGTTCAGCAAGCAGCGCTTGTCCACGGCGTTGGTCGTCTTGACGACAGTCGTGGCGTCCTTGCCCTTGGGAAGAGGGTTGGTCCGCAGGATCCGCCGCCGGATGGCGTACTTCATGACGACGTTGAGGATCCGCCGATGCCGCTTGCGGGACCAGGCGGCCGCCTGCTTGCCGTCGAGCCGGGTGTCGATGGCCTGTAGAACGTCGTCGACCTTCTCGGGGTCCTCCCAGGCCGAGACCGGAAGGGAGTTCCGCTCAACCCATCTGAGGATGGTCACCACGTCCCGCGGTGCTTTCGATCGACGACTGGCGTTGAACGCCCACTCGCGCAGAGCAGTCCGTACAGCCACTGGATCAAACTGGGTGGGCCGTGTGCGGAGCAGGGCGAGAGTGGTTGCCGTAAGGGTCTTGGCAGTGTTCTTGCGGCTGTTGCCCCCAAGTTGAGGCCACCGGGCGTCCACGTACTCAACGGCGAACTTGTACCAACTCATAGCCGCCGACTTGGTGCGATGGGACACAGGCAGCCCCGTCGCAATGACGAACGCCTCGCCCTTACCGGTGGCTTGGATCAGTCCGGAGCGGAAGCCCTCGGCGAGCGCGATCGTGTCGAACGGCTCCCGCCAGCGCTTGCCAGCGACTACCCAGCGCACCGTGTACGTGGTCTTTCGAGCCCCCTTGTACGTGAGGATCTTGTAGACCTTGACGTCGTAGGTCGTCTCCATCAGGCGACGTCCTCCCGGTCGTCGAGCCAGTTGTCGAGCTCGGTCCGCCGGATCCTCAGGTCGCCGTTCGGGAGCTTGATGCAGCGAGGTGCACGCCGCTTGGCACGCCAGTCGTAGAAGGTCGAGCGCGAGATGCCCAGTTCCTCGCAGACCTCGGCGAGGGTGAGCATGTTCCGTGATCGGACGGCGGTGGTCATGTTGTGCTCCCTTCACTGAGCAGGGCTTCGCGGGCGGTTTCGCGGTTGAGCTCGATATGCCGGCGGATGGTGGACGCGAGCGCGGATTCACCGGGGGTGTGGCCGTGTCCGGCGTACTGCCAGTCGGCCAGGACGAGGACGGTGTCCGGCTCGCGGTCGTCCAAGCCGAGGGCTGCGCGTTCTTGGGCGGCGCGGTAGTCGGCGCGTGCCTGGCGGAGCTCCCCGAGGGTGGTCGAGTAGCGGCGGGACTTCGAGGAGAAGTGGCCGCGGAAGCCGAGCATGTGTGCCCAGGCCCACAGCCGCCGGTCCGGGTAGAGCGGATCGAGTGCCTTGCACGCTTCGATCAGGCGGCGGGTGTGGTCGGGGACCTGGTAGCGGTCGAGTTCGGAGAGTTCGCCGATTCGGCGGTCGAGGGTGCCGGTGCTCTCAGCGGCCTTGGTGGCGTACTTGGCGACGTACGAGGCAACGGCCTGTTCGGTGATGTCGGAGCCATCGCCGAAGGCCTTCACGGGGCGGACGTCGAGCTGTGTGCCCCAGCGGAAGGTGCGAGCCGGTTGGTCGTCGGCGGCCGGGACTGAGACCGAGGTGTACGAGTGCGTCGCGGCGGCGCGGATGGCGTCGGTCAGGAGGTCGACCGTGGCCCAGGGGGGTGGTGGGGTGTCGGGTCCCTCCGGGCCGTCGAGGCGGATCACGGCATGGAAGTGGAGGGCGCCGCGTTTCTGGAACTCGGCGACCTTGCCGTATGAGAGGCGTACGTGGTTGGGGAGTTCGCGGCGGGTGAGTCCGGCGCGGGCGGCGATCTCGCGACGTAGGCGGGTGGTGAAGCGCTGCCAGAGATCGCCTGCGTGGTTGTTGAAGAGGACGGCGCCCGCGTAGTCATACGTGATCGGGTCCAGGGCCGTACCGAGGGCGGAGTCATCGGTCGCGTGGCGGGTGCCGCAGCGGCAGGTACCCCGGTCGGGCCGGTTGTGGACCGGGCCAAACGAGGGCGCGGTGAAGGTGGCGAAGACCCTCGGGTGGTCGCGGACAGCGGCCGGGATGTCCTTGTCCGTGTCTCCGGCGAGTCCGGCGCGGATGAGGTGGTAGGTGTCTCCGGCGTAGGTCCAGGCGCAGGCCGGGCAGCGGGAGGCGCGGCGGTTGCCGCAGGCGACGCGGAGGCGTCCGCCGGGCTCGGTCTCGGTGGAGTAGTGGTGCAGGGTCTCGCCGGTCGTCTTGTCCTTGTGCAGGACCCAGCCGCGCAGGTGGATCGGGTCGGCGCAGCCGCCGGTACGGCGGATCTGGTCCTGCCAGCGGTCGAAGTCGGATGCCGAAGCCACCCTCAGCAGGTCGCCGAGGGTGGTCGGGTCGAGCAACTGGTCAGGCACGGGCACCCTCCCGCGTAAGGCGGGTGCGGGTGATGCCGAGGCCGTTGCAGGCCGGGCAGTGCGCGGTGATGGTGCGCAGGTGGCCGTGCCGATCGCGGCCGCCGACGGTGACGGCGGCGGAGGCGAAGCCGTCGCAGTTCGGGCAGATCCTGGCGGTTGTGGTCCTGGCCGGGGTGGGGCTGGTCATGATGGAGGTTCCTTCCGGTTCTTGGATCGGATAGGGACGGCGCCCGGAGCGGACGAGACTTGGCGGTTGAGGCCGCTCCGGGGGCCGGTCAGCGACGCCTCGCCTCGGAGGCGAGCAGCGAGCGCAGGACGACGGCGCACACGGCGACTGAGACGCCGGTGACGGCGACCGCCAGGAGCATCGAGACCAGGACGGCACCGACGACCAGGACCACGGCGGTGCCGCCGCCGACGAGGGCGATCACGGTGCCGGGGGTGAGCTGGACGACCGGCCGGGACGGCGCCGAGGCCATCGGAGGCTGAGGCGCCGAGGTCTGCGTGCCGGGGACGATGGTGGTCGGCTCGACGACGGCGGGCAGGGTGACACGGCCGGTCGGCGTCGGCATGGTCGGGACCTTCGGACGGAGCATGGGTGAACTCCCTTCAGTGGTGAGCTACTTGACGAAGGTGTTGATCGCGGGAGCAAGGACGCTGTCGGCGAGGAGGAAGCCGCCGAGCAGGAGCACCGCGATGAGCCAGGCGGGCGGGCGGATGAGCTTGACGCCGAGGTAGCCGACGGCGAGCAGGGCGAGCCAGAGCGGGACTTCCATGGCGGTCTCCTAGCGGACGCGGCAGCGGTGGGTGCGGGCAGCGAGCTGGGCGGCGGTCTGGCTGGTGTAGTCGGCGGACCAGCCGCAGCGGTCGGCGGTGCACACGGCGGCGTGCTTGGTCTGGCCGTGGCGGTCGCGGTGGGTGCCGATCTGCACGGGGCCGATCTGCATCAGCGAGTGGAAGTGGTCGCGGGAGGGCATGGCGGGCGGTTCTCCTCTCTGGTCAGGCGAGTTGGGCGGCGATGGCGTCGGCGAGGTGGGGCGGGACGCCAAGGCGCGTGCGCAAGGTGTCGGTGTCGATTGGCGATCCGGTGCGGGCGTGGTGGTCGCGGGCGACCTTGCGGGCGTGGTCGACCAGGGCGGCCGGGACAGGGACCGCTGGCGCCGGAGCAGGTTTGGCGGCTGGCAGGGCCGGGGCTTGCTCGGGGGCGGTGACCGGAGCGGCTTCCGGCTCCGGATCGGGGCTCGGTTCAGGCTCGATGCCGGGTGCGGGTGTGGGTGCCGGCGGAACCAGCACCCGGTCCCCGGTCTCAGTCGGCGCGTGGGCGAGCAGGGTGCCGCCGAGGAAGGCGAGCGCGGGCCACCCGGCGACGACGATGCGCAGCCAGGCCGGGACGTGGTCCAGGTCGAGGACACCAGCGGTGGCGATGTTGGCGCCGAGCGAGGCGACCAGGGCGACCAGGAACCACAGCCAGGCCGTCATGGAGCGGTCGGTACGCAGGCGGTGCAACACGCAGACCAGCAGCAGGTCGACCGAGACGGGATAGGCCCAGGCCTTCCATCCGGTCTGCCCGGCAGCGGCGGCGAGGTCATGCAGGTGGGCGAAGGACAGGGCGCCGGCAATCACGGCCAGGACGAGGACGACGAGGCGGATCTTGCGGGGCATGTTGTCACCCCTCACCGGGGTGCTCGGGGCCGTCGGTGGGGTCGTAGTCGGCCGGGAGCGTGCCGGGCGGCGGCTCCGGCAGGGACGCGGCGAGGGACGGACCCATGCAGTCGATGAAGTCCTGGTCAGCGCCGAGCGTCTCGGCGTATAGGGCGAGTTGGCCGAGCATCACGACGGTGCGGGCGAAGTCCTCGCAGTGGGGGCACATGAGTGCTCTCCCTTCTTTGGGCATGGCTCGGGTAGGGACTTGGCGCGGTGCGGTCGCGCCGACCGATGGGGTGGAGTGGTCAGGCCGTCGCGGGGGCGGCCTTGGAGAGCGGCACCGGGGCCGCTGGGATGCCGGGCAGCAGGGGCCGGAAGGCCGCGAGCTCGGGGAGGTATGGGGTTCGGTCGGCGTGCCGGTTGCAGGTGTTCACGGCCTGCCGCAGGGAGGTGTGCGGGGCGCGGATGCGGTGCCAGCCTCCGGTGGAGTCGCCCGCGATGGCGAGGCCGCGCATGTCGGCGGGGATCTGGATGGCGGCGAGGACGGCGTCCGGGGCGATGTCGCCGAAAGCCATGTTGGCGCTGGACTCGTCGTTGACGCGGTGCGCTGTTCGGCCGGTGAGCTGGGCGCGGAGCATGGTGATGCCCTTGCCGAGTTCGGAGCCGAAGCGCTGCCCGCAGATCTCCAGGTAGATCCCGGCGGCACGGCCGAGCTGGGCGAGCCGGGCGAGCGCGGTGATGATCCGGTCCCGGCGCTTCTCCTCGTCCTTGGTAGCGAACAGGGCGAGTTCGGCGACCTCGTCGACCAGGACCACGATCGGGACCGGGCGCAGGTGGTCGGGCAGGTCCCAGATACCAGCGGCGATCTCGGCGTCCGGGACATCGGCGGTGATGCGCTGTTCGGCGCGTATCAGTTGGTAGACGCCCTCCATGTGATTCACCAGAGCGTCGAGGAGTTCGGCGGCGGTGTCTGGGGCGACGGCCAGTGCGGAGAATCGGCGGGCCAGTGGGTACAGCTCAACACCCTGCTTGCAGTCGATCCCAACGAGCGCGACGTCCATGGGTGCGAGCCCTGCAACGAGGTTGCGCTGATAGACGGACTTGCCGGATTCGGTGGCGCCGAGAGTCAGCGCGTGCGGTATCGCCCGGTAGTCGCGGTAGTGGACGGAGCCGTCCTCACGCAGGGCGACCGGAACGCGCATCGGCGCCGTGTCGGTCTTAGCGGGCATCTGCACCCGCTTGAGCACGTCGTAGCCGGTCATCCGCAACTCGACAACTCCCGAGCGGAGTTCGCGCGAGGTGACGCCGTACATCGCGAACGAGTGCCGCAGCCGGTCGGACGCGGCAGCGATGTCGAAGGCGTCCTGTCCGGGCCGGAGCTTGAGCCGCAGCACCAGGCCGGTCCGGGTGGGCCGCAGCCGCAGGATGCGCGGCGGGCGGGACTCCGGCACGGGCCGGTTGGCGACCCGAGCAAGGGTGAGACGCCAGCGCGAGGGCGGGACGGTCAGCCCACAGGCATCCATGACCGAGCCGTACCGGACCAGGACGCGCACCACGGCGAAGGTGACCCCGAAGGTCAGCCAGTACCAGGCGGGGCGCCGCCACCGCAGGAGACCCGCAGCAGCGACGACCAGCACCAGCGCGACCATTAACCAGGTCATGATCAGGCCGCCTCAGACTGAGAGGCAGCGGCGACAAGCGAGGTGACGGCGACCGCCCGGAAGGCGATCCCGTGCCGCTTCTGGCCGTTGAACTCGTTCTCCCACGGCCGGGCGATCAAGCCCGTGAGGGCAACCGGAGTGCCCATGGCCAGCTCGCCGGAGATACCCGGCTCCGGGACGGTGATGGACAGGATCTCCACCTCGTCGTTCGCCGCGAACATCACGTCCACGGTCATCAGCTTCGCGCCGGTCTCGGCATCGGTGGCGATCTCGCCGGTACGGCGGTCCTTGACCTTAGGCTGCGGGGTCTTGGCGACCATCACGGTCGCGGCGGAGGTGTCGACGGGGATCTGACGCATGGTGCGCTCCAAAGGTCGATGAACTTGACGTACTTAGTACGTCATCTTGGATTAGAGGATGAACCTGTACTACTTGGTGTGTCAAGTGGTTCTCTCGACGGGTGTCCGCGCGATGTGCTGCACTAGGTACGACAACCACTGAGAGGGGCTATGGCCGACTTCACCGCCGGGCGCGCCGCGTACTTGCAGATCGCTGACGAGTTCAAGCGCCGGATCCGCGACGGAGAGCTATCACCCGGGGAGAAGCTGCCATCTGAGGCGGAGCTGATGGCACAGCACTCTGTGTCGCGCACCGTCGCCCGCCAAGCGATCTCGCGTCTCCGTGAAGATGGCTACGCGATCTCTCACCAGGGCAAGGGCAGCTTCGCAGCGCTGCCGGGCGAAGGAGGCCCCAGCAAGCGCAGCCCTGAGTTCGAGCAGATCACGCAGTACCTGTCGGAGGTCCGCCAGGATGTGCGCCGTCTTGCGGAACGGATGGATCAGCTGGAGGACTTGGTTCGTAAGCAGGCGCAAGGGCGATGACCAGGGCTTCGGCTCGGCGTGCGACCTCTGCCAGCTCATCACCAAGTCCCCTTATCTGGTTGATCAGTTCTCGTCGCTCTGCCGGGCTCAGCACTGTCACAGCCCTTTCGTCGCCCTCTCGATCTGACAGCCCCTCGGCTTGTCATCAACGCTAGGACCGGACCGACTCATCACCCCGGAAAAACTCTCCGGGGCCGTACTGAGAGACGGGTGGACGCTCTTCCCATGCGAGGAATGACGACGAACCTGACGATCGGTGAGCGAGTCGCTTGGTACCGCCGTAGGCGCGGCATGCCCCAGGAGGTGTTGGCGGGGCTCGTCGGCCGTACGGTCGACTGGCTGAGCAAGGCCGAGAACAACCGGCTGGAGCTGGACCGCCTCTCGGTCATCAAGTCCCTGGCAGACGCGCTCGACGTGTCTCTCGGAGATCTGCTCGCCGAGCCAACTCTCATGGACTGGACCCAGGACAGCGGCAATCGCACAGTGCCGGCACTCCGGTCGGCCCTGATGAACTACCGCCAGCTCACGCCGCTGTTGGGACTGCCGACCGAAGGGGAACCCACGCAGCTGGAGGAACTGCGAAGCAGCGTCACTGAGGTGATGGACGCCTACCAGGCTTCCCGCTATGCCTTCGCGACCCGCCGCCTGCCTCTGCTGCTAACCGACGCGCTCATAGCTGCGCAGGCGTACGAAGGCACCGACCGCGAGGAGGCCAACGAGCTGTTGGCGCTGACCTACCAGAGTGCCGCCATGGTCCTCGGCAAAGTGGGCGAGGTAGATCTCGCATGGATCGCAGCCGATCGCGGATTGGGCGCAGCACAGCAGTCCGGCAATTCTGCGGTGACGGGATCACTCTTCCGGTCCGTGGCCCACTGTCTCCTCACAACTGGCCGCTTCGACGCTGCCGTGCAGCTCGTCGGCGACGCAGCCGACTACCTTCGGCCCGGGCTCACCGGCGCCAGCCATGACTTCCTGTCGATCTACGGCACGCTGTTCCTCGCTGGTTCGATGGGGGCGGCCCGAGCAGATGACCGCTCGACTGTGAGGGAGTTCCTCGCCGAGGCCGACCAGGCGGCTCGCCAGCTCGGGCGGGACGCGAACCACATGTGGACCGCGTTCGGCCCGACCAACGTCGATATCCACCGCGTGGCCACGGCGGCGGAGATGGGGGACATGCAGGTCGCCATCGACCTAGGCCCACAGATCGACACCAGCGGCCTCCCCACTGAGCGTCGTACGCGACACAACATCGAGGTTGCTCGCGCGCTCAGTGCGCACAATCGCATCGATGACGCGCTGGCGATGATCCTTGAGGCAGAGTCTTGGGCCCCTGAGCAGGTACGCAGCCACTACCTCGCGCGTGAGCTGGTCCTCACGTGGGTCCGGAACCACAGGGGACGGCCGAGCCAGGAGATGGCGGGACTGGCCGATCGGCTGCACGTGGTCTAGGTGGGTACGCTCGGCTGCATGGCAGCGAACGAGCACGAAGCGAAGATGGCGCATCCGCGCATGGCCGCGGGTGCGCTCTTCTTTGATGCGGACGGGCACGTCCTCATGGTGGAGCCCACGTACAAGGACTACTGGGACATCCCCGGTGGCTACGTCGAGACCGGCGAATCGCCGTTGCAAGCTGCCAGCCGAGAGGTACGCGAAGAGCTGGGGATCACGCCCGCCCTCGGTCGTCTCTTGGTCGTCGACTGGGCGCCCAATGCTGCCGAGGGCGACAAGGTGCTGTACCTGTTCGACGGCGGAGAGCTCACGCCGGAGACAGTGGAGGGCATCCTTCTCCAGGCCGACGAGCTGAAGGCCGTCAGGTTCGTCCGCCCGAGCGAGATCACAGAGCGGACTATCCCGCGACTGGCCCGCAGGATCCTCGCAGCGATCGAGGCCCGCGCCGAGAGCACGCCGGTCTATCTCGAGCACGGCCAGGTGCCGGGCGACGCAGCGGCGTAAGAGCGGCGGGGAGCGCGGGGAGTGCCGGAGAGCCCAAGACACTCAGTCTCAGTCGCAGGGATCACCGTCCGGGCAGACGGCAGGATCCTCGCCATCCGCAGGGCGGACAACGGCACCTGGGAGCCACCCGGCGGTGTCCTGGAACTGCATGAGGCCCCACAGGCAGGCGTCGTACGCGAGGTTTTCGAAGAGACCGGCATCAAGGTCGACGTCCGCCAACTCACGGGCGTCTACAAGAACATGAATCTGGGCGTCGTGGCTCTGGTCTTCCGCTGTGACCCATCGGCCGGCACCGAGCGCCTGTCCAGCGAATCAACCGCGGTCGACTGGCTCACGCCCGACGAAATCCGCGAGCGCATGTCCGAGGTCTTCGCGATCCGGGTCATGGACGCCTTGGACGGCAACGCCCTCATGTACGGAGCCACGACGGCAAACGCCTCATCCCAGCGGGATAGAACTTTCCCTACTTCATCAAGGCCCGCGCACGGCGCGGGCGCGCGCCGCCTATGCGGCGCGGCCTGCCTCCTGTCTTCGCCCCGGCTGGCCGCGCCCGGCGGCGCGCTCGGCGGCTGCGGGCATGAAGGGGGGAGACACCCTCTGTGGCTGGGGCGGTCGGCTCCACGGCTTTAGGCAGCCACTTTGGGGCGAGCCTCTAAGATCATGGCCCCAACGTCGTGCTTTAACGGGCAGGTCCACAGACTGCCCGACGCGCCGGAAGCTTACGGGGCCATGATCACTCGCCCCAAAGCAGCTCCAGCCCAAAGCCGCTCCACCGACCGTGTGGTCACCTGTCAGGTCGGGCAACATGAGAGCACGCTGTAGGCCGGACTAGCGGGAGCCGCCATGCCGAAGAGAAGCGACTTTGAATGGCTGGAAGACCGACCTGATTGGATAAAGAACGCCTATAGGCTCAAGCTAGAGGTGGAATACCGTCGGACCCACGGAACGTCATTTCAGTTCCTATTCGATCGAATCATGCGATCGATTCACGGTGACGACTACACTGCCACAGCTACGTATGGGAATGAAGGGGACCTCGGGTGCGATGGATTCCTTAGGTCACGGAAAGTCTTCTTTGCCGTCTATTCGCCGAGCCCCTATTTCAAGCTCGCTGAAGCCCGCAACAAAATGAAGGCGGACCTTGCCCGCTTCGAAGAGTGTTGGCAGATACCGAAGCAGGTGAAGCAGTGGACTTTCGTTGTCAACTACCCCGGGGTACACCCATCCATGCTGGCTCTAGCTCAGGAATTTGAGGAACTTTATCCCGGCCTGACGGTCGCGGTCTGGAGCCGCTACGACCTCACTCAGCAGTTCCTAATATTCGCACGTATTGATCTGCTGCTACCCGAGTTCGGTTCAGTCGAGAAGAAGGTGCAGGAGCTGGCCCCTCTTCATTTTGTGCCGGAGGATACAGCACTACCTAGCGAGGAGGCCACGCTCACCTACCGTCGACTCTCAGCTCGGATCACATGCCAAAAGGCCGAGTACGACCAACTGACGAACGAATGGCTCGATCGCCTCGGTCAAGAGCCGCTGAACTGGATGATGGTGCACATTCAGTTCCTTGTGGGTGCCATGGCTTCAGTCGGAATGATGGGTTCCTTCGCCATCGAAGACCCACCCTTGCGGCGACTTAAATTCGAGACGGCAGTCGCGGATTTCGCCTGGAGGAAGTACTTCAAGACCGCATGGGGTGTTCCTGCCTCTCTCATCTTTCAGGAGGACTACAAAAAGGAATACCCCCTTATCGGTGACGATGTTGACATGCTTTTTGGCGTTTGCCTTGTTCAGGACGCGCTTACCTTGGCAACCATTCGCCTGCATTCGCGCATAACAGGGCTGTGGGAGAATGAGATCCTTGAAGAGGTATGGTCGTATGTGACTAACATCAAGATCCATCCCGAGTGGCGCCTGGCGGTGTTGCTCTTGGGGTAGGTAATCGACTACTGCCCCGGTGTGCAATGAAAGGTGGCTCCATTGTCTGGTGGCCTGCCTGCCCCGCTCCCCATCTGGGCCGCTTGATCGCGACATCTGATCCCCCCCAGGCCTGCCCCTGGGCCGTGCGAAGTCGACCAACGCTGACCGTCGGTACCACAGGTGACTACCCCCACCCCGCTCTGCCCTGAGACCCCACGCCTGCCCCAAGGCGCCACGTCTACCGAAGTTGCTTCGAGCCCTTCTGGCGCCGAGACCCCTTCTGGCGCCGAGACTGACGAAACCACTGCCGGGCCGCCACGCTCTGCGCTACAAATGGGGGACGATGCTGCAGTTAGCGCAGAACGGGGGCTCATGTCGTCTTCTTCAACCGGCACGCCTGGAAGTAGCACCGCAGGGACGTCTCCGCCCGGTCCCTCGACACCGGGCGCAACCACGCATCCGAAATGGAAGCTGGCGACCGTCAAGATGGTCAACTGGTTTACGTTCGGTGTTGTTTTCGCGGTCATGCCAATCATTGCTGGTTACTTCATCGGTGCAACGCGCGGTAGTGAAAGAACTCTCACGGACCTTATCGGCCACGGCGAGTTACTGATCGTTGCAACCGGGCTGTCCGCTGCCGCTGCGGGGCAGGCGTTTACGATGAAGCATGCGAAATTCGGAGTGCTACCTCGACTCCTGGGCTGCGGCAACGTCCTAATCGCCGTTTTCACAACACTGTGGTTCGCTGACATCTCCGCAGCGCTGGGAGATAAGCGGGAAATCGACGAATCCTTTGTGCGCACGTATTCCTTGTGGTTTTTCTCGGCTGCTCTCGTCACGAGCTTTAGTGGTGCCCTAGTGGCGGAGTTGGAGCAGTGATGGGGTCACTTCTCGCAATTATCGGAAGCGCTCTATCCAGCGGGGTCGCTGCAGCATCTGTCGCAGCGGCCATCACAGCTTGGAGGGCGGCACGTGGGCGTAGGGAAGGTGCAACGATCACCATCGAACGGAATGGTAAAACGATCGCAATCACGGTAGGCGATGCTAACGATGAAGAGGAAGTGCAGCGAGTTGTTGCACAGCTAATGGAAGACTCGAAGGCGGACGAGAATGAAGTTTCGGCTAAGTCTCCACCCTCTGAGTGACTCTCTTCGGGTAACTGCAGCTGAACGTCACCTAGGAGTCGCCGGGGCAAGAGGCCCGCGCCCGAGGTGAGTGTCTAACTGCGTGACGACGCGGACGATCAGCAGCAGACAACGGTGCTTAGACGCCCGTCCAAGTTGCTTCGGGTTAGCAGGGCTCATCGGCAAGGCATGTGTAAAGGGGGGACGCTCCACCACTGGCAGTGACGGCAACGACGGCAGGCAGCGGCGGTACTCGGCGACCCGGCGTGGTGGCGGCACGAGACAGTCCGACCGCCCCACTACGGCGTGCCCGCATCTTCTAAGCGCTTGGTCGAGGCCGCCCGGGCCGTCGCTGGGCCGTCCGAGGTGACCCAACGCCGACCATCAACGACAGAAGCCCACGGCATCTGTGCTGACTGTCCTCAGTTTCGCTGAAATAGCTGGCCCGGCAGCGGACTTGATATACACCTGCTTGACCGAGCAGGACGGCACGTAAGCCAGGTAGAAGGACGGGACAGAAATGCGCGGAAGGGAACTGCCGTACCCAGACGGGTTCGGCCAAGAGGACGCGGCGCAGTGGATGCAGGAGTGCTACGCCAGTGAGGGCGTCGACCGCTCCGGCGAGCCCGCGGTGCTAGTGCGCGCGAGCGCTCCAACCAGCCGCGAAGTGTTCCACGGCGACGAACAGTGCGGGCTCATGGTCGGCGAAGGCCGGCAGTTGGATGACGCCAGCTGGATGCTGCTGGGCGACGCGCAGGCGGTGGGTTACAGGCCGTGCGAGCGGTGCGGTTCACCCGAGACGAAGAGGTGACCCGGCATCGCAAGATCACGCAGTAGCTCAATCAGTTTCACAGGACCCGCCCGTCAGTCTGGCTGCCGCTGGTCGAATGCGTGTCGAAGTTGGCGGCCCGCGAAGCTGACCTCGAACAGCGCCGCAGGTCGGGAGCGCCTTGCATCGCAAACACCAGGCGCCTTCTAAGCGCTTGGCCGCAGGTTCGAGTCCTGCCGGGGGCGCTCCACTGCTTTGTACTTCTCCACACGTCAGGTGCGGCATCCGACCTACAGTGCCTTGCTGTCCCGGACCGCCGGAGATCCCCGACAGGCTCGCCTCCCGCCCGAAGCTCATCGCGGCTGCTCGCCGGGGCCGGAGCCGAGTGCGTCGCGCAGTTGGGCGCGGCCGGTGATGCCCAGCTTCGGGAAGATCTTGTGCAGGTGGAAGCCGATGGTGCGCGGGGAGAGGTACAGCCGGGCCCCGATGTCGCGGTTCGTCAGGCCTTCCGCTGCCAGTTGGGCGATCTGCAGCTCTTGCGGCGTCAGGTCGGCCGGGGTCTCGTGCGCGGCGGATGGCGCCACGATCACGCCCGCCGCACGGAGTTCGGCGGTGGTGCGTTCGGCCCAGGGGCGTGCGTCCAGGCGTTCGAAGATGTCGAGGGCCGTGCCGAGCAGCGGTCGCGCCTCGGCTGCCCGTCGGCGGCGTCGCAGCCACTCGCCGAAGTCCAGGTGGGCGAGGGCGTATTCGAAGGGCCATCGGGCGCCGGCCGGGTCGCCGCTCGTCGCCGCACGGAAATGGGGCTCCGCGTCGTCGGGGTCGCTCAGCAGGGCCGAGGCGCGGTGCACGATCGCGGCCAGGCGGGCGGAGCGGGACTTCTCCAGGGTCCGCTCGGCGGTGTGGAGCACGGTGCGGGCGTCGTCCGTCTGTCCTGCGCGGACGGCTGCGGCGGCGAGGTCGGCGAGGTAGTAGAGGGAGGCGTGGTAGTGGACGGGGGCCGGACGGGCGTCCCGGGTGAAGACGCGGCGCAGCTGCTCGTACGCCTGCTCGTGATCGCCCTCCGCGAGGGCCGCCATGCCGAGCGCGTGGCGGTGACGCACGTACAGGCTGCGGGACTTGCGCAGGTCCCGGCCGCGGACGGCGTCGTCCACCTGGGCGCGCGCGGCCGCGTGGTCGCCGCGGGCGGCGCGCAGTGTGGCCTGGAGGATCGGCGCTCCCACGGTGACGTTGTCCGCGCCTGCCTCCGTTGCCATCCAGAAGGCTTCCTCGGCGGCGGACTGGGCCGCGGTCCAGGCTCCGCTCTCGAACAGGGCCAGAGCGAGGGCTTGTGCGACGGTGCAGTTGGTGCCGGCCGTCGCGGCCCGGCGCAGCTGGTCCATGGCCCGGTCGAGCAGGCGTACGGCCTCGTCGGTCTCGTCCAGGATCCAGGCCGCGGCGCCGAGCGCGACGAGGTCGGACAGGGAGCCGTCCGGCATGGTGTCCACCGCGTGGGTCAGGCTCTTCAGGGTCTGCTGCCGGTCCGTGAACGGATGGCCGGCCGCCAGTTGCCAGACGCGGTCGGATTCGTCGGGCTGCGGTGCGATGAGACCGTTGACGCGCCGGATTTCGTGCCGGTAGCGGGGGTCGCCGGAGTTGTACGCCGGGGTCGCGGCCGTTCCCAGGGCGCTCAGCGCCAGGGCCGGCGCCGGGGCGGCCATGGACTCGGCCACGGGCAGCAGGAAGGCCAGGGAGTCGTCGTGCCGCAGCGTGACGGCGAGTGACCAGCCGGCACGCAGGGATGCCTCGGCGAGGAGTTGGGGGTCGTCGGTCAGGGCATCGACCCGGCCCGCGATCTCCCCGACCCACTGCGGATGGCCCGCGTACATGGCGGACGTGGCCGCGGCGAGCAGGCGGCGGGCGCGCTCCTGCGGCTCCGGGGTGAGTTCGGCGGCGCGTTCCAGGGCGGTCGCCGCGGCCGCGTGTCCGCCGCGGTGCTGGAAGCGTTCCGCGCTCTCTGCCAGCGCGCGGGCGACCTGTTCGTCGGGGCCGAGTGCGGCGGCGGCGAGATGCCAGGTGCGGCGATCGGGTTCGTGCGCGAACGCGTCGGCGAGCGCCAGGTGGGCCTCGCGGCGTTCCGCGAAGGTCGCGGCCTGGTAGACGGCGGAGCGGACCAGTGGGTGGCGCAGTCGCACCTGGCCGCTCTCGACGCGCACCAGCCCTGCCTGTTCGGCGGGTTGCCAGACCTCGGGCCCCTCCGCGCCGGGGGCGGCGTGCAGGACGTCCGATCCTCGTGCGGTGCCCGCGGCTGCCGCCAGGAGCAGGACGCGTCGGGTCGTGGGCGGCAGGGTGGGCAGGTCGGCGGCGAAGAGGTGCTCCAGCCGGGCGGTGAGCGGGAGCGAGCCGAAGGAGCCGATGTCACTGCTGCCCGGATCCTTGGCGAAGGCTCGCGCGAGTTCGATGAGTGCCAGGGGGTTCCCGGCGGCTTGCTGGAGGATCTGGGTCCGGATCCGGCCCCGGGGCGGCTGCGGCTGTGTGTCCAGCAGGAGCCCGGCCGCGGCTCGGCTCAGCGGGCCGGCCGGCAGATGCGGGAAGTCGCGGTCGAAGCGCGCCGGCACCGCCTCGTCGCGTGCGGCGAGCAGCAGGGCGGCGGGTTCCCCGTCCAGGCGCCGGGCGACGAACGCGAGCACGTCCAGCGAGCCGACGTCCAGCCACTGGGCATCGTCGACGGCGATCAGTAACGGGCGCTCCGCCGCCGTGTCCGAGAGCAGCGTCAGCACTCCGACCCTGATGGACAGCGGGTCCGGCGCCGGTGATCCGTCGGTCCGGTCCAGGCCGAACGCGTGGCGCAGGGCGTCGCGCTGCGGCGGGGGAAGCCGGTCGACGCCGGCGAGGACCGGGCTCAGCAGCTGATGCACCCCCGCGAAACCGAGGTCCTTCTCGCCTTCGCAGCCTCGCACCCGGAGCACGCGTCGACCGCGCGCCGTGGCCTGCGAGGCGGCCCAGTCGACCAGGGTGCTCTTGCCCGCTCCCGGCTCGCCGGTCAGCACGAGCACCTTGGGGCCGCTCCCGTCCACGGTGTCGACCAGCTGCGTGATCCGCGACATCTCGTGGTCCCTGCCGAGGATTTCCAGGCTGCGCTCCCGCTCGGCACCGAAAACCATGATGTTCCCTTTCCCCCAACCCACCGCGTCGACAAATCGGCATCCTGCCAGGCCTGTTGCCCGGCTCGGGCAGGAGTTCGCTTTCCGGACAGGCGCGCATGACTGGTCACATGACAGAAGCGATGCCTTCCGAGTCCCTGACAGCATCCGATCACCGGGGCAGGACACGGAAACGGTGGTGGGATTCGAGGTGCTCAGCGACACGACGCCGATCGGCCGGGAGTCGGAAGTCGACCGGATCCTGTGGTCCGTCGACGGGCGCCGCGGCCTGCCACAGGCCCTGCTCGTGCTGGGGGAGGCCGGCACCGGCAAGACCCGGTTGCTCCGGGTCGCCGAGGAGAAGGCCCCAGGATGCGGGGCCAGGGTCTTGTCGGCGCGGGGGTGTTCCTCGGAAGCGCGGCAGTCGTTCGCATCCCTGCACCAGCTCCTCCTTCCGGTGCTGGGCGAGATCGATGCGCTGCCGGAGCACCAGCGGCCGGCACTTCGCGCCGTCTTCGGGCCGGCTCCGGACGCCGCTCGGCCGGAGGGAATGGTCCTGCGCGTCGCGGTCCTGGCGTTGCTGAGTCACCTCGCGCAGGCAGGCCCGGTCCTGCTGACCGTGGACGACCTCCAGGACTGCGACCGTGACTCCTTGGACGTTCTCTTCTTCGTGACCCGACGACTTACCGACCAGGCCGTGACCGTGCTCTTCACAGCACGGGGCGAGGCTGCCCCCGTCGGGGTTCCCGCGGATTTCCCCGTACTGTGCCTCGGACCGCTGTCACGGCGGGCCTCGGCTCGGCTGCTGGACGCTCAGCCGGGTGCGCCCACCGGACGAGCCAGGCTGGACCTGCTGAGGCAGGCGGAGGGGAACCCGCTGGCGATCATCGAGCTGAGCAGGGCCGCACACAGCGGTACCCGGCCGTCACCGGCGGGTCGGGAACCGCTGCAGACCCGCCGCGTCCAGCAGATGTTCGCAGCACAACTGGGCGCCCTGCCGGAAGGGACACAGCGCGCGCTGTTGTACGCGGCAGCCGCCGCGACGCAGGAGGAGCTCACGACCGTCATGGCCGCCTTGGGCACCCATGACCTGAAGGTATGGGTCCCCGCGGAGGAGGCCCGCCTGATCGCCATCGCCGACGGCCGTCTCGCCTTCCGCGATCCGCTGATGCGCACGGCGGCGTTCCACGGGCACTCCGCGAAGCTGCGCCAGCGGGCACACCGGGATCTGGCCGCCGTATGCGGGCACCGCCCCGCGCGGCGGGCCTGGCATCTGGCCGCGGCGGCCATCGGCCCGGACGAGTCCGTGGCAGCCGCCCTGGAGGAAGCCGCCGACCGCGCTCGGGAGGACCGTTTCACCGCGGCTACGGCCCTGGAACAGGCCGCGCGCCTGAGTCCCGGCGACGACGACCGCGCCCGCCGTCTCGCCGAGGCCCTGATCGCCGCGAGTGATCTCGGCGACCCCGGATGGGTGCGCGACCTGTACACGGCGCTGAGCGAGATGAGCCCCGACCCGGAACTGATGTGCGTCGCGGCCTGCGCCATGAGCGGAGCGCTGTCACTGCTCTCGTTCCAGCGGGAGGCCTTCGACCTCCTGCTCAGGGCGGCGCAGGACACACCCCCGGGCAGCGCCACGACGGCCCTCGCGCTCGCGGCGGTCGCCACGGGCATCGCCTGCCAGTCCGGACGCCCCGAGCACCGGCGGCAGTTGCCGCGCCTGCTCGACCAGGCCGTACGGACGGCGCGGGCGGAGAACGACCGGAGCGGTCAGCAGGACCACCGGCCCCTGCCCGAACTCGCCGGTGCCGACGTCCTGGCGTCCCTGGAAGCCGTCGTCGCGACCGGAGTCGATCCGGCCGCCCACGCCCCCGGCGCACTGCGCAGGCTGACGGTGCCGGGACTCGGTGCCCTCGACGGTCCGGGCCGGCCGACCCGGCTGCTCGCGACCGCCTCGGTCGCCTACTGCGCCGACGAGTCGGACCTGTGCGCGGAGCGGTACCGGCAGGCGGGCGAGCTGCTGCGTGCGCAGGGCGCCCTGGGCCCGTATGCCTGGGTCCTCCCGGCCCAGGTGGACACGCTGCTCGGCACCGGGCGGTGGGCGGAGGCCGAGGACCTGATCGACGAGGGCCTCTCCTACGCCGTCGTCCATCGGTGGACCCGGGTCGAGGCGGACCTCGAAGCTCTGGGAGCGACCCTGCGCGCACTGCGCGGCGAGAGCGTGCCGGGCACGCAGTTCACCGGCCCGAACCGGCGCTCCGTCGGCCTGGACGAGAACCGGGCCACCCATGCCCGGATGCTTCGGGCCTCCGGTCTGACGGCCATGGTCCTCGGAGACGGAGACGGTGCCTTCCGGCATTTACGGGCGCTGTTCACGGCCGACGGCTCCCCCCTCGACCCCTTCCTCTCCCCCCGCTGCATCGCCGAACTCGCCGCCGCAGCCCAGCGCACGGGCCGGCAGCGGGAGGCGGCGCGCGTCCTCGCGGAGGTCCGACGAGGCCAGGGTGACCGGCCGACGACCCGGATGACGCTGCTCATGCACCATGCGGCGGCCCTCGTCGACGCGGATGCCGACTCCGAGCACCACTTCCGGCTGGCCGTGGTCAATCCGGAGGCGGCCCGGTGGCCCCTGGAACGGGCCCGGGCCCGCCTGGACTACGCGATCTGGCTGCGCAGGCGCAGAAGGCCGCTGGAGGCACGCGCCCAGCTGACGGTCGTACTGGAGGAGGCGGCCCGGATCGGTGCCCGTCACCTCGCCGCGTCGGCCCGGAGCGAGCTGCGCGCGAGCGGGGTGGCCCGTGCGCCCAGGTCGGCGGATCCGCTGACCGAACTGACCGCCCAGCAACAGCAGATCGCGCGGCTGGCCGCGGACGGCCTGTCCAATCGCGAGATCGGCGAACGGCTCTTCCTCTCGCCGCGTACGGTGGGCTCGCACCTGTACAACGTCTATCCCAAACTCGGCATCAGCAGCCGCCATCAGCTGCGCGACCTGCTGGTGCACGAGAGGTGACCTACCGGGAGCGCCCGTCCCCCGTGGTTCTCGACCCGCTGGCGCAGCGGCTCGTCGACGCGTCCTCGGCACCGCCCTTTCTGCACGAGCTGCGACCGGTCGACGGCCGGCAGGCCCTGAGGGAGTCCCAGGCCCACCTGGTCGAGGACTTCGAGATGGACGCCACTTTCCTGCTGACACCCGTGGGACCGTCCGGGCTGGTGGGCTTCTGGATCTTCAGACCGGCCGGCGCGGAAGGCCCGCTCCCCACCATGCTCTACGTCCACGGCGGCCGCTGGATGCTGGGAGACGCGCAGACCCATGCCCGGCTCATCAGCGAACTCGTACTCGGCGCGGGCGTGGCCGCCGTCGTCCCCGAGTACGGCCGCACTCCCGAGGCCCGCTATCCCGTGGCCGTCGAGGAGTGCTACGCCCTGCTGACCTGGGCGGTCCGTCACGCGACGGAACTCGGGCTCGACACGGACCGGTTGGCGGTCGCCGGGGACTGCGCCGGCGCCACCATGGCCACCGCGCTCACCATGCTGGCGAAGTCACGCGGCGGCCCGGGGATCCGCGCGCAGTTGCTGTACTACCCGATCACCGACGCACACTGCGACAGCCCCTCCCAGCGGCAGTTCGCCACGGGGTATCTGCTCACCCGGGATGCCCTGCGCTGGTACTGGCGGCAGTACAGCGACGATCCCCGGGAGCTGGCCGAGCCGACCGCGTCCCCGTTACGGGCGAGCCCGGCGGAGCTGGCGGGGCTGCCGCCGGCCCTGGTGATCACGGCGGAGGCCGACGTGACGCGGGACGAGGGCGAGCGGTACGCGGATCAGCTGCGCCGCGCCGGAGTCGAGGTGACCGCGGCCCGCTTCCTGGGCACGGTCCACGACTTCGTGTCACTGAACGCACTGCGCGACAGTCCGCCGACCCGGGCGGCCGTGCGGCAGGGCGCCGCCTTCCTGCGCTCTCTGCTGAGCGGCGCGGACCAGTCGACCGACTGATGCGTGCGCGACCTGGCCGAAGGCAGGCTGACGGGTATGTCAGCCTTCCACGGTTCCTTCACAGAAGACGACTCCGCGGTGCGGCGACGCGGCCAGGTGCTCTCCACGAGTTCCGTGCCGACTCGCGAGCGTCTGGAGTTCTGGCATGACGCCGTCCTCGCCACGCTGGTGGGGTTGGACATCTCCACGGAGGCCGGAACGGTCGACGCCACGATGCGGACGGATCGCCTCGGCGAACTCCAGATCACCACGGTCGACTGCGATCCGGGCGAGATACACCGGGCCCCGCGCTTCGTCGCCCGCGGCGACGGCAAGCAGGTGTTCGTCGCCCTGCAGTGCAGCGGCACGACCCAGGTCGAGCAGGACGGCCGGTACACGGAACTACGGCCCGGCGACCTCGCGTTCTTCGAGAGCACTCGCCCCTACCGCATGCGCTTTCCGCAACGGTTCCAGCAGAAGATCTTCGCCGTGCCGCGCCGCCTCGTCGGCCAGCCCGAAGCGGCCCTGGGACGGATCACGGCACGGGCCATGCGCCCGGCGGGCGGGCTCGCGACCCTGCTCTCACCGTTCATGTCCCGTCTGGCGGACACGTCCGAGTCCTACTCCGGGCCGGTCGCCGAGCGGCTGGCCGACAGCGCCGTGGGCCTGCTGGCCGCAGCCGCGGCGCAGCAACTGGGCGTGGAGCCGGCCGGCCTGCCCGGCGCCGACCGCGTGCTCCTGCTGCGCATCCAGAGGTTCGTCCGCTGGCACTTGGCGGAGCCGGGCCTCACGCCTGCGGTCATCGCCCGGGCCCATGGGATCTCGGTGCGGTACCTGCACCGGCTGTTCGAGCAGGAGGGCACGACGGTCGGCCGCTGGATTCGCCGGCTCCGGCTGCAGGAGTGCCGCAGGGAGCTGACAGGCGCCGCGAGCGTGGGCGGCGTCGCCCGCCGCTGGGGATTCAGCGGCACCGCACACTTCGGACGGGCTTTTCGCCGGGAGTACGGCATCTCCCCGACCGACTGGCTGCAAGGCGAGCGGGCCCGGCGCTTCACGGAGGAGAACTGGTGCCGGGCGACGTGACCGCCTTGTGCGGGCTGTCGTCCTGGAAGCAGGCTCTGTCGACGGCCTACGGCGATCTCGAACTGGTCGCCCGTGCGGATCCGGAGTCCTGGCAGGGCTCCCTCCAGGCGCTCCGGCTGGGCACGCTTCAGGTCGCGACCGAGGAGTCCGACGCCGTGGAGGTCGTCCGGACTCCGCAGGGCGCGGCGGCGGACGGCCACGGGCACGTTTTCGCCCGCCTGCAACTCCAGGGCCGGGCACGGCTGTTAAAGGACGGCCGCTCAGCGGACCTGCGCCCAGGAATCCTGGCCTTCTACGACGCGAGCCGGCCGTTCAGCCTCGTCCTGCCGGAGCGCCATCGGGCGCGGGTCCTGATGGTTCCCCGCCCGTTGCTGAGGCTGGGCGAGGCGGAGATACGCCGAGTCACCGCGAAGGCCATCGGCGACATTCCCGACGGACCGGCCGCGCTTGTGCTCCCGCTCCTGTCCGGACTGGCGCAGGAGATCGGCACGGCCGCACCGACCGCCCGCGAGAGGCTCGCCCGCACTGCCGCGGACCTCCTCGCCACCTTGGCCGCGGATCAACTGGGCACCGCTGAACCGGCCGGTGCGGGGCAGGCCACGATGCTCGACCGCGTCAAGGCCGCCATCGAGGCCCGCCTCGGTGAGCCCGAGCTCTCGCCCCAAGCGCTCGCCGACGAGCACGGCATCTCCCTGCGCTACCTGCACAAGCTCTTCCAGGAGCAGGGCACGACGGTCAGCGGCTGGGTGCGCCGCCGGCGACTCGACGCGTGCCGGGCCGAACTGGCCCGCCCGGAGGCGGCCGACCGGACCATCGCCGCGGTGGCCGCCCGTTGGGGATTCGTCAGCCCCGCCCACTTCAGCCACGCCTTCCGCAAGGCGTACGGGATGTCCCCGGCGCAGTGGCGCGGCACCGCGGGCGGCGGTCGGCGGCGGGGCGACTGAGGCGTTCAGGGCGTCGGCCTGATCCAGGCCGCGTCCGGCGCCGACAGGCGATGCGTGGCCACGGCCGTCACCGCGAGCAGCACCAGCGCCAGGCCCAGGGTGAGGGCGAGTTCGGCGTGCAGCAGGAGCACGGCACCGGCCAGCGCACCGAGGAACATGGCCAGCACGGACAGGATCCGCCGGCCGGGCCTGGGCGCCGCCCCGCCGGCCGGGGTGGAGTCCGCGGCCAGTCCCGTCAGGGTCAGGGTCAGGACGGTCGTGGTCAGATCCGGTACGCCGAGACGGCGTGCCACCGCGTTCTGCAGCCCCATGGCGAGGCCGAGGAGCACGATCAGGGTGTACTGGACCGTGGTGCTCACCTCGCCGTGCGTCACCGCGGCCGCGACGAGGGCCGCGGCGACGAGCACCGCCTCGATCGCCGTGGCGACGGTCAGCAGCCGTCCCCGGTGCGCCGCGAACCGGGTGCCGAACCGGCCTCCCACGAGCGCGCCGGCGAGGAACGCCGCCATCGACACGGTCGAGGCAAGGGCGGACAGGCCCTCGGCCCCCGCGAGGGCGAACCCCAGGAAGACCACGTTGCCGGTCATGTTGGCGACGAAGACGTGCCCGAGGGACAGATAACTCACGGCGTCGACGAGGCCGGTGACCACGGTCAGCGTCAGCAGGAGCGGGGGCAGCGGCCCGTACCGGTCCCCCCTCGGCGGGGCCAGCGTGCGGGCCGCGTCAGTCAGCAGTTTGCGCATGGGGCGCCCTCCGGCCGGGAGTGGGCGGACGGCCCAGCACCACACGGGTGAGCAGCCCGCCGGCCGGGCCGACCACGACGGCGGCCACCGAGATCCACAGCGGCCAGGGGGTCAGCCCCAGCGCGTGGTCGGCCGACCAGCGGCCGGGACCGGTCAGCGCAAGCACCGCTGAGACGACGACGAGGACCAGCGGATACTCGTAACCGTCGTTCTGCACCCACAGCCCGTTGCGCCACTTGACGGTGCTCGCGACCGTCATGACCCCCATCGCGGCCATCGCCGCGGCGGGCGTGAGCAGACCGGCCGCCAGGAAGAGACCGGCACCGATCTGGCTGCCGCCCGCGGCGAGCGCCGTGAGGCGCCCGCCGCGGAAACCGTCGTGCCGGAACTCCTCGGTTCCGCCCGCCAGGCCGTTGCCTCCGAGCCGGAAACTGACCTTCTGCACTCCGTGGCCGGCGATGAGGAGACCCGCCACCAGTCGGAGGATCAACAGTCCAGCGTCCATTTGCCTTGCTTCCGTCGTGCGGTCAGCCGGCCGCGTGGGCGCCGATGACCGACTGCGCGTAGACGACACCGAGGCCGTAGGCGCCGGCGTGCTCCTTCACCAGCTCCGTGACGGGGACGTAGGTCTCGGTCCGGGCCCAGTCGCGCTGGAGCTCCAGGAGCACCTGCACCCACGTCACCGGCACGGCCCCGGCCTGGACCATGCGCTGGACGGCGTGCTCGTGGGCCTGCGGGCTGACACCGGCGGACGCGTCGGTGACGACGTACACCTCGTAGCCCTGGGAGATCGCCGACAGCACGGGCAGGACGACGCACACCTCTGTCCACAGCCCGGCGATGACCAGCTTCTTGCGGCCGGTCGCCTTGACGGCCTCGACGAAGGCGACGTCCTCCCAGGCGTTCATCGTGGTCCGGTCGATGATCTTCTGGTCGGGGAACACGTCGGCCAACTGCGGCAGCAGCGGTCCCGAGAAGGACTCGGCGGCCACGGTACTCAGAACCACCGGCACGTCGAAGACCTTGGCGGCCTTCGCCAGGCCCACGGTGGAGTTGATGACCGCGGTGCGGTCGCCGCTGCCCGCGGCGAAGAACATCTGCGGCTGGTGGTCCACGAACAGCACGGTGCAGTTGTCCGGGGTGAGGAGGTCGGGGCTGGGGACCGCGGTGACCTCGGAGATGTTGACCATGTGTGTGCCTTTCGGTAAGTGATGTGCGGGATCAGAGAGAGAAGCAGGGGTCGAAGAGCGTGCTCGCGCTCTCCGGTGCGAGGCCCCGCCGCGCGCGCCATTGGCGGTGCTGTTCCGACTCGGCGACGGCCTGGCCGAGCAACTCGGCTTGGCGGGCGCCGGACCGGCCGGTGCCGGGCGTGGCCCGGTAGCCGCCGAAGTGGGCGACCGGGCTCCAGGCCGGGCTGATGGGAGGCAGTTCCTCGTCGAGGCCCTCGTACTCGCCGGCGGCGTACACGATGCGGCCGCCGACGACCGTCAGCAGGGACTCGAGACGCGCGATGTCCGGTTCGGGCACGGTGAAGTAGTCCTCGGACAGCACCGCCAGGTCGCCGTAACTTCCCGGCCGCAGGACGCCCTTGACGTCGTCCTCGCCGGTCAGCACGGCGCCCGCGCGGGTGAACATCGCCAGCGCGGTCGCCCGGTCGACCCGGTTGTGGGGCGGGCGGACGACCAGGTCCCCGACCGTGCGGCCGGTGACCAGCCAGTGCAGGGCGACCCAGGGGTTGTACGTCGAGACGCGCGTGGCGTCCGTGCCGGCGCCGACGGTCAGGCCGCGCTCCAGCATGGCGCGCACCGGCGGGGCGTCGGCAGCTCTGCCTGGGCCGTAGCGGCGTACGAACGCCTCGCCCTGGAAGGACAGCCGGTTCTGCACCGACAGGGCGCCGCCGAGGGCGGCGATGCGGTCGAGGCTGTCGGTGGAGACGGTCTCCGCGTGGTCGAACAGCCACCGGTTGCCGGCCGGGAAGAGCCCTTCCGCGGCGAGCTTCTCGAAGACCGCGAGATCCCGGCGGATGGTCTCGTCGTAGGTGGCGTGCAGCCGGAATCCCCAGCCGTTCTCCATGAGGAGGCGTACGGCCTTCTCGAATTCCGCCTCGTAGCCGGGGGAGAGTTCCGGGCGCGGCTGGGCGAAGTTCTCGAAATCCGCCGCCGCCCAGGTGAGGTTCTCGCCCGCGCCGTTGAGGCGCAACCATGCGTCCCCGTCCTCGGGGCGGGCCATTTCGATCCAGCGGGCCAGATCGTCGATTTCCTGCCCGGCGGTCTGCGGGAAGAGATGGTAAGCGATACGAAGGGACAGTTGAGCAGCCTTCGCCAGTTCGACGACGGTGGCGTAGTTGTCGGGGAAGTTCTGGAATCCCCCGGCCGCGTCGATCGCCGACGTGAGCCCGAACCTGTTCAGTTCCCGCAGGAAGTGCCGGGTTGAGGTCTTCTTGTCCTCACCCTCCAGCACCGGCGCCTTGGCGAGGGTCGAGTAGAGGATCAGGGCGCTGGGCGCGGCCAGCAGCATGCCCGTGGGCTCGCCTCCGCGGCCCCGTACGATCTGGCCGCCCTTGGGGTCGGGGGTGTCCCCGGTGTACCCGGCGGCCTTCAGCGCCGCGCGGTTGAGCACCGCCGACTGGTACAGGTGCAGGACGAACACCGGGGTGTCCGGCGCGGCGGCGTTCAGCTCGGCGACCGTCGGCAGCCGCCGCTCCGCGAACTGCTCGGCCGACCAGCCGCCGACCACCCGTATCCACTGCCCCTTCGGCGTGCGTGCGGCCTGCTCACGCAGCATCGCGAGGCCCTGGCGCAGAGTGGGGACACCGTCCCAACGCAGCTCCAGTACGTAGTTGAGCCCGCCTCGGATCACATGCAGGTGGGAGTCGTTGAGGCCGGGGATCATCCGCCGGCCGAGGGCGTCGACCACCTGCGTGTCCGGGCCGGCATGGGGAGCCACGTCGTTGTCGTCGCCGACGGCCGTGATGACACCGTCGCGGACGGCGATCGCCCCTGCCTGCGGGCGGAGCGGGTCTCCCGTGTGAATCTTCGCGTTGCGGACGACGAGATCCGCGGCGTCGTCGATGGCATGGGCAACCAGCCCACCGACCGGCATCGTGGACACCTTTCGGCAACCTCCTGCGGAATGAATGACGGCGAATTCCGCAGCCGTTCGTGACTGCGGCTCCGCCACGCTATTCCGAGACCGAGCAGCCGAGTTCGTCGTCAGTGCACTGAATCCGGTCTTGAAGTGCACATCCTGGCTTCCCGTGCACTGCCAGGTCAGCATCTGTGCGCGGAGGGGCAATTCTCGCCACCCCGGCGCTCTTAACGTGCTGATCGAGGACTCCGCAGATCTCAGCAGCTCTCACACGAAACCCAGGAGAACCACATGTCCGAAACCGTCGAACCGGTTCAGCCGGTGCTGGAGCCGGCGGCAGCCGCCTTCGTGGAGGCGACCGCCAATCCGCCGTACCTCTTCGACCTGCCGCCGGCCGAGGGCCGCAAGGCGGTCGACGAGGTGCAGTCCGGCGAGATCGAGAAGCCCGCGGTCGACGAGGAGTGGATCACCGTCTCGGGCGGTCCGACGGGCAGCGTCCGGGCCCGCATCGTCAAGCCCGCCGGCGCCGGGGGAACGCTCCCGGTGATCCTCTACATCCACGGCGCGGGCTGGGTGTTCGGCAACGCCCACACCCACGACCGCCTGGTGCGCGAACTCGCCGTCGGCGCGAACGCCGCCGTGGTCTTCCCCGAGTACGACCTCTCCCCCGAGGTGCGCTACCCGGTCGCCATCGAACAGAACTACGCGGTCGCGAAGTGGGTCGTGGAGCAGGGCGCGTCCAAGGACCTGGACGCCTCCCGCCTGGCCGTGGCCGGCGACTCCGTCGGCGGCAACATGAGCGCCGCGCTGACCCTGATGGCCAAGCAGCGCGGCGACGTCCCGCTGGTCCAGCAGGTGCTGTTCTACCCGGTCACCGACGCGAGCTTCGACACCGGCTCCTACCACCAGTTCGCCACCGGCTACTTCCTGCGCCGCGACGGCATGCAGTGGTTCTGGGACCAGTACACGACCGACGAGGCGGAGCGCGCCCAGATCACCGCGTCCCCGCTGCGGGCCACCACCGAGCAGCTCGCCGGGCTGCCGCCGGCCCTGGTCATCACCGGCGAGGCCGACGTCCTGCGCGACGAGGGCGAGGCGTACGCCAACAAGCTGCGCGAGGCCGGAGTCCCGGTCACCGCCGTCCGCTTCCAGGCCATCATCCACGACTTCGTGATGCTCAACGCCCTGCGCGGGACCCACGCCGCCGAGGCCGCGATCACGCTGGCCGTCGACACCCTGCGCACCGCGCTGCACGGACGCTGAGACACCGAGAAGGGAACCTCGCCATGTCCACCACTCCCCTCCCCACCGCCCTCCTCGTGCACGGCGCCTTCGCGGACGCCGGCAGCTGGTCCGGCGTCATCGCGGAGCTGCAGAACCACGGCATCCCCGTGGTGGCGCCGCCCAACCCGCTGCGTGGCCTGGCCTCCGACGCCGCGTACGTCGCCTCTGTGGCGTCCCAGATCGACGGCCCGGTCGTCCTCGTCGGCCACTCCTACGGCGGTGCCCTCATCACCATGGCCGGCACCACGGAGAACGTGGTCGGCCTGGTCTACGTCGCCGCCTACGTCCTCGAAGAGGGCGAGAGCCTCGGCGAGCTGCAGGGCCGCTTCCCGCTCTCGCCGCTCGTCAGCAACCTCAAGGAGTGGACGTACCCGGTCGAGGGCGCGGAGCCCGCGGTCGAGGTCACCATCAAGGCCGAGGCGTTCCCGGAGATCTTCGCCGCGGACGTCCCCGCCCCCGTCACCAAGGTCCTGGCGGCGGCACAACGCCCGCTGGCCGCGGCGGCGTTCGAGGAGACGGCCTCGGCGGCGGCGTGGAAGACGAAGCCGTCCTGGGCCCTCGTGGCCGGCGCGGACCAGGCGATCAACCCCGAGGTCGAGCGCTTCGGCGCCAAGCGGGCCGGGGCCACGATCGTCGAACTCGAAGGCGCCTCGCACGCTGTGGCGGTGTCCCAGCCCAAGGAGGTCGCCGACCTGATCCGGGACGCGGTACGCGCTACGCGCTGACGGGGCGACGGGCGGTGCGGACGGACTCCCGTACGGTGTCCGCCCGCACCGCCTTCTTCCTTCTTCACGGCACCCACTCGGCCGTACGCCGCTGGTGGGTCCGTAGCATCACCGCCCGGACGGTGACCAGGAAGACAGCCGCCGGGACGATGACCGCCGCGCCCGCGGCGGCCGACGAGGCGTCGCCGTGGCGCGTGACGTGGTCGGCGTACGCCGCCAGGCCCGCCCCCCAGGGCGGACAGTGCGGCGCGCAGCCACAGCGCGGCCAACGTCGTCCGCAGCGCGACGTATCCAATGGTGATGACCCGCGGGTCACCCTCCTCGAACGCGCGTCGGACGCCTGCGGCGAGGACGAGCGAGCCGGTGATCTCGGTTCCGCTCAGCGCTCCCAGAGCCGTGCCTCTGCTCGTGGCCATGAAAGGTGCGGCCGAGGCCAGAGCCGCGGGAACGACGGCACGTGCCCGCCGGCGCACGGGCACCGGCCCGAGAACGCACGCCCGGTGCCGGGCGGTTGGCGCCGGGTTCCGGGGGCGCCCCGCCCCCAAGCTCCACGGTGCCGCCATTCACCCTGACGTACTGCATCACGAGACGGTGTCTCGTCCATTGACCGAGGCTCGGGCGTCTCCTATGGTTGAGGCACTTCTCGAAAGGACGGGACCAGCATGAGGCCAGTCGCTCTGATCGGCGTCTTGCTCGTGTCGTGCGCCGGCCGCCGGACCTACGACGAGCCGCTCAGCTACTTCCCGCCCCGGGAGGGACTGCGCCCCGGCACGGCTGTCGGCGAGCCTCAGACCCCCTTCTGAGCGCCGCTCGTCGCCGCGCGACGAGCCCCGCCGTACCGAAACGTTCGTCGTCCGTCGTGTCTTCGCCGACGGGCTTTCCATCATGTTCGAGGAGTGCATCACCGTGACCACCACTGTCGGCCTCCAGCCGATCTCCGGGCCGTCCGCCTGGCGCGGCGACGAGCTGTCGAAGTCCACCGAATGGATCTACGTACTCAGCGACGCCGAGCGCGCCGAGTTGGAAGACCTGGGACGGCGCTTCGTCGCCGACGACCCCGACCTGCGCACCGTCACCGCCGCCGACTACCCGTTCGACGCCTGTCGCGCCCTCAACGACGAGTGCGCCCACCAGATGGACGCCGGCCGGGGCTTCATCCTGGTGCGTGGCCTGCGCACCGAGGAGTACGGGAACGCGATGGCAGGGGCCATCTTCTTCATCATGGGCCTGCACCTCGGCCAGCCGATCGGGCAGAACCAGAGGGGCGACCTGCTCGACCACGTGATCGCCACGTCGAACAAGACGATGTCCGACGAGGGCGCGCTGCCCTCCCGCGTGCGGGACCGGCTGCCGTTCCACTCGGACAGCTCCGACGTCGTCGCCCTCATGTGCCTGCGCGGCGCCAAGGAAGGCGGGGCCTCCAGCCTGGTCAGCGGCACCACGATCTACAACGAGATGCTGCGCCGCCGGCCGGACCTCGCTCCGCGGCTCTTCGACACCTACCACTGGGACTGGCGGCGCCAGGACCCGGACTCCCCGGAACTCACCTACACCTCGCCGATCATCAGCCACGTCAACGGCGTCTTCAGCACCTACGCGGGGAGCTCGATGATCTTCAGCGCCCAGGAGTACCCCGGTGTCCCCCAACTGACGCCCGACCAGGCCGCGGCCATCACCCTCTTCGACGAGATCTCGCAGGAGCCCGGCCTGCCGATCGACATGGATTTCCAGCCGGGGGACGTGCAGTGGCTGCTCAACTACGCCGCACTGCACTCGCGCACCAGCTACATCGACCACCCGGAACCGGAGCGCCGCCGGCACCTGCTGCGTCTGTGGCTCAAGCGCGACGTCGGCCGACCGCTGGCCCCCCAGTTCGGCAAGCACGTCGTCGTGATGGGTGAGCCCACCACACCTCTGGTGACCGGCGGCCGTTTCCGCATCGCGGACGCCGTCACCGTCAACGACGACTGGGGAGTTTGAATCCTCCCCTCCCTGAAGGGAAGGGGATTCCTGGCTCAGGCCGCCTCCTGGAGCAGCGCTCCAGGAGGCCTTCCGCCATCAGCACCAGCCGGGTTGAGACCAGCCCGGACGAGCATGACGCGTGCGGAGTTCTTGTCCCGTGAGGACACGGTTCCGCACGCGGTGCAGGTGTAGGTGCGCTCACCCAGCGGCAGACGATGCTTGGCTCTCGCATCGCAGTGCGCGCAGTCCATCGTCGTGTGTCGCGGGGTGTACCAGGCGGACGTTCCGCCTATGCCTGCGGCCCATCTCGGTCAGAGCGGCCTTGGTGGCGCCGATGGCGGCGTCAGCGGCCTTGCGGGCCATGGTGGTCTTGGCGAGGAACTTCGGACGGAAGTCCTCGACAGCGATGGCGTCGTGGTCGCGTACAACCTTCTTGGCCCACTTGCGGCCGGTATCCTCACGCTGCCTCGCGACCTTTTTATATGCCTTCGCCCGCAGTTTCTTCGCCTCGCGGTAGCCCTTCGATCCGGGCCGGCCCTTCTTCGGCCTGCGGCGGGTCGCCCCCTCGCGGATGATCTGCTGCTGGACAACCGATGAGCCCTCACGCAGCCATGGCGTACGGGCGCGGGCTTGGGTCAGCATCCTGTCGAGCTGAGCCGGGCCGCACGTGGCCTTCTGGCCGGTGGACTTGTTGTGCAGGTGTACAGCCTTGGACTTGGCAACGCATTCGTTCCACACCCACCGGCATCGGTCCCACTCCGCCGCCAGGACGGTGCGAGCGGTGGACGACACGCGCAGCCGGTAGGTATATCGGGCACGCCCGTCCTCCGCAGCCGCCGCCACCTGCACCATCTCGCCCCCTCACGGCCCCGGCCGGGACACTGCGCCGTCCCGAACTCTCCTAAGGACCGTATGTACGACAGCAGCACAAACGCACCCCGATCGCACAGCCACCACCCCGACCAGCGATCATGGGAACGCGTGTTCGGACCACTTCGGCGATGCCGACAGCGGTACGGGCACTCCGCGCCCTGAACCAAACCCCGGGGACGTCCGCCACCGCCTCGGCCACGGAGGCGACAACCTTGGCCATCCGCCTGCCCACTCTTCTGCGGGACGATTGCGCCCTGCGCTGATTGTTCGCTGGATCTGCGGCTTTACGCCGGCAGCTCGGTCAACAACCGGCGGTAGATGCGCGCGCAGGCGGTCAGCCGCCCCAACGACAGGGCATCGCGACGTGGATCGTCGGCGGCCGGCTTCGCCTGCGGGCCGAGGCGCACGGTGTCGACGCCGCGGGCGCGCAGCACGACGCCGTCGGTCGATCCCGTCCAGCCGGTGATCGGCGGCGGCTGCGCACCGAACTCGTCGAGCCAGGCCGCCCGGGCGGCCGTCACCACCGGGGCGTCGGCCGGCGTCGCCGCGGCTGCCGCGACCGGCTCGGCCTCCACAACGACCGCGCAGTCCCGCAGCACCGACCGCGCACACCGTGCCCGCAGCCGGTCGGCCAGCTCGGCGGCCAGCAGCGCCGGATCCACGCGGTCACCGGCGACGACGTACAGATCGATCCGCAGCTGGGCCGGCAGCAGGTCCGGCTTGTCCGGCCATCCCCCGCTGATCGCGCCGACGCCGCACGCCCGGCCGGTCTGCCCCGCCCGCGGGTCGGCGGCCAGGTAGTCCGTGCGCCAGCGGGCCAGCTCGTCCAGGACGACGCCGGCCGAGGCGACGACTCCCCCGGGCGGCGTGGCCGACTCCGCCACCATCGCGGCCCCGGAGCGGCCGGTCACCCTGACGGTCAGATAGAGCGCGCCCGGCTCGTGCCACAGCAGCGTGGGCGGACCGCACTTGGCGACGATCGCCGACCGCGGCAGCGGGTACGCGTCGGCGTAGGCCTCAAGGCCGGTGATCCCGCCGGAGCGGCGGTGCGTCCCGGAGCCTGCGAGCAGCAGCCGCCCGGCACCCGCCTCGGCGAACGCGACCAGCGCGGCGGCCACCGGCCCGCGGGCGACCCCGAGACCGAATCCGGCCACCACGTCGCCGTCCAAGCCGAGCGGACCGACCGGCGCGGCGTCGCCGGTGACGAGCCCGTTGTGCGCCCCGCCGTCGTCCAGCGACGTGTCGAGGTGGGAATACAGCAGGGGCCCGGCCCCGTGCGTGGCGACAAGGCTGCCGCCGGCGGGGCCGTGCTCCAGTACCCGCCACTCGACGTGCGGCCACCGGTGTGCGCACCAGGCGCGCAGCCGGTGGGCCGCAGTGCGCTCGTTCCCGCGTGGGGCGGGAGTCGCGTCGAGCAGGTGCAGGACGTCGAGCAGCCGCTGTCTCAAAAACGTCCCCAGTCGTCGGACGCCGGACGCCACACGTCGATGTTGCGCGGGTCGGCCGGCATCCTGCGGGCCCGGTGCGTCTCGTGCTCCTCCGGCGTGAACACCCGGTGCCGGTCGCACAGTTCGAAGCGCGGGCCGAAGCGCGGGTCGTGCAGGTAGAACGCGATCGACGTCGACGCCGAGTGGTTGACGATGTCGGAGGCGATCGGCGCGCCCTTGTACAGCGCGCGGGCGCGCATCCGCATGACGTGGTCGAGGCTCTTCATCGCGAAGCACAGGTGCGCGACGTAGTGCTCCTTGTTGTTCTGCACCGCGAGGCTGTGATGGTGGCGGTCCTCGCCGCGGTAGAACGTGGTCGAGCCGACGACGTAGTCCGAGGGCAGGAACCTCAGGACGTTCCGGTAGAAGTCCTGCGTCTCCTCGTATTTGGCGGTGGCGATGAAGGGGTGCACCAGGTTGAGCGGCCGGATCTCGATGTGCGGTGGCTCGGCGTACTCCTGGAACTCGGTGAACAGCTCGACGACGAGGCCGTTGGGGTCCTTCACCGCGAAGCCGTTCTCGCACAGCGCCTGCTGCCGCTCCTGCAGTTCGAGGACCTCGAGGCCGGCGTCGAGGACGCTCTTGTGCAGTTGCTCGAGGACCTCTTCGCTCTCCACGCTGTAGCCGACCGCGGTCGTCCACCCGTCGGTGCGCTCGGGCGCGTGGATCAGCTCGATCGCGTGGTGCTCTATATCGGCGCGCAGGTAGGCGTACTCGTCCGTACGCTGCTCCAGTTGCAGCCCGACGTGGTACTCGAGGAAGTCGATCGTGGCCTGCATGTCCGGAACCTCGATCCGGGCGTACTCCATGCCGTACGGGCCGTGCGGGCGTGTGCTCACTGGGGATGTCCTTCCTGCAGCGAGCGACGGACGCTCGGCGTACTCGAACGAGGTGATGGCCTGCCGGCCGATGACCGGTCGCCAGCGCGTGTGCACGAAGCTCTCGTGGGACTCGCTGCCGAGATAGGCGAGCAGGTCGTCCTGGCTGTCGAAGTCGACGGCCATCGTGTGGGTGAAGGTCCGGTCGCGGGTGCTGATGTTCTCGCCGAGGACGAAGCCGCGCATGGCCGGGTACCGGTCCGGAAAGGTACGCAGCTCGGCCAGCACGGACTCCCGCGTGGCCTGGTCGATTCCGTCGGCGAAGCGGAAGGACAGGGTGTGTCGGATCATCGGGTCACCTTCCGTCGCCGGCTAGAGGATGAAGCTGAGCCGGGCGCCTGCCGCGAGCGACTCGTGGCCGAGGACCGAGCGCCGCAACCGGAAACGGAGTCCGTCCTCGGTCGGCACCAGCAGATGGTCGTACCACCCGACGTAGGCGTCGAAGTGCCCGTCGCGGGCGCGGTGCACCACGAAGGACGCCGCCACCCGGAGGGAATCCTCCGTGTGCTCGGACAGCCGCACGTTGGACACCAGCCGGTGCGTGCGCGAGTGCGGGTTCTCGGCGTGCGCCTTGCGGGACTTCAGGCGCTTGACCCGGGCGCGCAGCAGGTCCCAGTCGTCGTCGACGAAGGATCCGGTCTCGTGCGGCGACCAGCCGGGGCGGTAGTCGGTGGTCGGGATCTCGTAGCGGGCGCCGGGCTCGAAGAGGGCCAGCCAGCCGTCGTAGTCCCAGTGGTCGAGGATGTCCGCCTCGGCGTAGAGGAAGTCCTCCACCTCCGGCCGGGTGACGGTGCGTCCCCCGCACCGCACGGAGTTGCTGTTGTTGATGGTGGTCATCGCACGTCCCTCCCCTCGAGGAAGGACGTCGGGCGCTCGCCGTGGATCTCAAGGCCCTCATCGAGCCCGACGGCTTCGATCCAGTGCCGCCAGAAGCCCCGCATCGCGCCTTCGTCGGTCGACCTGCCCTGCACGCCCTTGACCTCGTCGGCCATGCCGCGGGACATGTCGCTGTAGTCCAGCTCGGGCGCAGCGGTGGCCGCCGTGGCCTGGATGCCGCGCTGGACCGCCTCGTACGCCTCGATGTCGTCCGGCGTGGCGAGCCCGCCCGGGCCGACGAAGCTGACGACCGTCTTCATGCGCAGGGCGCGCGCGGCCGGGTCCTCGTCGCGCGGGACCAGCTGCCAGGCGCGCACGTCGGTCTGGTCGGGCGCCACCGGCTCCAGCTGCCGGATCGACAGCCCCTCGATGTCGAACAGCAGCAGGTTCGGGAACACGAACAGGATGTGGCTCTCGTCGGCCACGTAGTGCGCCCGCTTCTCCCCCAGCCGCCGTGTCATCTCGGCTCGGTGCTGCTCGGTGCGCACCCGCTCGTCCTCGCCGAAGCGCGGTTCCCAGATCATGCTGATCCGCCCGCCGTGCCCGGTCAGGACCAGGAGCCCGTGGCCGTTGCCGAGGTTGTACGCGTACTGGTTGTCGTCGGTAACGGCGAAGCCGCTCTCCCGCAGGTAGCCCACGAACGTGTTGTGGGTCGGCGCGAAGTGGTATCCGTCCATCGCGTTCTCGACGGCGAGTTTCCAGTTGCCCCGCACGCTGTACTGCTGTGTGCCGGGCAGCGTGGTCATGCCGCCGACGTGCTGCTGTTCGATCATCGTCATGTAGTCGGCCGCGTCGCCGAGGTGCTCGAGCAGCGGCGGAACGTCAGGGTCGAAGGCGACGAAGACGTATCCCTCGTGGATCTCCAGGCGCGGGACGCTGCGCAGCGCCATGGATTCCCGGAACTCGTCGCTCGACTCGTACGCGCCGGCGTCGGGGATCGCGGCGACCTCACCGTTGTTGCGGAACGTCCAGGCGTGGTAGAAGCACTGGAAGAGCCGGGTCGAGCCCTCGCTCTCGCGACACAGCACGGTGCCGCGGTGCGGGCAGGAGTTCAGGAACGCGTGCACCTCGCCGGCGGTGTCCCGGCAGAAGATCAGCGGTCGGCCGCCGAGGGTGCGGGCCTTGAAGTCGTTCGGGTTGGGTATCTCGGTCTCGTGGCCGAGGTAGAGCCAGGTGTGCGTCCATACCCAGCCACGTTCCCGGGTGAAGATCTCCGCGCTGCGGTAGGCCTCGCGGTTGACCCGGAAGGTGAGCCGGTCCCAGTCCTCAACGATCATCGGTGCTGGGACGGTCCGGGGGTTGCTTCCCATTACGGAGTTTGCCTCTCACAAGTCCCGACCCGAGTGGCGCGTTATGAGACGCCATCTCGTATGTCGCGCTAGCTTCGCCTAGCACACGCGACAGTGTCAAGCAATCGCCCGATGGTTGACACCCCGGGCCGACGCCGTCATCATCCATTCCACATTAGAAGACACCATCTCGCATTCCGTGCGACCGTGTGAAGGGCAAGAAGCCCGTGCCGTACGTCATCACCCAGGCATGTCTCGACGTCATGGACAAGTCGTGCATGGAGGAGTGCCCGGCCGACTGCATCTACGAGGGCGACCGGATGCTCTACATCCAGCCCGACGAATGCGTCGAGTGCGGGCGCTGCGAACCCGTCTGCCCGCAGATCTCGATCTTCCACCACGAGGACCTGCCGGCGGAGGCCGAGCAGTCCCAGCGCATCAACGCCGAATTCTTCACCCTCGGACTCGGAGCCGAACCGCTCGGTTCGCCCGGCGGCGCACGCAAGGTCGGCCGGGTCGGCCGCGACCACCCCGAGGTGGGAGCGTGAGCGGCTTCCAGGCCGCCACGGGCGCCGACGCCGAGGTGACCGTCGACCTGCTCGTCATCGGCGCCGGACCGACGGGGCTGTACGGCGCGTACTACGCCGGCTTCCGCGGCATGAGCGTCGCGGTCGCCGACGCCCTGCCCGAGGTGGGCGGCCAGATCACCGCGCTCTACCCCGAGAAGCTCGTCTACGACGTGGCCGGCTTCCCCGCCGTCCGCGGCCAGGACCTGGTGGACCGGCTGGCCGAGCAGGCCGGGCGGTGGAACCCCGCCTACCTGCTCGGGCACGGTGTGACCCGGCTGGACGACGCGGGCGAGGGCATCGTCGCCACCACCGACGCCGGCGCGCGGATCACCGCGGGTGCGGTGCTCGTCTGCGGCGGGATCGGCAACTTCGTCCCCCGCGAGCTCCCGGTGGGCTCCGACTACCTGGGCCGGGGGCTGCGGTACTTCGTGCCGCGGCTGGCCGAGCTCGCCGGACAGGACGTCGTGGTGGTCGGCGGCGGGGACTCCGCGCTGGACTGGGCGCTGTCGCTGGAGCCGATCGCCTCGTCGGTGACGCTGGTGCACCGACGTACGCGGTTCCGGGCCCACGAACGCACCGTCGAGCAGGTGCACGCGTCCTCCGTGCGGGTCCTGACGCCCTACGAGGTCGAGAAGATCTCCGGCGACGGGTCGGTGTCGGAGGTCGTGGTCGCGCGCTCCGACGGCGACCGGATCAGCCTCGCCGCCCAGTCCGTCGTCGCCGCGCTCGGCTTCATCGCCGACCTCGGCCCCATGGAGCAGTGGGGGCTGGAGCTGCGCCGCCGGCGCATCCTCGTCGACCGCACGATGCGCACGAGCCGGCAGCGCGTCTTCGCGGCCGGCGACATCGCCGACTACGACGGCAAGGTCAGCCTCATCTCGATCGGCTTCGGCGAGGCGGCCCTCGCCGTCAACCACATCGCCTCCCTGCTCGACCCGGCACGCTCGATCACGCCGGGGCACTCCTCCGATGTGTGAGGCCGGGCCGGCCGAGCTCGTGCCCGCACCCGGCGGGTGGAGCACCTCAGCTCTTCCCGCACATGTGCGCGGCCCTCAACGTTACGCTTTCCAATACGGCGTTCCATTCAACGTCTTACCAACTTACTAAGTACGGGACAGGAGCAAGAATCCATGGCCACCAAGGCGGGCACCGGCGAGCGAGGCGGTCCCGACACGACCGCGCCGACCATCCAGACGGTGCAGCGTGCGGCGCTGATCCTCGGCTCGTTCACGGTCGGCAAGCCGCACATGAGCCTCAATGAGATCACCGCGCGTCTCGGGGCGAGCAAGGCGACCGCGCACCGGTACACGAAGGCGCTGCGGGCGGCGAACCTGCTGCGGTACGACGAGCGCACCTCGCTCTACTCCCTCGGCCCCCAGGTGCTCACGCTCGCTACGGCCGCGCGGGCGGGCCTGCCGATCGTCGCCGCCGCCGAGCCGTACATGGAGGAGCTGGTCCGGCGCATCGACGAGACGATCGTGCTGTCGGTGTGGGACGGCGAGTCGCCGACCGTGGTGCGCTCGGTGGACAACACCGCCCACATGGTGCGCATCAGCGTGCGGGTCGGCTCGCGTCTCGACCTCACGTCCTCGGCACAGGGACGGATCTTCCTCACGTTCCTGCCGCCGGACCAGGTACCGGCGCTGCCGCGCTCGGTCCGCAAGTCGTCCGAGTTCACCGAGGAGCTCGACGCCATCCGGCGGCACGGTCTGTCGGTCAACTCCCCCGCCGTCAACGGGGTCCGCACCATCGCGGCGCCGATCTTCGAGGGCGACAAGATCAGCGGGACGCTCGCGGTCGTCGGCACGACGGCGACCGTCCCCGACGACGTCAAGTCGCCGATGGCCCAGGCACTGCTGGAGACCGCCCGCGCGCTGTCGCAGCGGCTGGGAACCTCGGACAGCGCACCCAGCGCCGGCTGACCCGCTCGTCGGGGCGGTGGACGGACTCACCGCGGAGGGCTGCGGGCCGGCTGTCGTGACCTGCGCGTTGCCGACGTGGGACAGATCGTGGAAGGCCTCCGGGCGGAGTGGATGTGTCTGGCATTCACCACCGGAGGTCCTCGATGGCTCACGCCGGCCGGGTCCTGTCCCGGCACGGTGACCGCCCCCTCCCCCGGTGCGGCGGCAAGCCGTTCCTTCGGTCAGGGAAGCAGGTCGGCCCGCGGCGGGACGAAGAAGTCGATGTTCACGCAGGGGGCCTCGGTCGGCTCCACGTAGTGCTCGCTGCCGCAGGGTACCAGCAGGAACGACCCCGCACGCATGTCGTGCGCGACACCGTCCACGTAGTAGTTCGCACGCCCCTCGGCGATATGCACCAGCTGGTCGAACTCCTCGTGCCGGTGCGGGTTGAGCGTCATGCCGAGCTCGAGCTCGTGGTGGCAGATCATCACCTCGTCCGTCGCGTAGACGCGACGGCGGACACCCGGCCGCACCTGGGTCACCGGCAGCTCGTCCCAGTTGAGGACGGTGTTGAACAGTGCTGCGTTGCGTGTGGTCACTGGTTTCCCTCTCCGGCGGCCGCCCGCAGAGCGGCCGCCAACATCTGCAGGTCCGAGCCGACGACCAGGTAGCCGGCGTCACTCAGGCCCAGGTCCGCTGCGGCACCCCGGGCCGGCGCCCAGCCGCCGAACGCCACCGCCGCGGAGCGGGCGGCGTTGCGCACCCGGTCCACGGCGGCGCGCAGCACCGCCGGGTCCGTCGGCAGGCCCAGGTCGACCGCGAGGTCGGTGCTGCCGACGAAGCACACGTCGAGAGCGGCGACCAGGTCCGGCAGAGGATCGGTCAGCGCCGTCTCGATCTGGCCCACCAGCACCGGCGGGTCGTCCCGCTCGGCGCGCAGGAACCCGGCCAGCGGGAGGGCACCGAACCGGGCGGCCCTGTTGGCCAGGCTGACCGACCGGCGGCCGGCGGGCGCGAACCGGGTCGCCGCCACGAGTGCCTCGGCCTGGGCGACGCGGGTGAGCATGGACAGCTGGATCCCCGCCGCCCCGGCCTCCAGCAGCCGGTTGACGGCGGCGGCGTCCACCTCGGGCACGCGGACCAGGGCCGGCAGGCCGCACGCGTGGGCGTGGCGCACCAGGTCGACGGCGTTCTGCTCGGTGAGGGTGGAGTGTTCGAGGTCGACGACCACGAACGCGAACCCGGCCGCCTCGGCCAGTTCCACCACGTCGGGCGACGCCAGCTTGACGAACGTACCGACGGCGGGTCCCCCCGTCGTCAGGGCCGCGCGCAGCCGGCGCCGCAGCAGGTGGACGTCACCGACGGTCATCGCATCCTCCCCGGGACGGGCGGGCGTCTCACGCCGACGGCAGACCGCGCCACGGCACGATGTCGACCTCGGCGCCGGCGTGCAGCACGACGGTCGGCTCCAGGCGCGGCGCGACGATCGTGTTGCCCGCGGCGTCGGGCAGGGTGACCTCGTCGGTCTCGGTGACGACCGTGACGTCGGCCCGCCCCCCGACCGCCAGGCGCCCGTAGCCCTCGGTATCGAGCCCGAGCAGCTGTGCGGGAGCGACGGTGGCCCGCCGGACGCACTCCTCGAGCGGCGCGCCGAGCGCGACCAGCTTGGAGATGCTGGTGAGCAGGTCGAACACCGGGCCGCGCCAGTTGCGCGCGCTGGTGTCGGAGCTGAGGACGTCGGGCAGGAATCCGTCGGCGATCGCCCGGCGCGCCACCTCGAAGCTGAGGTTGCTCTTGCCGTGGGCGGAGTCGAACAGCACGCCGCGCTCGCGGGCCGCGGTGACGGCGGGCTGCACGTGGTCGCCGTCGAGAATCCCGTGCGGCTTGCCGGTGTAGCAGTGCGCCACGATGTCGCCGGGGCGCAGGTAGTCGAGGACGACGGGCAGCGGCTCCGCGGTCTCACCGATGTGCAGCATCAGTGGGAGACCGGCCTGTTCGGCCAGCGCCACGGACTTCTTCAGCAACGGCTCCCAGTTCTCGCCGACGACGTCCTCGGACAGACGGATCTTGAAGCCGCGCACGACGTCGGGGTGGGCCTCGGCGGTCGCGAGCGCGTCCTCGGGGACCAGGGTGTCGGGGTTCAGCAGCTCGCCGAACCTGAAGTCGATCAGGCCGAGCACCGAGACGTTGAGGAAGTTGACGATGCGCAGCGGGTTCGCCTCGACCACCAGCTTGCGGAAGGCCGCGAACGTCGAGGCGCCGGCCGTGCCGGCATCCGCCGCGGCGACGACGCCGCGGCGCAGATGGGCTTCCTCGGCGGGGGCGCCGACGGCGGAGACGTACTGGAAGATGTGGGTGTGGCCCTCGACGAGGCCCGGCAGCACGGTGGAGCCGGTGACGTCGATCGAGCGGGCCGCGCCCGCCGCCAGCCCTTCCCCGATCGCGGCGATGCGGTCACCGGTGACCGCCACGTCGAGCCGGGCGTTGATGCCCGACGCCGGATCGATGACGGTGCCGCCGGCCAGGACGAGGTCGTAGGACGACGCGGAGGAGATGGGCATCGGTGTGGGCTCCAGGGTGAGGGGCGGTCAGCTGACCGGTTCGGTCAGCCGGTGGTCGTGCGGTCAGGCGTCCGCGGGACGCACGATGCGGGTGACAAGGGGCAGCACACCGTCCACCTCGACCCGTACCTCGTCGCCGTCGGCGAGGAAGCATCCGCGGTCCTGGCCGGTGCCGGCCGGGGTTCCGGTGAGGACGACGTCGCCGGGTTCCAGGGCGGTGAACGACGACAGCCGGCTGAGCAGATCGGTGACCGCGAAGATCATCCCGGCGCTCGTGTCGTCCTGCACGAGCTCGCCGTTGACCCGGGTCCGTACGCGGATCGCGTCGCGGTCGGCGAGCTCGTCGGGTGTGCAGATGGACGCGCCGAGCGGCGTGAAGCCCGGGTAGCTCTTGGCGAGGGCGGGCACCGCCGTGGTGCGCATGACGTCGCGCGCCGTCATGTCGTTGGCCGCCGTGATGCCGGCGACGGCGGGCCAGACCTGCGACTCGGACGCCTGGTACAGCCGGCGCCCGACGACGACCGCGATCTCCCCTTCGTAGTCGGGTTCGGTCGCGGCCTCGGGGATCACCACCTGCGCGCCGGGTGCCAGGACGCCGGACGACGCGGCCAGGTACAGGATCGGCTGCTCGGGCAGTCCCCGGCCGGCCCGGGCCGCCTTCGACACGTAGTTGAGTCCTACGCCCCACACCGCGCGGGGACGGCCCAGCGGTGCCACGAGCGTGGCCTGGTCGAGCGGGATCCGCCGGCGCACCGCGCAGGACGCCAGGCACTGCAGCGAGCCGTCCTGCTCGAGGACCGCACCGACGTGCGGAAAAGCCGTGTCCAGCAGGGCGATGGCCCCGTCCTCGATCCGGCCCGGGCCGGCCTGTGTTGTCACCACTCGCATGACGGCATCTTTCATTGCGAGACGCCATCGTGTCAAGCAATGCGAGACGGCGTCATGCCAAGCGATACGGATGTCAGGGTGCGGATACGCCGACACCCCGTCCGCACAAGAGGCGGACGGGGTGTCAGGGGGCTGGTTCCAGGCTGCCGGCCTGGGGCGTCATGCGAGCTGCCGCCGCACCTCACCGCTGTCCCAGTAGTCCGTGCGGCGCGTGATGAGGCCGTCGGCGACGGTGAACACGAAGACCCCGCGCACTCGCACGGGGCGGTCGCCCGCCGAACGCATCCGGAACGTCATGACGTACGGCACCGCGGCCGACTCGCCGTCGACGAGGAAGCACTCGGGCACGTAGTGCAGGTCCCCGAAGTTCTCGAGGAACCCGGTCAACGCGGCGCGGTACTCGGCGCGGCCCTTGCGACTGTGTCCCATCGACGACGTGTGCTCGTTGACGAAGCCCTCGGCCACGCAGGCGGCCACGGCGTCGGCGTCGTGCGCGTTCAGCGCCGCGAGGTACGCCTCGATGGCGGCGCGGGTGTCCTTCAGGACGAACCCCACTTCTTGCGGACCGAGTCGAACACCCGCTGGTCGTGGGAGATCTCGACGACGTTGCCGTCGGGATCCTTCAGAGCGCAGATGTAGCCGATGGGATCGGGCATCTGCCGGGGCTCCCAGTGCAGGCAGCCGAGCTCGCGGGCCCGGTCCGCGAGCGCGTCGACGTCCTCCCGCGCCGGCACCTCGATGCCGATGTGCGCGAACGGGTGCAGCAGGCCCAGCTGGTTGCCCTTGTCCTTGTTGAACGACACCAGGACGAGCACGAACGGCGTTTCGGCCTGCTGGTCGTTGGAGAGCCAGACGCTCTCGCCGTCGGCGTCCTTGAACCGCTCGACCACGACCAGCGGAGTCAGGGTGGTGTAGAACGCGATCGCCTTGTCGAGATCGCCGGTCGGCAGCGCGAGGTGAGTCCAGCGGGCCGAGGTGAGACCGGTGGCCACGGTACCTCCATCGTGAGTGGGTCGGGTTTCTTCGAGACTAGGCATGCACGCACCCGCAGGTCGATGTGCTGCGGACACAACGCGCACGCCGGGGATACCGGCCCCGCGCGACATCGGTTCGGGACCTGCCGCTGTGCGAGCCCGCGAGATGACAGCGACAGGGCGTCGGCTGGGAAGACGAGGCACAACGTGCACTACCGGATTCTGGGTGGGACGGGCATCGAGGTGAGCCGGCTCTGTCTCGGGTCGATGATGTTCGGCGCCGGGGGCAACACCGACGAGGCGGAGTACCACCGCATGGTGGCGACGGCGCTGGACGCCGGGGTCGACTACAGCGTGCCCAACCCGCTCGACGCCGGCTACACACCGCCGGCGCCGCGCCGCAGCTGACACCGGGGACGCGGCTCACCCACGGCGGATGCCCGCCCCGCGCGTTCGCGGAACCGGCGTCCGTCCTCGCCGGGTCCCGGCCGTCACGTCGACCCGCGCTGGAAGGGCCGGCCGAGCGCGGCGGGCTCCCGGTGCTGGGTGGTGAACAGCAGCATGGCGAGGAGCGCGAGCAGATACGGGGCCGCGACGAGCAGTTGGGCGTTGAGGGTGACGCCGAGCGCCGGGAGCGCCAGGCGCATCGCGTCGGAGAGGCCGAACACCAGGCAGCCGAGCATGGTCCGGCCGAGCCGCCACGCCCCGAAGATCACCGCGGCGATGACGATGTATCCGCGCCCGGCGGTCATGTTCTGGTTGAAGGATCCGACCTCGCCGACCGCGAGGTACGCGCCACCGAGACCGGCCAGTGCGCCGCACCACAGCAGCGCCTGCCGGCGCCGCACGTTCACCTTGATGCCCGTGACGTCGGCGGCCTGCGGGTTCTCCCCCACCGCCCGCAGTTCCAGGCCCCAGCGGCTGCGCTCCACCAACCACCAGGTGAGCGGCAGGAGCAGGAGCAGCAGGAAGGCGGGCCAGCGTTCGGAGAACAGCGGCTTGCCGATGAGCGGGATGTCCTGCAGCAGCGGGACGGACAGCACCCCGACCTGGTGCGAGGCGAACTGCTCCGTCGTGATCAGGTAGCTCGTCAGCCCGAGCACCAGCGCGTTCAGCACAAGGCCGACGACGAAGGTGTTGATCTGCGCCCGGTGGGAGAGGTTGCCGTGCACGAGGCCGAGGACGAGGCCGGTGACGACGCCGACCGCGAGGCCGACGGTGGCACTGCCGGTCGCGCTGGCGGTGGCGATCGAGGTGAACGCGGCGCCGAGCATCATCGCCTCGACGGAGATGTTCATCGTGCCGGCGCGCTCGGCCACGTACTCACCGCAGGCGGCGAACGCCAGTGGCACGGTCAGCCGGACACCGCTCGCGAGAATGGTCGTGGTGCTGTCCAGAACGCTCACGCGACTACCTTCACCTTGGTCGGGACAACGGACATGGCGGTCGCCGCCCGCGGCGTGGCACCGCGACGCCCGCGGAAGAGATCGACGAGGACGGGCGGCGCGACGAAAGCGAGGACCAGCAGCGCCTTGACGACATCGACGAGGTAGTACGGCACGCCGGTGGCCGAGAGGAAGTCGCCGCCCGCACGCAGCACGGCGAACACCAACGACACCGGGATCGCGACCAGGGGCCGGTTGCGCGCGACGAGCGCGACGAGCAGGCCGTCCCAGCCGGCGTTGTCCGAGAGCCCGGCCTGCAGCCGGTTCGTACCGACCGGGCTGGCCAGCAGCAGCCCTCCCGCCAGCCCTGCGAAGGCGCCCGACAGCGCCAGGGTGAAGCCGCCGAGCGCGGCCACCCGGACACCGGCGTGCTTGGCCGTCAGCGGATTCAGTCCGACCATGCGCACCCTGAAGCCCCACCGGCTGCGGCTCAGGACGAGAGCGATGCCGACCGCGGCGAGGAGCGCGATGAACAGGCCGGTGTTCAGCTGCACCGACGGGTACTGCCCGAAGCCGGCGAGCTGGGCGTTCGCCGGCAGGGGGTTGGACTGCGCGTCGGCGATGCCCGAGGAGCCCTGCGCGCTCTCCTGCAGGAACCAGGGCGTGCTGACGGCGAACGTGACGAGCTGGATGGCGAGGAACGTCATCAGCAGGGTGCTCACCGCGACGTTGACGCCGCGGAAGCGGAGCATCACAGCGCTGAGCGCGGCCCAGGCACCACCGCCGAGGGCCGCGGCGATCATCACCACGACAACCAGCATCGGGCCGGGCATGGCCAGCCGCAGCCCGACCCAGGCTCCGGCCAGGCCGCCGATGAGGACCTGCCCCTCCTGTCCGATGTTGAACGTGCCGGCGGACGCGCAGACGCACGCACCGACCGCGACCAGCAGCAGCGGCGCCGCGTTGAGCAGCGTCGTGGTCCATCCGTTGGCGTCGGCCAGACTCCCGGTCCATATCGCGGCCGCCGAAGCACTCGGCGAGCCACCGGTCAGCATGAGCAGCAGCGCGGAGGCGCCCGCGGCGACGGCGAGGAGCACGGCGGTGAGGCCCGCCGTCATCCAGCCATCGCGCCCGGGTCGAAGCCGGGCGAGGAAACGCCGGCCGAGGTCGTCCGGATCCGTCAGGGAGGCGGCACTCATGCGGCCTCACCGCCGACCAGCATGCCGAGCCGCTCGGGGGTCGCCTCCGAGACGGGGAGTGCTCCGGTGATCCGCCCGGACGAGATCACCGCGATCCAGGTTGCAAGGGCCATGACTTCCTCGAATTCGGTGGAGATGAGCAGCACTCCGACGCCTTCCGCGGCTGCCCTGCGCAGTCGGGCGTACATGTCCTCGATGGCACCGACGTCAAGCCCGTGTGTGGGCTGCGCGGCCACCAGGACGCTGGTGTGACCGGAGAGTTCCCGGGCGAGTACGACCCGCTGCTGGTTGCCGCCGGAGAGGCTGCGCACCGGCGCGTCCAGCGAGGGTGTGATGATGTTGAACTCGTCCGCGAGGCGACGGGCCTCGGCGAGCATCGCGCGCCGCCGTACCAGGAACCGGCCGCTGACCTTGTCGAGCGACTTCATCGTCAGGTTTTCGGCGACACTCATGTCGAGGACGACGCCGCTGCGGTGCCGGTCCTCCGGCACGATGCCGAGTCCGGCCTTCGCGAGCGCGCCGGGCCGGGTCACCTCGACCCTGCGCCCGGCGACCTCGATGGTGCCCGCGGTCGGCGCGACCAGTCCGGCGAGGACATCGCCGAGCGTCGCCTGGCCGCTGCCCTCGACGCCGTAGAGGGCGACGATCTCGCCCGCGCCCACGGTCAGGTCCACCCCTTCGAGAAGTCTGACCCCGCCTTCCTCGACGGTGAGTCCGGCCAGACGCAGGACGGCCGGCTGCCGGTCGTGGACCCCGCCCTCGCCGGTGCGCGTGGTGTGCACCGGCAGCAGGCCGAGGGCAGCGGCCTCCTCGCGCAGCGACACCTCACGGCCCACCATCTGCCGGGCGAGTTCTGGCGCGGTGGTCTCGGCGGTGACCGCCCGGAAGGCGATACGGCCCTTGCGCAGGACCGTCACCCGGTCCGTGGCCTGGACGATCTCGGCGAGCTTGTGGCTGATGAGGATGACAGCGCGCCCCTCTTCCTGCACCACCCGGCCGAGCACGGCGAACAACTCCTCCGACTCGGCCTGGGTCAGCACGGAGGTGGGCTCGTCCAGGATCAGGATCTGGGGGTTGCGCCGCAGGCACTTGACCAACTCGACCCGCTGCCGCTCACCCGCCGAGAGCGCCTCGACGCGTGCCTCGGGGTCGATCGGCAGCCCGTACCGCGCGCAGACCTCGGCGATGTCGGCACAGATGGCCTGCTTGTTCACTGTGCCGGTGTCGCCGAGCGCCACGTTTTCCCACACGGTCAGCCCGTTGATGAGGCTGAAATGCTGGTGCACCATGCCGATGCCCAGATCGGCCGCTTCCTGCGGGCTGTCCAGCGCGACCTCCTCACCGCGCACCAGCACGGCGCCGGCGTCGCGCCGGACCAGCCCGAGCAGGACCTTCATGAGACTGGACTTGCCCGCCCCGTTCTCGCCCAGGAGACCGTGGATCTCGCCGGCTTCGACCGTGAGGTCCACGGCGTCGCAGGCCGTGACGGGTCCGTAGGACTTGGTAATGCCGCGAAGCTCAAGGACACGAACCGCTGAGGTCGTCGGTGTCATCGCGTGATCTCCTGGGTCGGTGCCGACACGGTCAGCCGAGGCGCTTGACCTCGGCCTCGGTGTTGATCTGCTTGCTGCCGATCTTCTTCATGAACTGCGCCAGCTGCTGGTCCTCGTCGCCCTGGCCATCGCAGATCTTGACGGTCGGGTAGGGGTCGACACCCAACTGCCACACGCGCGTCGTGCCCATCTTCAGGTTGTCCTTGGCGAACTCCTCCAGCGCGGCGCGGAAGTAGTCACCCGGACTGAAGATCACCGAGATGTCGAACTTCGGGCTGGTCGAGTCGCACCGGTCGGTGCCCGGGGTGAGAGTCAGCGCGCCGCCCGCGTTCGCCAGCTGCGCCGCGGCGTCGGTCGCGCCGCCGAGGTAGGGGTAGATGAGCTTGATGCCCTGGCTGATCTGTGCCTGGGTGGCTTCCTTGGCCTTCGCCGAGTCGTTGAAGTCGCCGGTGTAGGTGCTCGTCAGGGTGGCCGACGGGACGATCTCCCGGATCCCGGCCAGGAAGGCCTTGGCGGCGGCGACGCTGAAGCCGGCCTTGGTTCCGGTGATGAACCCGGCCTTGGTGTAGCCGGCGGCCTTCATCTTCAGGCCCGCGGCGTAGCCGGCGGCGAACAGGGACTGGTTGGGGTCGTCGGTGGACAGCAGGACCCGCGGGGCCTGGTCGATGTTCGCCGACGACGGCACGTACCAGGCGGTCTTGCCGCAGACCGGCTCCTCGGAGGCGGGGATGGCGGTCTTGAGCTCACTCGCGCCGAGCGCGACCATGTCGACGTGCTGCTGGCACAGCGCGCGTGCCGCGGTGAGTGCGTCGCTCGCGGGCACACTGCCGCGCTTGATGACCGTCCAGCCCTTCTCCTTGGCGAAGGCGTCCGCCGAGTCGACGAAGCTCTCGTAGTAGCCGTGGTCGTTGATGTCGCCGGGGCTGAGGACACCTATGACGACCTTGCCGTCGCCGTTGACATCGGGCTCGTTGAGGCCCGAGCCGCTGCCGCCGCTCGGCGCGGCGGTCGTCTTGGGCGCCGTCGCCGCGTTGTCGGCGCAGCCGGAGAGCGCGAGGGCTCCTGCGAGGGCGAGACCGAGCGGGGCCCGACAACGCCGAAGCGAGCTTCTTGCAGTCATGTGCGGTTCCATTCGCTGGGTGGCACCGCCTTGTCGAGGCGGTGGCGGGGTCGGGGGGTGGGTCAGTTGACGGACGTGACAGCCCGGTCGAGCTCGGCGTAGGAGACCCGCTCCTGGGGGAAGAGGGACTCCTCACCCGCGGCGACGAACCACGGGAAACCCATCCGCCCGACCGCCCGGACCCGGGTGGGGTCGATGCGGTCCGGGGCGGACATGATCGAGTCGTCGGTGGTGATGCAGACGACCTCGGCGAGCAGGAGGTGCACGCCCGAGAAGCAGGTGGTGTGGTCGCCGCGGTCGATCACCTCGTGCACTCGGCACTCCAGGTGTGCGGGACTGTCGGCCAGCGACGGCGTGTCGACCACCTGGGAGGGCACCGGTCGCCAGTCGGCGACGTCCATCTCGCTGACGCCGCGGGGGTACTCGCGGGCCACCGCCTCGATGTGCTCGGCGATCTCGACGGTGGTGACGTTGACGACGAACTCGCCCGTGCGCTCGATGTTGAGCCAGGTGTCCTTCGGCTCCGGGGTGTCCTGCCGCTGGGCGCCGATGGTGACCGCGATCAGCGGCGGTTCGCCGCTGACCGGCATGTAGTAGCTGTACGGCGCGACGTTGACCCCACCGTCCGGGTCGAGCGTGGTGATCATCGCGATCGGCCGCGGTACCACCAGTTGCGAGAGCAGGCCCTGCTTCTGGGCCGGGGGGCGCCCGGACATGTGGATGACGTTCAACGGGTGGTCTCCTTCACTGGGGGCCCGCGGACGCCGTCGGCCAGGTCGGACGGGGCGTGATGCCGGCGCGCCGCAGGAGGGCGGCGGATCGCTCGGCGGCGGCCTCGGCGACAGCGGCGAGGTCGATGCCGGTCGGTCGCCGGTCGCGGACGACCACACGGCCGTCGACCAGCACGTCCCGGACGGTGCGCGATACGTGGCCCCATACGAGCTGGCGGGCAAGGTCGCCGCGGGGCATCCAGGCGGGATCGCCGGTGTCGAGCACGACGATGTCGGCGGCCTTGCCGACCTCGAGGGAGCCGATCCGCTCGCCGAGACCGATCGCCTCGGCGCCGTCGACCGTCGCGAGCGCGAACGCCTGCTCGGCGCGGATCGGGTCGGGCAGGTCACGGTCGCGTTCGAGGCCGGCGAACAGATAGGCGGCCAGGAAGACGTCCGGGGCGTCGCCGGCGTTGTGGGCGTCGCAGCCGAGTGCCACCCGGCCGCCCCGGCGCACCAGCTCGGCGTGGCGCGAGGCGCGCGTATAGCCCTGGCCGAGACGCAGGTAGGCCCCCGGGCAGGCGGCGACCGCGGTACGGGTGGCGAGGATCGCGTCGACCTCCGCGTCGTCGAGCCAGACGGCGTGCCCCAGCAACAGGCGCGGGCCGAGTACTCCCAGCTCGCCGAAGTGGACCACCGGTCGGCGCGCGCGGCGCAGGGCGTACGCCTCGACGTCGGCGGGTCCCGGCGAGACGTGCCAGGTCAGTCCGGTGTCGAGCCGCTCGGCCAGGCTCGCCGCTCCGGCGAAGAGCTCGTCGCTGGCGAGGTCGTGGCCGACGAGCGTCACCCATCCGGTGACCGGCCCGGTGACCGGCAGGGACCGGACGATGTCCTCCTGCCTGCAGAGCACCTCGTCGGCGGGCGCGCCGAACGGCACGCCCTCGGCGTCCCAGCCCCAGCCGCCGACCCGCGCGCGGATACCTGCGGCGGCCAGCCCTGCGGCGACCCGTTCCGGGTAGGCCACCGTGCCCGGCTCCAGCACCGTGGTGATGCCCCGGGACAGGCACTCCACGGCGGTGATGGTCGCGGCCAGTTCGTCGTCGTCACCGTCGGCGTGGGCGTGCAGCGGGACGATCCAGTCGAATATCGACTCCTGCGAGCCGATGTGATCGGGGATCGTGCTGCGCACCAGGGGGTCGACGGTCGTGTGCTGGTGGGCGTCGACGAGGCCCGGGATCACGACACAGCCCGACGCGTCGATCTCCTGCGCACCCGGGAAGCGGGCGCGCAGGTCCTCGGCGGTGCCGAGCGCGGCGATGCTGTCCCCGGACACGGCGAGCGTCGCACCGGTGAGGACCCGCCGCGCGGAGTCCATGGTGACGATGTCGCCACCCACGATCAGCAGGTCGGTCATGGCGCGATCACGACCTTGCCGATGGTGTCGCGGGCGCCGAGCACGTCCCAGGCGTCGGCGAGATCCTCGAGCGGGAACCGGGCGGCGGTGGGCAGGTGCAGGCGGTCGGCGAAGCAGACCGACGTGGCGGCGACGAAGTCGGCCGAGGTGTAGCCGCCGGCGCCCAGCAGTTTGAGGCCGCGGTGGAAGACCTCTCTGAGCGAGAACGACACCTGGTCGCCGCTGGTGTTGCCCAGCAGCAGCAGACGCCCGCGGATGCCGAGGCAGTCCAGTGAGGTGCGCCAGGTGTCAGTGCCGACGTGGTCCAGGACCAGGTCCGCTCCGGCTCCGTCGGTGAAGGCCGACACCGCTTTCGCCGGGTCCGGGTCGTCGTTGCGCAGCGCCAGGTCCGCGCCGGCCGCGCGGGCCGCGGCCAGCTTCGCGTCGCTGCCCGCGAACGCGACGACCGAGGCACCGGCCTGCTTGGCCAGCGCGATGGCCGCCAGGCTGACGGGACTCGCCGCCGCGTGCACGACGAGCGTCTCACCGGCGTCCAGTGCTCCGACGGTGTGCACCGCGTGCCACGCCGTCGCGAAGGCGGTGGGCAGGGTGACGGCCGCGGCGAGCGGTAGGGACTGGGGGACCCGGACGATCGATTCGGCGGACGCCAGGACGTATTCGGCGAGCGCGCCGGGGATGTTGCCGCCGAGGATGCGCGGGCTGACGCAGTACGCACGATCGCCCACCGAGCAGCGCGGGCAACCGCCGCAGCCCTGGGTGGGATCGGCGATGACCCGGTCGCCGGGGACGATGGAGCTGACCACGGATCCGGTCGCCACCACCGTTCCGGCGAAGTCCATGCCCGGCACGTGCGGAAGGCGGAAGCCGGGGATCAGACCCGGCCCCTTTCGCTGCAACAGGTCCAGGCGGTTCAGCCCGCAGTACGCGACCTCGACGACGACGTCACGCGGTCCGCACACCGGCTCCGGGACATCCCGCAGGGACACGACCTCGGTTCCCCCGAAATCGGTCTGCACCATCGCTCGCACCGCGGCCCTCCTCACCTCAGCCGTCTCGCATTGCGAGGCGGTGGAACGTATTGTGAGGCCACTCTGCCCATGCCGACCAGTGCTGTCAACGCTCCTGTGGAAAAACTGGGTTTCGCCGGGGTTTCGCCAGCTCGTAAGGGCTCACAGCGCGGGCTGCGGGCTGGAAGCGGGTACGGACGCACGCGCCGCATCACCCCGGCGGCACGGCGAACGGCGGTTCAGCATCCGGCTGAAACCGGCTCGCCGTCGCCGCGCAGCCGCTGGTCGTCGGCGGCGAGCAGGTCGAGCGCCGCGAGCGCCAGGTGCAACTCCGCCGAGGCGGCGGGAAGCAGGGGGTCCGTGCCGAGGAGGTTCTTGATCTGGCGAACCCGGTAGCCCACCGAGTTGCGGTGGAGATGGAGCTGTTCGGAGACGCTCTGCCGACTGCCCCTCTCGGCCAGCCAGGCACGCAGGGTCGCCATCAGCTCCGGACGCTGCCGGATCGGCCCGAGGTGCGCCTCGGCATACGCCTCGAGCTCCGCGCGTGGAAGGGGCAACAGCACCCGGACCACCCCGCTGCCGTCGAAGGTGAGCAGCGGGACGCGCCGGGCCCGGGCCAGACCGAGCAGCCGTTCGGCCTCGGTGAAGGACCGGGCCAGACCCACGGCTGAGTCGGGGTGGGAGCCGCTCGCCGCGACGACGTGGTCACCGGCGGACTCGTCGCCGGTCATGAGGCGCAGCCGGCTTTGCAGCCGGGCGAGCACGACCTCGCCCGGCACCACCGTCCACGCCGTGCGCGCCTCCTGCCGCACAGGGTGCTCCAGCCAGGCGAGCGCGGTGGACCAGGCGCGCAGGCGGGAGCCGCTGTAGTGCAGTACGGCACCGGCCGGCGGTCGCTCCAGATCGATCCCCAGCCCCGCGGCCGCCGCGCACACCGAGGGGCTCACCGTCCCGGACCGCAGCGCGGCGACGACATCGGCCGGTGTGTGCAGCGGCGAGACCTCGGCCAAGCCGTCCCCTGAGCGCACGGCGTCGATGCGCAGCGCGGTGACGGCGGCACCGGCCAGCGCCTGCACCCGCTGATCACCGGGACCGACGGTCAGCAGCACACCGGCCACGGTCGTCCCCGCACGCACGGGCAGCGCCGTGGCCCGCACCCCGTCGAGCGTGTCGACCACCGGTCCGGCCACGCCGGCGAGCACGCCGCCCGCCACCGCGGCCGGCACTCCCGCGCCGCCGTCGGTGCTCGCCAGCGGCACGCCCTCGGCTGACAGCAGGCGTACGGGCCGCCCGGTCGCCCGGCACAGCGCGCGGAGCACGTCCGAGCGCGCGGCGCCGGCGAGCACGGCCTCGGTCAGTTCCCGCTCCAGTACGGCGGGTTCGGCGTCCGGCCCCGCCCTCTCCCGGGCCGGTCCGGACCGCGCTCCGGCGATGGTTCCCATGGTGTCGCGTCTCAGCGGGCCAGCAACCGGATGGCCACGCCCTTCTCCTGGGTGTACTCGCGCAGCGCTCCGTACCCGCCGCCCCGGCTGAAGCCGCTGTCCTTCTGCATGTTGAACGGGAAGCCGATCACTCCCGCGTCGTGGAACTGGTTGACCGCCACCTGCCCGGAGCGGACGTCCTTGGCCAGCCGCAGCGCCCGGGAGACGTCGTTGGTCCAGATGCAGGCCAGCAGGCCGAAGTCCGTCGCGTTCATCAGCTCGGTCGCCTCGGCCGTGTCGCGGAACGACTGTACGGCGAGGACCGGGCCGAAGATCTCCTCGCGGGCGACGCGCATGCCCGCGTCCACACGGTCGTACACGGTCGGCTGGACGAACCACCCGTCGCCGGTGGGTGCGCCACCGGTGACCAGCCGCGCGCCCTCGCGAGGCGCGTCCTCGAGGAAGCCGCTGACGCGGGCGAACTGCGCGGCGCTGACCAGCGGCCCCATGTCCAGGTCGGCCTCCCATGGCCCCGTCTTGACCGCGGCCATGGCGGCGGCGACCCGCTCCACGACCTCGTCGTGCACCGGGGCCTGAACGAGCAGCCGGGAACCGGCGTAGCAGTTCTGCCCCGCGTTCTCGGTGATCGAGGCGACGACCGCCTCGATCGCCGTGTCGAGGTCGGCGTCGGCGAACAGCACGTTCGGCGACTTGCCGCCGAGCTCGAGCTTCACCGGGACGAGGTTCCGCGCGGCGGCCGCCATGATCGCCCGCCCGGTGGCGGTGGAGCCGACGAAGCTGATGTGGTCGATGCCCGGATGCGAGGTGAGCGCGGCGCCCGCCTCGGGGCCAAGGCCCGCGACGACATTGACCACCCCCGGCGGGAAGCCTGCGCGGCGGGCGAGTTCGGCCAGGGCGAACGGAGCCAGCGGCGCGATCTCGGACGGCTTGAGGACGACCGTGTTGCCCGCGGCGAGCGCCGGCGCGACGTTCGCGGCGGTGAGCACGGCAGGCACGTTCCACGGGATGACGACGGCGCACACGCCGTACGGTTCGGGAACCGTGTAGCCCAGGTAGTCGGGGCTGCGGGTCGGCAGGGTGACCCCGGTGAGCTTGTCGGCCGCCCCGGCGAAGTAGTTGATGATGTCGTGGGCGATGTAGATGTTCGTCCGGCCCCCGGACAGTGGCTTGCCCACGTCCTGAGCCTCTACGGCCGCCAGCGCCTCGACGTCGGCGAGGATCAGGTCGGCCCAGCGCCGGATCACTGCCCCGCGCTCGCTGGGGCTGGTCGCCGCCCAGGCGGGGAAGGCGCGGCGCGCCGCGGCGACCGCGTCGTCGACATCGGCTCCGCCCGACCGGGCCACCTTGGTGATCATTTGTTGGGTGGCCGGATCGACGATGTCCAGGGTGCCGCCGTCGCGGGCCGCGACCCACTCGCCGTCGATGAAGTGCTGGGAAGAAGGGAAGTCAACAGCCGCCATAGGTGAACCTTGACCGACCCTGTCACGCATGTCAATATGCGATCTCGTCATGTGAGTCACCGAGGAGGCCCTGTGCGCGCCACCGCCGCTCTGCTGGAGCAACCCGGACAGCCATTCGTCCTGACCGAGGTGGACTTGGACGCGCCCCGTCCCGACGAGGTGCTCGTCCGCGTCGCCGGCGTCGGCATCTGCGGCACCGACCTGGAGTTCGCCACCTTCTTCCCCACGCCGGCACTGCTCGGGCACGAGGGGTCGGGCATCGTCGAGAAGGTCGGCGCGCACGTCACCTCCGTACGTCCGGGCGACACCGTCGCCATGTCCTTCGCGTCCTGCGGCACGTGCGCGCTGTGCCGCACCGGCTCGCCCGCCTACTGCCGCAGCTTCGACGCGGTGAACTTCTCCGGCCGCCGGCCCGACGGCTCCACCGCGGTGACCCACGAGGGGCGGGAGGTCAACGCCCACTTCCTCGGCCAGTCGTCGTTCGCCGACCACGTCGTCGCACCGGAGCGGGCGGTCGTCAGGATCGACCCCTCGTTCGACCTGCGGCTGGCCGGGCCCTTCGGTTGCGGCTTCCAGACCGGCGCCGGCGGCGTGCTCAATGTGCTGCGGCCGCGCCCCGGCTCGTCGATCGCGATCTTCGGGGCGGGGGCTGTCGGCGTGGCTGCCGTCATCGCCGCCGCGCTGAGCGGCTGCGCGGTCGTCGCCGCCGTCGACGTGAACCCGGCCAAGCTGGAGGCGGCCCGCGGTTTCGGCGCCACGCACACCGTCGACTCCTCGGCCGGGGGGACCGCCGAGCAGTTGGCCGTCCTCGCCCCCGAGGGGTTCGACTTCGTGATCGACACGACCGGACGCGAGGACGTCCTGCGCACCGCGGTGGAGTCTCTCGGGCCGCTCGGTCGCGCCGGGGTCATCGGCATCGGCCCGAGCGAGTCGATGAGCTTCGAGTGGCGAAGCATTCTCAACGGGCGCAGCGTCACCGGCATCATCGCCGGGTCCAGCCTGCCGCAGCTGTTCCTGCCCCAACTGCTCAAGCTCAACGCCGAGGGCCGGTTCCCGGTCGAGAAGATGATCACCTACTTCCCGTTCGAGCAGATCAACGAGGCCGTCGCGGCGGTCCGGTCCGGCTCGGTCGGCAAAGCCGTGCTGACCTTCTAGAACGTCGTCCACCAGACGTTGTCGCACACAGCGGCAGCACCTTAGGGTGGCCGACGCCGATGAGGCACCAGACATCCGGTGGCGCGGCCGGACAACACCGCGCAGAAGACACGAGCACGTGGAGCGTGCCCACCATGTCCGCCGACATCGACTTCGACCATCACTCCGACGAGGCCAACGCCGATCCGGTCGCCTACTACGCGCGCTTCCGCGAGAGCTGCCCGGTAGGCCGCTCCGCCGCCTACGGCGGCTTCACCTACACGACGCGGTATTCCGACGTGGCCCGCATCGCCCGCGACGACGCGACGTTCTCCTCGGCCCGCAGCGACCACGGCGGCCAGGGCGTCGGCATCGTCATCCCCAAGGGACCGGGGCTCGATCAGTATCCGATCGAGCTCGACCCGCCGCGGTCGACCGAGTACCGGCAACTGATCAACCCGCTGCTCACCCCGGAGGCCATCGAGCGGCTGGTGCCCATGATCGAGCGCCACGCCGCCCGCATCGTGGACGACTTCGTCGAGCTCGGCTCCTGCGACTTCGTCCGTGACCTCACCAACCCGCTGCCGGCCGCGGTGACCTTGGACTGGCTCGGTTTCCCCGAGGAGGACTGGGCGAAGCTGGCCGGGCCGATCCACGACATCTTCGCCGCACCGGCCGCCAGCGAGCGCGCCGTGCGCGGGGCCGCCGGACTGGCCTACATGGATCAACGCATCCGCGAACTGATCGCCGAGCGCCGCTCCGCGCCACGGGCCGACGCGGTCAGCGAGCTGGTGGCCGGCCGGCGCGCCGACGGCAGCGAGTTCGGCGAGGACGAGCTGGTGTCGGTGATCGGCCTGCTCATCGCCGGTGGCGTCGACACCACCACCTCCCTGACCGGATGGACGCTCGTCCACCTCGGCCGCAACCCCGAGCAGCGGCAGCGGCTGATCGACTCCCCCGATCTGCTGGACACCGCGACCGAGGAGTTCCTCCGCGCGTTCGCACCGTCGCAGTCGATGGCCCGCACGGTCACCCGGGACGTCGAGGTCGGCGGCTGCCCGATGCACAGGGGCGACCGGGTGCTGATCCCGTGGGTCGCCGCGAACCACGACCCCGCCGTGTTCCCCGACCCCGAGCAGGTGCGGCTGGACCGCGACGCCAGCCGGCACCTCAGCTTCGGGATCGGATCGCACCGGTGCGCCGGCGCGCACCTCGCCCGAGCCATGTTCCGCGCGATGATGACGCAGGTCCTGACCCGGCTGCCCGACTACCGGGTGATCGAGGAGGGGCTCGTCGCCTACCCGACGCGCGGCAACCAGTCCGGCTGGGACGCGATCCCGGCGCTCTTCACGCCCGGTCCCCGGGCGAGGGCAGCGGCAGGCTCCGTCCGCACGCTGAGCACGCCCACCCCGCTGCGGGTGACCGCGGTGCGCGCCGCGGCGCAGGACGTCGTCGCCGTCGACCTCGGCCTGCCGGACGGAGGCGAACTCCCCGCGTGGCGGCCCGGCGCGCACGTCGAGCTGCGTCTGCCCTCGGGCAGGCTGCGTCAGTACTCGCTGTGCGGTGACCCCGCCGACGCCACGACGTGGCGCATCGGCGTCCTGCGCGAGCCCCAGGGCCGGGGCGGGTCGGCCGAACTCCACGAACTGGCCCGCCCGGGAGCCACGTTCGCGGTACGCGGGCCGCGCAACCACTTCCCGCTCACGCCGGCGCCGTCCTACCTGTTCCTCGCCGGCGGCATCGGCGTCACACCGATCCTCGCCATGGTCCGCGAGGCCGCCGGACGCGGCACGCCCTTCTCCGTCGTGTACGGCGGCCGCACCCGCTCGACGATGGCGTTCGCCGACGAACTCGCCGCCGTCGCCGGCGACGCGCTCACCCTGCTCCCGCAGGACGTGGCCGGGTTGCCGGACCTCCCCCGGCTGCTGGGCGAGTTGGACGCGGACGCCGCCATCTACGCGTGCGGGCCGGCGCCGATGCTGGCGGCCGTCGAGCGCGAGTGCGCCCGCCTGGATCTCACCGACCGGCTGCACCTGGAACGCTTCACCGCCGGCGACGGCCTCGAGACGGCTTTCGACGCCGAGGAGAACCGGGCCTTCGCGGTCCAGCTCGCGCGCACGGGAGTCACGCTCACCGTGCCGGCCGACCGCCGCCTCATCGAAGTCCTGCGTGATGCCGTGAGCGGCCTGTCCTACGACTGCGAGAAGGGATACTGCGGCGCCTGCGAGACCCGCGTGCTGGCCGGGACGCCGGAGCACCGGGACTCCGTGCTCAGCGACGAGGAACGCCGCGCCGGGCGCACCATGATGATCTGCGTCGGCCGCTGTCAGGGCGACCGACTCGTCCTCGACCTCTGAGCCGTAGTCGGCCGTCGCACGGGTCCAACAGCGGACGCGACGTTCGCCGTTGGACCCGCGCGGTGGCCGGGCCGGCGGAAGGCGCGGTAGCACCGGCTCGCTCCGCCTTGTCGCTGCCTCCCCCTGCCGCAACTTATGCGAGATGCCATGTTGTCATACGAGACAGCGTTACCGCGCGGACCCCCACCGGAAACACCAGGGCAACGGAGCGTTCCTAGCGTCGGGCCAGCCCTTCCACTCCATGAAAGGTGGACCATGACAGCGACCGCCTCGCCCCTCCTCGACGTCGCCGCGACCGGATTCCCGATCCTCCAGCCCGGCCACGGAGCGATCGCGTCGACGACCTACGTCCCGGCCACGCCCGGGAACACCCTGTGGGGTCGCCTTCCGTGCGAGGCGGACGCACCGTGCGCGGTCGTGCGACCGGGCGCCGTCGTCACGGTCGACACGATCAGCCACGAGGGAGTTCTCGAGGACCAGGGCCGCAACCCCGCCCAGTTCTTCAGCCGTTACGGCGTCGGCGGCGGCCATGTGCTCGACGACGCCCAGCAGGTGGCGGACTCCGGCATGCCGCACGACTTCGACGACGACGGACCGCACCTCGTCACCGGGCCGATCGCCGTGGCCGGCGCCCGGCCCGGCGATCTGCTCGCCCTGACCGTCCTCGGCCTCACCCCGCGGGTTCCGTACGGCATGGTCTCCGCACGCCACGGCTTCGGCGCACTCCCCGGCGAGATGCCGTCGCTGCCCGGTCCCGTGTGCACCTTCGCCACGGCACACGCGGATCGCCACGGCGCGTGGGGCCGGATGGCGGTGGATCCGACGGACCCCTCCCGCGGCTCACTGCGCTTCCCGCTGCGGCCGTTCCTCGGCGTGATGGGCGTGGCGGTACCCGGCGACGAGCGGCCGCACTCGGTGCCGCCGGGGCGCCACGGGGGCAACATCGACATCTCCCTGCTCGGCGAGGGCGCCACGCTGTTCCTCCCGGTGCAGGTCGACGACGCGCTGGTCTACTTCGGGGACCCCCACTTCGCCCAGGGCGACGGCGAGGTCGCCCTCACCGCCTTCGAGGCGTCGTTGCGCGCCACCGTCAAGCTCGAGGTCGTACCCGGCGGTGCGGCTCTGCGACCCGGCCACGGCCGCGTCGCCCCGTTCGCCGAGACCGACGACTACTTGGTGCCGATCGGCCTGGACAAGGACCTCAACGAGGCGATGCGCGACTGCGTGCGCTGCGCACTGGACCTGCTCACCACCGACTACGGCATCGAACGCCACCTGGCGATGGCCTACCTCAGCGCGGCAGGCGACTTCGCGGTCTCCCAGGTCGTCGACGACGTGAAGGGCGTCCACGCAAGGATCCGCAAGTCCGACTTCCGCGAGGTCGGCCGACCGCGCTGACCGGCGGACGCACCGAGCCCGTCTCGGTGTGCGGACGAGGTCACCCTCAGCGATCAAGCCGGCCGAGAGACGCTTGTGAGCACGGGAGATACCGCCGCCGCAACAGGGATGGCCGGGACCCGGTATCGGGTCCCGGCCATTCTTCGCTGCGCGGGTGGACTGACGCGCCCGGTGCCGACGTGCACCAGGCGCTTCGGCCGCCTCGGTCCGACGTCAGGACTTCTTGGCGGGGACTACGACGTTGCTGACGCAGGTGACCTCACTGTGTGAAGTCGGGCAGGACTGCGTCGAGTCGTTGACGACGGTGACGTTTCCGCGCTTGTCGGTGGTGAGCTTGTACTTGCTCACGTCCGCGCAGCGAACTTGGCCCTTGCCGTCGTCGACGCACGCGCCGGCGCCTTCATGACCGAAGGCCTGGGCGGCTCCTACACCGATCAGAGCAAAGCTCCCCAGGACTCCCGCTGCCGCTGCGATCTTCTTCGAACTGAGCATCTACCTTTTCCTTTACGGTCGACTCCCCGCGACTGGACGTCGGAGTCGTTCCGGACGCTTGGACCGGCAAAGAAGCCAGGCGGCGGCCTCGGGGCCCGGATACCTGGTTCGAGCCCCGAGGCCTGCCTAGATCACTTGACCGGTGATCACCTGCCGAGGGAGAAGTTCTGCGAGCAGGTCACGGACTTGCGCTCGGTGTTGTCCTGCTCGGCGAAGCCGAGGATGGCGACGTTGATGTTGACGTCGTCGAGGTTGACGAGCCCCTTGGCCGAGCCGCTCTGCTCGCACGACTGGTTCTGCTTGTTGTTGAGCTTGACCTTCTCGTCCCCGTCCGCAGCGTTGCCGACGCCCGCGCCCAGGACGCTGACGCTGCCGAGCATAGCCATGGCGACTGCGGCCTTCTGGTACTTGCGCATTACCTCTCCGTTCTCAAGTGGACACAACCCGTAATGGGTTGGTCACCGACAGTCGCCAACTATAGGCGACGTTTGGTGTGTTTGATGAGCGAAACGCCCAATCACGTAAATTCCCTAAGAAAGGCCACCTAGTTGCGCCGCTGCGCATACGTCGGGCAGTCGCAGCCGGACAGCCACACCCGGCCAATTGCCGCTCCGGCAGCCTCTGTTCGGGGCAAGGGGGCCCCTCTTCACAGACAAAGGGCGGACGAAGGAGTCAGAACTCCGCGCCGGAGATGTCGACGCTGTCGACACAGGTGACCCGGCTGCGCGAAGTCGGACAGGTCTGCGTCGACTCGTTGACGAGGACGGCGCTTCCGCTCTTGTCGAGCTTGTACTTGCTCACCTTCACGCAGCGAACGTTGCCCTTGCCGTCCTCGACACACTTGCCGGGGCCATCAACGGCGAAGGCCTGAGCGCCTCCGACACCCATCAGGGCAAAGCCCCCCAGGACTCCCGCTGCCGCTGCCACTGCGATCTTCTTCGAACCGAGCATCTACCTTTTCCTTTACGGTCGACCCCGCAACCGGGGCGGGGGAGTCGTTCCGGACGCCTGAACCGGCAAAGAAGCCAGGCCGCAGGCCTCGGGGCCCGGACACCTGGTCCGGGCCCCGAAGTCTGCCTAGATCACCTGACCGGTGATCACCTGCCCAGGGAGAGGTTCTGCGAGCAGGTGACGGACTTGCGCTCGCTGTTGTCCTGCTCCGAGTAGCCGAGGAGGGCACCGACGCCAACGTTGACGTCGTCGAGGTTGACGAGCCCCTTCTGCAATTCGTGCGACTCGCACGACTGGTTCTGCTTGTTGTCGAGCTTGAACTTCGCGTCACCGTCCGCAGCGTGGCCGACGCCAGCGCCCAGGAAGCTGACACTGCCGAGCGCGGCCACGACGACAGCGGCCTTCTGGAACTTGCGCATTACTGCTCCGTTCTTCTCCATGTCGACACAACCCGTAGCGGGCCGGTCACTGACAGTCGCCAACTGTAAGTGACCTGTGTGACTCTCGAGGGACGAGACACCCAATCAGTATGTTTCTCGCAAAAAGTCACATTGTGACACTGCCGTGCACGCCTCCCCACCGCAGACGGCAAAGAAGGCACGCAAAAGGCCTCGGGGCCCGGACACATGGTCCGAGCCCCGAGGCCTGTCTGGATCAGCCGATCAGTGGTGCTTGCCGATCTTGAAGCCCTGAGAGCAAGACAGGGACTCCTTCTCGCTGGCATCCTGGGTGGCAAAGCCGAGGATGGCACCGACGTTGACGTTGACGTCGTCGAGCTGGACGAGCCCCTGCTGCGAGTCGTTCATGTCGCACGACTGGTTCTGCTTGTTGTCGAGCTTGAACTTCGCATCCCCGTCCGCAGCGCTGACGCCGGCGCCCAGGAAGCTGACGCTGCCGAGCATGGCCACGACGACTGCGGCCTTCTGGTACTTGCGCATTACCTCTCCGTTTCTCGAGTAGACACAACCCGTGATGGGTTGGTCACCGACAGCCGATAACGTAAGCGGACTTTGCGGCTTTTTCCACACAAAACGCCCAATCGCATAAGTTTCTTGAAAAAATGCATGTCGTGGCGCCGCCGCACGTACGTCGAGTGGCCGAACGGAGGCCGCTGGGTCCGGTCAAGCTGACGCCGCATCATGCACGGCGGCGAACCTGGCCGTTGGGGCTCGGACACCCGGCCCGAGCCCCAAGGTCTGCCTAGATCACCTGACCGGCGATCAGTGGCTCTTGCAGTGCATGACTTCCTTCTCGCTGGCGTCCTGGTTGGCGAGGCCGATGATGGCCACGTTGACGTTGACGTCGTCGAGCTGGATCAGCCCCTGCTGGAAGTCGTTCATGTCGCAGTCGTTGCCGCCCCCCGCGTGGCCGACGCCGGCACCCAGGAAGCTGACACTGCCGAGCATGGCCGCGACGACCGCGGCCCTCTGGTACTTGCGCATTACCTCTCCGTTTCTCGAGTGGACACAGCCCGTGGCGGGCTGATCACCGACAGTCGCAACACTAGGCGACGATTAGGAGTTTTATCTGATGAAACGCCCAATGACGCCGATTTCTTGAAAAGCGTGTCGAAGCGGGCCGTCACGCCCGACCGGTGCCCTGGGGGCTCGGACACCCGACCCGAGCCCCGGGGCCTGCCTAGATCGCCCGGTCAGCGATCAGTGGCCCTTGCAGTGCATGAACTCCTTCTCGCTGGCGTCCTGGTTGGCGACGGCGAGGATGGCCGCGACGTTGACGTTGACGTCGTCGAGCTGGATGAGTCCCTGCTGGAAGTCGTTCATGTCGCAGTCGTTGCCGCCCCCCGCGTGGCCGACGCCGGCACCCAGGAAGCTGACACTGCCGAGCATGGCCGCGACGACCGCGGCCCTCTGGAACTTGCGCATTACCTCTCCGTTTCTCGAGTAGGCACGATCCGTGATGGACCGATCACTGACAGTCGATACTGTAGGTGATCATTTATCCCTTTTATAGGATGAAACGCCCAATGTCGTCGGTTTCTTGAAAAAGTGCACGGTGTGGCGCTGGTGTGCACGCGTCGGATGAGAGCGGCCCTGCGCGGAGGCCACCGCCCGTACGGCGAAGCCGCTGTTCAAAAGGGTGATACCGGGACGATCGTCGTGACCGGTCCGGGACGGTCGCGTTGAACGGGCAGTGCGGTGGCGCGTACTGCTGCCGCACTCACCGAGTCAATAAGGAGAACGTGATGTCTCGCATCGCGAAGGTTGGCGCTGTCGCTCTCGGCACGGGCGCCGTGGTGCTCAGCGGGGCAGGTCTCGCCGTGGCGGAGGCCACCGCCAAGGGCGCGACGGTCGAGTCGGGCGGCCTCGTGTCCGGCAATGTGATCCAGGTCCCGATCCACGCGCCGATCAATGTGTGCGGCAACACCGTCACCGTGTTCGGCGGCCTCAACCCGGCCGTTGGCAACCTCTGCAAGAACGACAGCGACAAGAAGAACGAGAAGAGCGCCGAGAAGAGCGCCGAGAAGACCACGAAGTCCGCGAAGAAGGCGAAGAAGGCCGGCCACGGCCACTGAATGTCTGTCGTCGTGACCCGAAGAGCCCCGGCACCCCGAGCGCCGGGGCTCTTCGCATGATCCGCGTCACCTCACGCGTACCGGTAGATCCGGCCGACGTCCTCCAGCTCGGCCGGCGTCACGTCCCACGGCGGCAGCTTCTGGTGTCGTGCCACGATCCGGCCGTGCTGCTCGTCGCCGGAGCCCGGTGGTGTCGCGGGGAGGTAGCGGGCCCCGCGGTGCCGGCGCTGCCAGCGGTACCACTGCAGGTCGACGAAGGCGTGATGCAGCCAGAAGACGGGGTCGTTGACGGAGGCACCGCCGACCATGGCCCCGCCGACCCAGCGGTGCACCCGGTTGTGGTTGCGCCAGGAGGAGCTGCCCCCGCCGGTGCCCCATCCCTCCAGCTTGTTGCGGAAGCCCTTCCCGGACGTCGAGTCCCAGGGCGGAGCGTCGTAGACGGGATCCTTCAGCGCCCACTCGAGCTCGCTCTTCGTGGGCAGTTCGATCGGGGCGCGGGGGCGGCCGAGGTCCCGGGTGAGGAACGCCCCTTCGGTCACGCCCTCCTTGAGGGTCCAGTTGCCCTCGCGATGGGCGAACGGACCGGTCATCACCCGGTGGTCGGAGGGGCGCCCGTTGCCTCCGAGGAGGTCCGCCGTCCAGGGTGCGGAGGTGGTCGTGCGGTCGCGCGTCCAGTCCCAGTACGGCACGGTCACCGACGAGTCCACCCGGCGCAGCGCGCGCTCCAGTTCGAGCAGGAGCCGGCGGTGCCAGGGCAGGAAGGAGGGCGCCATGTGCGCGGCGCGCAGTCCGCGCTCGCCGTCGGGGGAGAAGTACTCGAGGTGCATCCGCACGAACTCGTCGTACTCGCCCCGTCGTTTGAGCTCAAGCAGCGCCTTGACGAAGCGGCGCTTCTCCGCCCGGGTGAGCGTGCCGGCGTCCTTACGCACGTACGCCATGCCGGTGCCCCATGTGCAGGTGTTCCGTGCCCGCCGGTGCCGGAGCCGGGTCGCGCAGCCGCTGACCGGGACCGAGTTCGTCGACGGCGGCGCGGGCGGCGGCGAGCGGTGTCCGGTACGAGCAGTAGTGGTCGACCATGCTCAGCCAGGTGCCGTCGGCACGGCGCATCAGATGCAGAGGGCGGCCGTCCACGGTGATGTGCCACCGGCCGTCCTCGGCCGCGCCGCGCGCGGGGATCCATACACCGCGGATACGGCGGCCGCCGTAGGTCTCGTCGAAGACGGTGTCACCCGCGGCGTTTCCGGGTCCGGATCCGGGGCGCTTGGGCGGGAAGGCGGCGACCACCGGCGCCAGGGCGGCGGCGAGCGCGCAGGCGGGCAGGCCGCGCGCCACAGCCCGTCGGGTTCTGCCCGCCGGTCCCGGCCGCGCCGGGTCCTGTGCTCCGTCCGCGGCACCCACCGGTACTCCGCCGATGCTGACGACCATGGCCCACTCCTCGTCCGGTTCGGTTGTTCGTAGCCGTAACCGCCGAACGTCCCGCGCGGTCACCGCCGCACGGCCAGTCCAGTGATCACCGATGGTCACCCCGGTGATCACCTGTGTGCATACGAAGGGACGGCCCTCGAACTCCACCGAGGGCCGTCCCTTCGTACAGCACGGTCTCAGCCCTACAGCCACAGATTGCCGTGCACCGGCTTGACGTCGTTCACCACGGTCGCGGCCTCCTTCGCGGAGTGGACCAGCGAGGCGTTGCCGAGGGCGCCCGACCGGGTCAGGCCGGGGACCCTGGTGTTCAGGTCGCCGCTGATGCCGGTGGACGCCAGGTCGGGGGCGCCCTGACCGGCGGACACCACGGGAGCGGGCTGGGGCTGGGGAGCAGGCGCCACGGGAGCGGGCTGCGGGGCAGGCGCCACGGGGGCGGGCTGGGGAGCAGGCGCCACGGGGGCGGGCTGCGGGGCAGGCGCCATGGGAGCAGTCTGCGCGGGGTACGCCATCGGAGCACTCTGCGCGGGGTACGCCATCGGAGCCTGAGGGGCAGGCGCCATGGGAGCAGTCTGCGCGGGGTACGCCATCGGAGCACTCTGCGCGGGGTACGCCATCGGAGCCTGGGGGGCAGGCGCCATGGGAGCAGTCTGCGCGGGGTAGGCCATCGGAGCACTCTGCGCGGGGTACGCCACGTCCGGGGCACTGTGGCCGGTGGGCGCCATGGCCGGGGCCGGGGCGTTATGGGCGACCGCCGGCGTTGCGGTACCAGCAGCGATCAAGGACCCGGCAAAGACAGCGGCAGCCTTAAGGGACTTCATCGTGTTCCTTTCTTCGGCAACGCAAGTCGCCGGAGGGGGGTTCTGTCGCCGTGCCTAACGAGCTGTGGTCGGGGCGGAAACCGGAGTTGCCGAAGATCGCGAGTCCTCATATGAGATCTCAACCAGAAGAAAGTCGGGAGAAAGGCGGAAACAACAACAGTCGTGGTGCCGCCCCCGGAGGCGGCACCACGACTGGACGAGCCGAACGAGTGAGAGTCGTGCCGTACGACGCTCATATGACGCTCACAAGGCCGGACGCAGCACCGTCGTCGACACCGTGGTCCCATCGAGCGTGACGGTCTGCACCGAAGACACCGACGTCGAAGTAGACGTGTCGGACAGCACCGGCAGAACGGACAGGCCGATGTCGAGCAGCTGGTCGAGGAGGCTGTCCACCTCGGTCAGCAGGTCATCGACCGTCGGCAACACCTCGGTGTCGACACCGGAGGTGATCGCCTCCAGGAGGCTGTCGAGGGCCTCCTCCAAGGCGTCCAGTGCGTCACTCGTGTCGTCGGCGGCACTTCGCTCGGACGTCCTGAGCTCGACGGCGGTCCAGGCGGGAGCCGGCAGCAGCACGCCCGTCGCCGGAGCCTTGGCGGCCACCTTGGTCAGAGCGGCCTTCGCGGCGGCTCCCAGTTTCCTGGCCTTTGCGGGGGGCAGTTGCCCGTCGTCCTCCTCGAGCACGGCTTTCAGCAGGTCGGCGACCGGGGTGAGGTCGCCCCCGAGATTCCTGACCAGCGCGAGACGCGCGTCCGCGCCGGGGAGTCGTTCATCGGGCGACGCCACATGGCTGTGCTCGCGGGCCGAGTCGGCCGCCATGGCGGCGGGGCCGGTGATCCCGACCAGGAGGGCGGCGCACAATGCGCTGGACGCGATGCGCCGTGCGGGCAGAGCGCACATGGGGATTCCTTTCGACGGGCGTTGGATCTTGAGCCCACCGTGAGAGCGCCCATGACTTCCCGCAACCGCTCATATGTTTTTCGGGCTCCCGCATTTCCCCCTGTCGCCGCGCCCTGCCTGATCAGACGGTATGTCAGACCGACTGCGCCTCGGCGCCCGTTCGGGGGAACGGCACCGGCCATGACCTTGCCCGACGGACAGCCAGAACTGGTTTCACGATTCCGACACACTTGTCGGGTTTCACCATATTTGTCCGGTTAGCGACTAGGGTTCGGACGTCTCGACGCACCCCTCCAGGCGGACACAGCGCACTCGTACCGCCGCTGCCACCGCCACCTGTTCCGAAAGGGCACCGACGGTCATGCGCCATTCCCTGCGTCCGCTGTTTCGTGGTGTGACCGTGGGCGTCCTCGCCCTCGCGGCGATGTGGGCACCCGGTGGTTTCCCGGCTGCCGTGCCGGCCGCGCCGGCCGCGCCGGAGGCGAGCAGCCTCGCGTTCGCCCAGCGGTACCACGCGCACCAGCACGGCGGCATCGTGCGCGCCGCCAACGCCAGCATCAGCTGCGCGCAGATGGCGGCGCCTTCCTGTTCGGACGTGCGGGCGGGCGGGCGCGGGGTGAACGGCGACTTCGACATGTTCTACACCGACGTCGACCGCGACCCGAACACCTACAACTCCTCCCGCGCGGAGGTCCGCCTGCCGGGCGGCTCCCGGGTGACGTACGCGCGCCTGTACTGGGGCGGCAACCTGCGCGTCGGCGAACAGAAGCCGCCGCAGGACAACGGGCGGGTGCTGATCGCCGAACCCGGCGGGGAGTACAAGGAAGTTCTCGCGGACGCGGTCGTCGGACACCGCGTGGCGGACGGCGCGGACGCCTTCCAGGCCTCGGCGGACGTCACGCGGCTGGTGCGGGAGGGCGGGCCGGGCCTGTACACCGTGGCGCAGGTCAACGTGGCCATGGGCAGGTCGGCGGCCGGGGCGTGGGGCGGCTGGACGCTGGTGGTGGCGTACGAGAACCCGGCGGAGCCGCTGCGGCACCTCGCGCTCTGGGACGGCTTCGCCTCGCTGAGGTCCGGCGCACAGGAGATCCGGGTACAGGGCCTGAACTTCGCCGCGGGTGCGGGGGGCCGCGCGGGCCTGGTGGCGTACAACGGCGACCGCGGCACCCACGGTGACTCGCTCACCCTGACGACCGGGTCCGGCTCCGCCGCCCTCAGCAACAACGCCAACCCGCAGGACGACGTCCTGAACTCCACCATCAGTGAGCCCGGATCGGATCCGCAGCGTGTGCCCGCGTACGCCAACACCCTCGGCTACGACTCCGACGTGTTCGATCTCGGAAGAGGCCTGCAGCAAGCCGGTGACCAGGCGACCTTCCGGCTCCAGTCCCAGCAGGACGCGGCGTGGGCCGGTGTGCTCTTCGTCGCCGTCGACGCCCAGCGGTGAGCCCGTTGCCGCACCCCCCGAGCGCTTTCGCGAGCGAGGAAGCCGCGCATATGCACCTGTCATCCACCGACTCCCGGCCGCGGGTCCTGCACCTCACCCAACCGGTGGACGGCGGGGTCGCGCGCGTCGTGACGGACCTGGCCCGGGCACAGCTGGCGGACGGCCTGGACGTCACCGTGGCCTGCCCCGACAGCGCCCTCGCCGCACGACTGCGGGCGCTCGGCGCGAACGTACGGCCCTGGCCCGCGACGCGGTCGCCGGGGCCGTCGCTCGTGCGGGAGGTACGGCACCTGGCACGGGTGATCGACGAGGTACGCCCCCATCTGGTGCACGCGCACAGCGCGAAGGCCGGGCTCGCCGGGCGGCTCGCGGTGCGCGGGCGGATTCCGACGGTCTTCCAGCCGCACGCCTGGTCGTTCGAGGCGGTCGGCGGAGGCACCGCGGCCCTGGCGCTCAGGTGGGAGCGATTCGGGGCGCGTTGGGCCGCGCGGATGGTGTGTGTGAGCGAGGCGGAACGCGCGACCGGCGTGCACGCCGGGATCACCGGCCGGTGGACCGTCGTCCCCAACGGCATCGATCCCGAGCGCTTCCACCCGGCCGACGCCACCGCCGTACGAGCCGGGCTCGCACCGCTCACCGGCATCCCCCGGGCAGCGCCGCTCGCCGTCTGCGTGGGGCGGCTGTGCCGGCAGAAGGGGCAGGACGTCCTGCTGCGGGCGTGGGACGCCGTCGCGCGCCGGGTGCCCGACGCCCGCCTCGTCCTGGTCGGCGACGGACCGGACCGCGACCGGCTGCGCGAAGTCGCCCCGGAGTCCGTGCTGTTCGCGGGAGCCGTCACCGACGCCTCCCCCTGGTACCAGGCCGCCGACCTCGTCGTCCTGCCGTCCCGCTGGGAGGGCATGGCGCTGGCCCCGCTGGAGGCGATGGCGTGCGGGCGGCCCGTGGTGGTCACGGACGTCGACGGCGCCCGCGAGAGCCTGCCGCCCTCCTTCGCCGCCCGGTGCCTGGTCCCGCCGGAGAACCCGGCGGTGCTGGCCGAGGCCGTCACCGAGCTGCTGCTCGATCCGCTGCTGCGCGAGTCGCTCGGCAACCGGGGCCGCCGGCACGTGCTGTCCACCCACGACGTACGGCACACCGCCGAGGCGTTCGCGGACGTCTACCGCGATCTGCTCGGCACACGGCCCGCCACCGACGGTGCGCGCCCGTCCCGAGCGGTCGAGCCCGCCGAGGCCCGCCGCGCCGAGCGCGGTCGGCCGCTCGACACGGGCCGTGGCGCCGAGGCGAACCAGACAACACAGCGTGTCGAGCCCACAGAGCACAGGGAGTCGATCCACTCGTGACCGCCGAACATACCGTCCCCTCCCCCGGCGTTCAGCCACGGGAGAACAGATTCTCAGCAGTCTCGGTCATGCCGCCGCGCGGCACCGCCACCGGTTTCCGGTTCCCCGCCCCGCGACGCCCGACCCGGTCGGCCTCACCGTTCCCGATGCTCGTCGCGGACGGTGTCGCCGCCCTGTTGGGCACGCTGGCACTCGCCGGGGAACAGCGCCACCCGCTGTACATCGCCCTGCTGATCGTCGTATCGCTGCTGCTGCGCCCGCGCGACCGCCGGCCACCGGTGCCGGGGCTGCTGGAGGAACTGCCCGCCGTGTGCGGCCGTATCGCCGTGGCCTGGCTGGCGGTCTCGGCGCTCCTGGCGGCGTACCGGCCGGAGCACGCGTTGTCCGTGAGCACCGTGCTGACCGGCCTCGCCCTGCAGGCGGCCGCGGGCTGTGTGCTGCGCGGAGCCGTGCACGGGCGGCGGCAGGCCGCACTGCTGCGCCACCCGCACACCGCGCTCGTCATCGGCCCGGTGGCGACCGCGCAGCGCGTGGCCGCCGCCGTGCTGCGCCATCCGCGGTGCGGCGTGCGGCCGGTGGGGATCGTCGCCGAGCAGCCGGACGGCGGCGGCCTGCCGGTGCTGACGACCGGCGAGGAGGTCGAGCGTGCGGTCATCCAGAACGGGGTGCGGGCGGTGCTGGCCGTTCACCCCTCCGTACGCGCCGAACAGGGGCCGCTGCTGCGGGCGCTGGCCGAGTCGGGCTGCGTGGTCTGGGAGGTCGACGCCGACTCCCCGTCGTACGCGACGCGGGAGCGGCTGGCCGGGTTCTCCTGCCGGCGTCTGGACATGTCGGCGGCGCGCCGCGGCGGCGCGGGCAAGCGGGCGCTCGACATCCTCGTGTCGGGGACGCTGTTGCTGCTGGTCAGCCCGCTGCTGCTGGCGTGCGCGGTGACGCTGCGGATCAGCGACGGGCCGGGTGTGGTGTTCCGGCAGGAGCGCATCGGCAGGAACGGAAAACCGTTCACGCTGCTGAAGTTCCGTACGCACCGCCCGGTCGACGAGCACGAGTCGGCGACCCGGTGGAGCGTGGCGAACGAGCACGAGATGCGCTGGTTCTGCCGGATGTTGCGGCGCACCTCGCTCGACGAGCTGCTCCAGCTGTGGAACGTGCTCCGGGGCGACATGAGCCTGGTCGGACCGCGGCCCGAACGCCCCTACTTCGTCGGGCAGTTCAGCCAGACCTACCCCGGTTACGCGGCCCGCCACCGGATGCGGACCGGCATCACCGGCCTCGCCCAGATCCACGGGCTGCGCGGCGACACCTCGATCGAGGACCGCTGCCGGTTCGACAACGCCTACATCGACGACTGGTCGCTGTGGCAGGACATCTGCGTCCTGCTGCGCACCGCGGCCACGCTGGTGCGTCCGACGGGGAGCTGACAGACGTGAGCCACGCCCTGACAACGCTCCCGCGCCGGGCCGCCGCGCTGACGCCGGTCCTGCCCGTGGTGGCCGTGCCCGTCCTGCTGGCCCTGCCGCTGACGCCGGACGGCGCGGGGCCCGCCGACGTGGTCTCAGGGCTGGTGGTGGTGTACTGCGTGATCCGTCTCCTGCGTGAACGGCGGCGCCCGCTGTCGCCCGCCGCGGCCGTGGTGCTGGGCCTGCCGGTCGTGGGGCTGGCGCTCGCCGCCGTGGGGGCGTCCTCGCCGGAGGCCGGGCTCGCCGGCCTGGGCCGCTATCTGCAGGTGTTCGTGCTCGTCCCGGCGGCCGTGCTGCTGCTGCTCCGCGACCGGGCCGACTTCCGGCTGCTGGCCTGGTCGTTCGTGGGGCTCGGGCTGAGTCAGGGCGCCCTCGGCGTGCACCAGTACGTCACCCGGACCGGCGCCTCCTACCAGGGCGAGAACATCCGGGCGGTCGGCACCTTCGGGCCGCACGACGTGATGGGCATGGCGACGGCGGTCTCCCTCGGCCTGGTGTGCGCGGTCGGGATCGCGCTGGGCCCGGCGTCGGTACGGCAGCGGGCGACCGCCGCCGGGTGCGCTCTGGCGCTGCTGGCGCCGCTCACGCTCTCCTTCAGCCGGGGCGCCTGGATCGCGACCGCCCTGACCTGCGCCGTGCAGCTGGCGCTGGCCGGGCTGCGGCGCGCGCTGAAGGTGGCCGCGGCCGTGGCCGCCACGGGCGTGGTCCTGGTGGGCGGGTTCGGCGTCGGCACGGAGCTGCTGCAGCAGCGGATCGACAGCATCACGCGGGTCACGGACGCCCCCGACCAGTCCGTCGTCGACCGGTACACCCTGTGGGCGTCCGCCACCGACATGTGGCGCCAACACCCCCTGACCGGCGTCGGGTTGAAGGGCTTTCCCGAGTACCGGGACGGGCACGCCACCCTGGCGCTGTCGTCCGCCAGCGACATCGACGGCGCGGGAGTGACGTATGACAGGCAGCCGCTGCTGTCGCCGCACAACATGTACTTGCTGGTGCTGAGCGAGCAGGGCCTGATCGGGGTGCTCGGGCTCGTCGGGAGCTGGCTGGCGCTGCTGGTGTGCGGACTGCGCAGGCTGCTGCGCGTCCGCGACCGCAGGCCGGGACTCGACTGCGCGCTCGTCGCCTGCGGGCTGCTGGTCTGGGTGCTGACCGACTTCATGTACGGAGACATCGGCGGCCCCTCGACCGTGCTGACCGCGGTGGGCCTGGGGCTCGTGGCGTGGTGGGCGCTGGCCGGCGACGAGCGGGTGGACGTCATGCCGCGGAGCGGGGCGCCGGAGCGCGTCGAGGAGGCCCTGGCGCGATGACGGTGGTGCCTTCGCAACCCCCCGGATCGGAAAAGGACGCCGCGGCGACCGTACCCGCGGCGCGTGCCGCCACCATGGCAGGGGACGGCGCCGAACCGGCCTCGGCCTCCCGGAAGTTCCTCGCCAGGGCCGCGCTCGTCACGGCGTCGCTGTCCATCGTCGCCTCCCTGCTCGGCCTGGTGCGCGACCAGGCGCTGGCGCGGCTGTTCGGTGCCGGGAGCGACACGGACGCCTTCCTGGTCGCGTGGACCGTGCCGGAGTTCGCCGCCACGCTGCTCATCGAGGACGGGCTGGCGTTGGTGCTGATCCCGGCGTTCAGCATGGCGCTGGCCCGCCGCGCCCGGGGCGCTCAGGGCGACCCGGTCCGCGCCCTGGTCGCCGCCACCCTGCCCCGCCTGTGCCTCGCCTTCGCCGCGGTGGCCGCGCTGGTCGCCGGCACGGCTCCCTACCTGGTCCGAGCCCTCGCGCCCGGCCTGCCCGACCTCCGACTCGCCGCCGACTGCACCCGGCTCACGGCGACCTGCGTGCTGACCTTCGGGCTCGCCGGGTACTGCAGCGCCGCTCTGCGGGCCCACCGCCGCTTCCTCGCGCCCGCGGCGATCTACATCGCCTACAACACCGGCATCATCGCCGCGATGTTCCTGTTCGGCGACCGCTGGGGCGTGCGCTCCGCCGCGGTCGGGGTCGCGGCGGGGGGCTGCCTGATGGTGGCGGTGCAACTGCCGTCGCTGTGGCGGCAACTGGTGTCGCGCCGGCCCGCCCTCGGCGGGGCGGCCGGGGCCGGAGTCGAGGCACGGACGATGCAACTCGCCCTGGTCGCCGCCGTGCTCCTGTTCGCCCTGTGCCGCCAGTCGCAGGTCCTCGTCGAACGCTTCCTCGCCTCCACCCTGCCCTCCGGGGCCATCTCGCACCTGAACTACGCGCAGAAGGTCGCCCAGATCCCGATGACGCTGTCGCTGATGGTGTGCACCGTGACCTTCCCGGTGGTGGCGCGGGCGCTCGCGGACGGCGACACCGAACGGGCCCGCAGCCGCGTGGAGCGGGATCTGTCGCTGGCCTCCTGTCTGGTGCTGCTGGGCATGTGCGCGGTGATCGCCTGTGCCCCGCAGATGATCGAACTGCTCTTCCAGCGGGGTGCGTTCACCGCGAGCGACACCGCGGCGACGGCGGACGTCATGCGTGTGTACGCCCTCGGGCTGCTGGGCCAGACCCTGGTGGGCGCCCTGGTCCGCTCGTACTTCTCGGCGGGCCGGCCCACCTGGTACCCCTTCGGTGCGATGACCGCGGGCATCGCCGTGACGTCCCTGATCGGCGCCGCGACCGTGCGCGCCTGGGGCGTCGAGGGGATCGCCGCCGCCAACGCCCTCGGCATCACCGTCACGGCCGCCCTGATGCTCGCCGGCCTGCGCACGGAGCGACCGAACAGCCCCTACGGCGTCTCGATCCGCCTCCGGCAGGTACTGGCCGAGCTGAGCCGGCCCGTGTGCGCCGCGGTCGTCGCCACCGTCGCCGGGGCGTTCGTCGCCGGCCGGCTTCCGTCCCCGGAGGCCGGCCTCGTGCTCGGCTGCGTGACCGTGACCGTCGTTTTCGTCCCGCTCTCCTGGGCCCTGGGCGCCCAGGGCTCCCCGTCCGCACTGCGCTCCGTACGCACACTCACACGAAGGCTCACACATGGTCGCTTCCGTTGATTCCGTCGGCACCGGCAGACCCCCCGCCCCGCGCCCGGGCCCGGTCCCATGGGTGGCGATGTACCACTCGGTGGGCGACTGCTCGGACGATCCGTACCGCATCACGGTCACGCCGGAACGGCTCGAGAGGCAGCTGGCCTGGATGCGCCGGCGCGGGCTGCGGGGCGTGTCCGTGGCCAAGCTGCTCGCCGCCCGCGCCCGGGGCGAGGGGCGGCGCATGGTCGGGCTCACCTTCGACGACGGGTACGCCGACTTCGTCACCGACGCCCTGCCGCTGCTGCGCCGCTGGAACTGCGGCGCCACCCTCTTCGTGCTGCCCGGCCGGCTCGGCGGCGACAACGCCTGGGACCCGCTCGGCCCGCGCAAGCCGCTGCTGACCGCGGACGGCATCCGGCACGCGGCCGCCGAGGGCGTGGAGATCGGCTCGCACGGGCTGACGCACGTCGACCTCACCAAGGCGGACGACCTCACCCTGAAGACCGAGGTCGCCGAAAGCCGAGCCCTGCTCACGGAGTTGACCGGCACCCGGGTCGACGGTTTCTGCTACCCGTACGGCACGGTCGACGCCCGCGCCGTCGAGGCCGTACGGGAAGCGGGATACGCCTACGCCTGCGCCATCGACCCCGGCCCGCTGACCGGTCCGCACGCCCTTCCGCGTGTGCACGTCGGCCAGAACGACACGGCCTGGCGCCTGCACCTCAAGCACCGTCTGCACCGGCTGCGCCGGCGCCCGGTGGAGGGCCTGTGAGATGAGGGCTCTGCACATCATCACCGGCCTCGGCGTCGGCGGGGCCGAGCAGCAACTGCGCCTGCTGCTGCGTCATCTGCCCGTCGACTGCGACGTCGTGACGCTCACCAACCCCGGTGCGGTCGCCGAGGGGCTCACCGCCGACGGCGTCCGCGTCGTACATCTCGGCATGGGCGGCAACCGCGACCTGGCGGCGCTCCCGCGCCTGGTCCGGCTGATCCGGGCCGGCGGCTACGACCTGGTGCACACGCACTTGTACCGGGCCTGCGTCTACGGCCGGCTCGCCGCACGCCTCGCCGGGGTCCGCGCGGTCGTCGCCACCGAACACTCCCTGGGCGACTCGCAGATGGAGGGCCGCAGGCTGACGGCAGGGGTGCGTGCGCTGTACCTCGCCAGCGAGCGGCTCGGTTCGGCGACGGTCGCCGTCTCCTCGGCGGTGGCCGAGCGTCTGAAGCGCTGGGGCGTGCCCGCGCCCCGCATCGAGGTCGTCCCGAACGGCATCGACCTCGACCGCTTCCGCTTCGACCCGGAGCGGCGCGAGCGCACCCGCCGGCGCCTCGGCCTGCCGGAGGGCGCGTGGGTCGTCGGGGGCGTCGGCCGGCTCGCCCGGGGCAAGCGGTTCGACGTCCTCGTCCACGCGCTCACCCGGCTCCCGGAGGACCACTGGCTGCTGCTGGTGGGCGGCGGCCCCGAGGAGCACGTCCTGCGCCGCACGGCGCACGAGGCGGGCGTGGCCGACCGCGTCCTGTTCACCGGCGAACGTCCCTACGTCGCCGACGGCTCCCCCGGCCCCGACCTGCCCTCGCTCACCGCCGCGATGGACCTGCTCGCGTCCCCGTCCCCGGAGGAGGCCTTCGGCCTGGCGGCCGTGGAGGCGCTGGCCTCGGGCCTGCCCGTGCTCTACGCCTCCTGCCCGGCGATCGAGGACCTGCCGTCGGCCGCCGCCGGCGCCCGGCGTGTGCGCGGCGGCCACGAAGCGTACGCCCGCGCGATCGCCGAGGTCCGCGCGGCGGGTCCCCGGCCGCGCACGGCACCGGAGGCCGCGCACCGCCACAGCATCACCCGCAGCGCGGCGCGCCTGATGGACGTGTACGCGGCTGCGGTCTCCGGTTCGCCTTCGTCCCTCTCACCTCTGTCACCTCTGGGAGCCAGCCCGTCATGACCGACACCCCGACCCGTCAGCGCCGTCTGTCCCTGGCCCGTGTCAGGAGGCTGCCGTCCTGGTCCGTGCTCGCGGCCGGCACCCTCGTCGGGGGCCTGCTGGGCGGCGCGTACGGCGTGCTCACACCCCCGACGTACACGGCCACCAGCTACGTCATCGCCGTACCGACCGCGAAGTCCAGCCCCGGCCCGGACTCCGCCCTCGGTTTCGCGCAGGCGTACGGCCGGGTCGCCACGCAGCTCGCGGTGCTCGGGGACGCGCAGGTGTGGGCGGGCGTGCCGGTGCGCACACTGCGGCACAGCGTGCGCACGGCGACCTCGCCGGACGCGCCGATGGTCGCCGTCTCGGCCACCTCCGCGCGCCCCGGCCTCGCCGTCGACATGGCCAACGCGGTCTCCCGCGCGCTGACCCGGCACGCGGACGACACCAGCGGCAACACCCAGGTCCGGCTCGTGCAGTTCTCGCGGGCGGTGAAGCCGACCGAGCCGACGTCCGCGTCATCGACGGTGACCGCTCTGGTGGGCACGAGCGCGGGCGGGCTGCTGGGCGGTCTGGCCCTGCTGGCGCGGCCGAGGAAGCCCGGCCAGGACGACGATCCCGTCCCCGCCGCGTCGGTGCCCGGCCCGGCCACCGCCGCCGATGTGCGATGACGGCGGTGGCCGGGCCGGGCGGTGCGCCGACGGGTGCGCTACGACCAGTCGAAGCGGAAGCAGAGCTGCCCGCCGAGCCAGTACTCCACCCAGCTGCCCAGTTCCAGCGGCGTGCAGTCCGCCGGGGGCGTCGGTGGGGTGGGCGTGGTCGGGTTCGGTGTGGGGGTCGGGGTCGGGGTCGCCTCGTCGGTGCGGCCGAGGAGGGCGGACCGGTAGAGGTGGGACGACTTGGGGTTGGCCCCGCACTGCCAGACACCGTGCGGGCAGTAGTCGGTCAGCGTGTTGTAGAGCGGCCTGTGCTCCTCGATCCACTCGAGCATGCGCCGCATGTACTCGGGATTGTCACCGTTGCGGAAGAGTCCCCATTCCGGATACGAGATGGGTTTGCCGTGGGCCTTCGCGAAATCCACATGTGCCTGCAGCCCGTAGGGCTCTTTCACCTGCTCGTCGAAGGACATCCCGGCCGGCTGGTCGTAGGAATCCATGCCGATGACGTCGACCGTGTCGTCTCCCGGATAGCACTTCGTCCAGGGAATGGCGTCCCGGCCGCGGGTCGGCGTGAAATCGAACCGGAACTTCTGGCCCGGCACCGAACGCATGGTGGTGACGATCCTGTTCCAGTACTTCTTCCAGGCCTCCGGGTCCGGCCCGCAGCGATGGGTGTACGTGGTGCCGTTCATCTCCCAGCCGAGCACGAGGACCGTGTCCGGCACCTTCAGCTCCACCAGCCGCTCGGCGAGGGCACGGAAGTGATGATCGAACTTCCCGGCCGCGCCCTGCCGCACCAGCTGCCGGACCTCCTCGTCGGAGACACCCTCCTCGTTGCGCTCCTGCATGGGGACGTTGAGGACGAGCGTCCGGTCGGCCTTCTCGTTGCGCCAGTGCGCCCACACGTCGAGGAACCCGGGGGCACCCTCGATGTCGCTCCAGCGGTGGCCGGGCAGATAGGTGTGGCCGACGCGGAGCTCGGCACCGCCCAGCCACTGGCTGAACAGTGCCATGCGGGTCACGCCCCGGGCGTCGGACTTGAGGAAGGCTCCGAAGGCCGGGACCTCCTTGCCCGGTGCCTGGCCCGGCACCGGGCTGGTCGCCGGGCTGGTCGCCGGGGCCGGCACCGGGGTCGGCACCGGAGGGCGAGCATCGTCGGGTGGCACCACGTCCACCCCCGCCGGGAGACCGGACACCAGGGCGACCGACGCGGCGACCGCCACCGCGCCCGCGGCCAGCCAGCCGACCCGGACCCGCTTGTGCTGTGGGGCCATGCCTGCTCCTTTCTTCGCTCTCGTCCGGCCTTCTGCCTCAGTTCTGCTTATTGACGAGCAGTCATATGAAGTCAGGCACAGAAAAGCCAATGGCGCCATTGCCGTTGGGGCTTTCGAGTGCTGCGCTCGCCCGTGCGGGTGAGCCGATCCGAAAGAAGGAGGAGAATTCGTGTCGCTTCTTGACACCCGCGTCCCCGCCGTTTTGCTGCGGATCGACCGGAATCCCTTTCACCACGGAACGCTGGGGGCCGTGCGTTCGCTCGGCAGGGCGGGAGTGGAGGTGCATGTCGTCGCCGATTCGGCGAGAAGTCCCGTCCACACGTCACGTTACGTACGTCAGATGCATCCCCCGCCGCCCCCGGGAGCGTCCCCGGAGGACATCCTCGCCGTGCTGCGCCGCGTGGCCGAGCGGATCGCGCGTCCCGCCGTCCTGGTCCCGCTGGACGACGCGAGCGCGATCGCCGTGGGCCGGACGCGGGACGAACTCGCCCCCTCCTACCTGCTGCCGACGATGCCGGGCACGCTGGCCGAACGCGTCGCCGACAAGGCGGAACTGGCCGCCGTGTGCGCGTCCGCGGGCGTCCCGCACCCGGTGACGCTGGTCCCGGACAGTCCGGCGCGGGTCGCCGACGACGTACGGCGGCTCGGGCTGCCGCTGGTGGCGAAGTGGAGCCGGCCCTGGCTGCTGCCCGCCGGCGGCGGGCTGCGCAGCACGGTGCTGGTGCACTCCGTACCGCAGGCCCAGGAGCTGTACCAGCGCACCGAGGAGGCGGGCAGCCGACTGCTGCTGCAGGCGTACCTGCCACCGGGAGAGAACCGGGACTGGTTCTTCCACGGCTACGCCGACCACTCGGGCGCCGTGCGCGCGGGCGGGCCGGGCCGCAAGCAGCTGGCCTGGCCGCGGGGAGCGGGACTGACCGCGGTGGGCTGCTGGACCCCCAACACGCAGGTGCAGGCGCTGGCCGAGCGGCTCGCCGGCGAGCTGGGCTACCGCGGCATCTTCGACCTCGACTTCCGCCGCTGCGGCTCGACGGGCCACTACCACCTGCTCGACTTCAACCCGCGCCCCGGCGCCCAGTTCCGGCTCTTCGCGGACAGCGCGGGGCTGGACGTCGTACGGGCCCTGCACCTGGACCTGACGGGCCGCCCGCTGCCGGACGGGACCCCGAGGGTCGGACGGGCGTTCGTGGTGGAGAACTACGCGCCGCTCGCCGCCCTGCGTCCGGCGCCGAGCGGGCGCGAACTGGCCTGGTACGCCCCGGACGACCGCGTTCCCGGATGGGCGATGTGGGCCATGTGGTGCCGTCATGTGTCCCAGCGGCTGCGGGAGCGGTTGGGCACGACGACGGCGGCGGCGTCGGCGCCACGCCTGATCCCCCGGGCGACCTCGCCCTCCTTTACCGACAACGAGAAAGCGAGCAGTTGACGATGTACGACCTTCTGGTGGTGGGCGCAGGCCCGTACGGCCTGTCGATCGCGTCCCACGCCGCGGCCGCCGGGCTGAATCTGCGCGTGTTCGGCCGGCCCATGGCGTCCTGGCGGGACAACATGCCCCGCGGCATGTTCCTGAAGTCGGAGCCATGGGCGTCCAACCTCTCCGATCCGGACGGGCGCTGGCGCCTGGACGCCTACTGCGCGGAGCAGGGCCTGACAGCACGTCACGCGAAGCCGATTCCGGTCGAGGCGTTCGCGGCGTACGGCCTGTGGTTCGCGCGCCACGCCGTACCGGAGGTGGACGAGCGCGTCGTGACCCGCGTGGCGCCCGGCCCCGGCGGTTTCGCGGTGGTCACCGAGGACGGGGAGGAGCTGCAGGCACGGACGGTGGCGCTGGCGGTCGGTGTGATGCCGTTCGTCGAGGTACCGCCGACCCTGCGCGGGCTGCACCCCGCGCTGGTGACGCACAGCAGCCACCACAGCGACCTGGACCGCTTCCGCGGCAAGGACGTCACGGTCATCGGCGGTGGCCAGGCGGCCCTGGAGACCGCGGCGCTGCTCGCCGAACAGGGCACGCGCGTACGGGTGCTGGCGCGGGCGGAGCGGCTGCGGTGGAACGATGTGCCGCCGCCCTGGGAACGCCCCTGGTGGCAGTCGGTTCGCTCTCCGCACAGCGGGCTCGGCCCCGGCTGGCGGAACTGGTTCTACTCCGAGCGCCCCGGCCTCTTCCGGCGTCTGCCGGAACCGACCCGGGCACGCATCGCGACCACGGCACTGGGGCCGGCGGGCGCGTGGTGGGTGCGGGACCGGGTGGAGGGCGTGGTGGAGCTGCTGCCGGGTCACGAGGTCGCCGCGGCCTGTGCGGTGCCGGGCGGCGTACGGCTGGACACGGTGAGCCGCGAGGGCGCCCTGCGCACCGTGGAGACCGAACACGTCATCGCCGCCACGGGGTTCCGGGCGCGCTGCGACCGGCTCGGACTGCTCTCCCCTGAGCTGCGCGGGACGATGGCGGCACTGCCCGACGGCTCCCCGGCGGTCGGGCGCACCTTCGAGTCCTCCCACCCCGGCCTGTTCCTCGCGGGCCTGGTGACCGCCTCCGGCTTCGGCCCGGCCATGCGCTTCGTCCAGGGCGCGACCTTCACGGCGGCGACCCTCGTGCGAGGGGTACGGCGCCGGCTCGGGACGATCCCGGCGGGCGGGACGGTCCCCGCCCCCGGGGGCAGCAGCCGCGACGAGTCGCCGTCGCCGGTGCGCCGCTGACGGAGAACCCCGCGCGGCCGCCTCGCGGCCGCGAACGGGCGGGCCGCTGACGGAGCAAGTCGTCAGCGGCCCGCCCGTGTGATGGTCGTGCGTGTTGGCCGGTGTGGGGGCGGGTGCCGGACGGGTCGCGTCCGGCACCCAGGCGCGGCTACCGGTAGGAAGCGGCGCGGCCGCGGCGGTACATCAGCGCTCCGCCCGCGATCAGTACGGCACTGGCGGCCGAGGCCGCCGCCAGGGCCTCGCTGCTGGTCTCGCTGCCGGTCTCGGCCAGCTGCGGCGGCTCGCCGGCGGGCTTCTCGGCGGGCTTCTCGGAGGGCTTCCCAGGCTGGGTCGCAGGCGGCTTCTCGTCGCTGGTCCGCGTGGGCGGAGTCTTGGGACGATGCGTCTCGCTGATGCGCGTGGGAGGCGGAGTGGCCTTGTCGGCGGGCGGAGGCGTCTTCCTCACGGCCGGCGGCGCCGGGGGCGTGTCCTCCTTCTTGCCGTAGCCGTCGTCGCCGTACGACTTGTTGACGCAGAGGTTGCCGTACGCGTGGCCGATCACCTCGATCACGCTGATGCTGTTGCCGCACACGTTCACCGGTACCTCGATCGGCACCTGCACGATGTTCCCGGACAGCAGGCCGCCGGAATCCTTGGTGACTGCTGTCGAGTCCGTGTCGGCGAAGGCGGGGTTGCCGTAGAGGGACAGAATGCCCGTGGCGGCGGCCGCCACGAAAACTCCCCTGCTCAGGGTCTGTCGCAAGGTGATTGCCTTCCTGCTTGGAGAATTGGGAAAACCGGCCTTGGAAGGGAACGTCCAAGGCCGGCCGTGACACAGCCGGGAGGCTGGTGCGTTGGGCGGTCAGTCGTTGCTCGGTACGGTTTCGACCCGATCGAGTAACTGGGCGTTCCTTTCTCATGGCGTCGCATGCCGTACCGCTTCATCAACCCGACGCATAAGAATTGGTTTCGCGGGTTCACCCGGTTGGCCCGCGCCGCATTCCCCCCACGAAAGGACACACCCCGTGCGTTCCTCACTTCTCCGGTCGGCCGTGGTAGCCGCCTGTGCCTCCACCGTCGTAGTCCTGTCCGGTACGGCGGCCGCGGTCGCGCAGCCCCCCGCGCCCGCGGCCGCCGTCGCGCCCGGACTCGCCCCGCTGACCGAGTTGTTCGCCGAGCGGCTGTTGCTCGCCGACAAGGTGGCCGCGGCGAAGCACGGCACCGACAAGCCGATCGACGACCCCGTACGCGAGCGGCAGATCCTGGACGACGTGGCCGCCCGTGCGGTCGGGCTCGGGCTGGATCCGGACGCTGTGAAGTCCGTCTTCCGGGATCAGATAGAGGCCAACAAGCTGGTGCAGCGCGGGCTGTACGCGCGCTGGGACGCACACCCCGAGCAGCGGCCCGCCGAGCGGCCGGACCTGGTGAAGGAGGTTCGGCCGCAGCTGGACCGCATCACGACAGAGGTGCTCACCGAGTTGCGGACGACTCAGGGGCTGCGGGCCAAGCCCTCGTGCGCGCCTCGGCTGTCCCTCGCCGCCGCGCGATCCGCGTACGGCCACCGGCTGGACCTCCTGCACCTGGAGGGGCTGGCGCGGGCGTTGCCGTCCGTCTGCGCCGGCCAGTCGCCCGTTCCGGACGCCGGGTACGGCGGCCGGCAGCAGGCGGGTGTAGGGGAACGCCCCGCGCACGGCGTACCGCTGGTTCCGTGAGGGCACGTTGCCGGCATTCCGGAGCAGTTGATCTCGCCGCAGGCCGGCGGCCGTGAAGGTGAGTCGTGCGGGACCTTATCGCCCGAGGTGCCTCGCCCGGCGGATCGTGTCGGCGAGCCCGCGTACCGCCTCGTCCTCGGTGGTGTCCGCCAAGTCGTCCGCCCGTCCGGCGAGTTCGCGGAAGGACGGGGCGCCCGGCAGGGAGTCCCAGCGTTCGTCGCCCCTGCGCAGGGCGTCGGCGAAGTAGGCGGCCACTGCGGTGACTTGGAGGCGGGGGCTCGCGCTCCACAGGGAGTCGTCGAGGGAGTCGGATTCCAGTTGGCCGGACTCCTCGTGCGGGGTGCGGGTCTCGGGGTCCTGCCAGCGGACGGTCGCGGTGGCGAGGTGGCCTTCGGCGCCGGGCTCGGTGCGGACGGCGTACAGGGCGGTGACCGTGTGACCGGGGCCGACCTCGCCGCCGTCGACACGGTCGTCCCGGAAGTCGTCGTCGGCGACGCGGCGGTTGTCGTAGCCGACGAGACGGAACTCGGCGACCGTCTCCGGGTCGAAGGCGACCTGCGCCTTGGCGTCGCGGGCGGTGAGGTCGATGTTCCGCGGGAGCTGCTCGCAGAAGACCTGCTCGGCCTCGTCGTCCCCGGACACGTAGACCGTGTGGCCGTCGCCCTTGTCGGCGAGGCGTTCCATCAGGGCGTCGCCGTAGTCGCTGCCGACGCCGACCCCGAAGAGGGTGATGCCGTGCTCGCGGCGGGCGCCGTCGATGCGTTCGAGGATGGAGTCGGGGTCGGTGTCGCCGTCGTTGGCGAGGGCGTCGGAGACCAGGACGACCCGGTTGGTGGCGCCCTCGCGCAGGCCCTCCACGGCCGTCGCGTAGCCGGTCTCCACGCCCGCGCCGAGGTTGGTGGAGTACGTCGGCTCCAGGCTGTTGATCGCGTCGTGGATCTCGTCCCGGTTGCCGTCGAGCCGGGTCATCGGCAGGACGGTCTCGGCCTCGTCGCTGAAGGTGACGACGGCGACGGAGTCGTCGTCGCGCAGCCGGTCCGTCATCACGCCGAGGGAGTTCTGGGCGAGGTCGAGGCGGCCGGGTTCGGCCATGGAGCCGGAGATGTCGATGACGAAGGTGAGGGCGGCGGGCGGGCGTTCGCCGTGCTCGGTGGCTGAGCGGGTGGCCAGGCCCACGCGGACCAGGGACCAGTCCTCCTCGTCGGTACGGGCGCCGTCGACGGTCACCGAGAAGCCGTTGCCGTCGGGGCGTTCGTAGTCCTGGCGGAAGCTGTTGACGAACTCCTCGGGGCGGACGGTCGAGGGGGCGGGGCGCCGGCCCTCGGCGAGGGTGCGGCGGGCGTAGCCGTAGGAGGCGGTGTCGACGTCGAGGGCGAAGGTGGAGAGGTAGTCGGGAGACGGGGCGATGCCGCGGGACTCGTCGTCGGGGGTGGCGGTGTCCTGTTCGCCGGAGCCCCGGCTGTAGTGGGGGGCCGGGAAGCCGGTCGCCCCGTCCGCCCGGTCCACGCCGCTGTTGTCGCTGCCGGTGTCGCCCGCGCCGCATGCTGTGAGCAGCAGGCCGCTCGCCGCGGTGAGGGCGAGCAGGGCGCCGCGCAGGCGTCGTATTCGGTACCGTTCCATCTTCCGTGCCCCCTGGGTGGGTTGACGTCGACATCTGTGACTGTGACGGGCCAGGGGGCCGGAACGTGCGCTACGGAGCGTTGCGGATGGGTCTCGAAGCGGCCACGCGGCGGGGCCGTCGAGACCGGTAGGTGATCCTCCGTTGACCTAGGAGACCACGTCCTTGCGGGCGAAACCCCGGAAGGCCAGGGCGAACAGCACGAGGGCGTACGTTACCGACAGGGCCGTGCCCTCGATCATGCGGGACCAGTCGAGTTGCGGCTGTACGGTGTCGAGCCAGGCGTACTGCCAGTGCGCGGGCAGGAAGTCGCGCCAGTCGCCGAGAGCCGTCACCTGGTCCAGCACGTTGCCGACGATGGTCAGGCCCACCGCGCCGCCGACCGCGCCCAGCGGCGCGTCCGTCTTGGTGGACAGCCAGAACGCCAGGGCCGCGGTGACCAGTTGGGACACGAAGAGGTACGCCACGGTGATCGCCAGGCGCTCGGCCGCGGTGCCGAAGGGCAGCGTGCCGCCGGTGGGCAGCTCCAGCGGGCCCGTGCCGTACGCCGCCATGCCGACAGCGAGTGCGACGACCGGCAGCAGCACCATCGCCGCGAGGCTCAGGCCGAGCCCGACGACCAGCTTGGACCACAGCAGGCGGGCGCGCGGCACGGGAGCGGCGAGCAGATAGCGCAGGGAGGACCAGCTGGCCTCCGAGGCGACCGTGTCCCCGCAGAACAGCGCGACGGGCACGACGAGCAGGAAGCCCGCGGAGGCGAAGAGGTTCACCGCGGCGAAGTTCGCCCCGGACGCGGTGGCCGTGTCCATGAGGTTCACGCCCTCGTTGCCGCCGCCCGGTTCGCCGCCGATCTGGAAGGCGACGAGCAGGATGAACGGCAGGGCGAACAGGATGCCGCCCATGACGAGCGTGCGCCGCCGCTTCAACTGCCGGACCAGCTCGACCCGGATGGGCAGCGTACGGCCCGCGCGGTAGCCGTCGGCGACCTCGACGGCCTTGGCGCGGTCGGTCACCGTGCTCATGCTTCAGTCTCCGATCAGGGTGAGGAAGGCGTCTTCGAGGCGGCGGTGCGGGCCCACCGACTCCACGGGCACTTCCAGCCGGACGAGTTCGGCGACCAGACGCCGTGCGGTGCCGTCGGCGTCGAGCCGTACCACCAGACCGTCGTCGGTGCGGACCGCCGAGGCCACGCCGGGCAGCGCGGCGACCTTGTCGACGACGGGCTCGTCCACAGGTGTCGCCGTGCCGACCAGCAGCGTGTCGCCCGAGCCGATGATCTGAGCGACCGGGCCCGCCTGGACGAGCCGGCCGTGGTCCATGACCACCAGGTGGGTGCAGGTCTGTTCGACCTCCGCGAGGAGGTGGCTGGAGACGATCACCGTGCGGCCGGCCGCCGCGTAGCGGATCACGACCTCGCGCATCTCGCGGATCTGCGGCGGGTCGAGGCCGTTGGTCGGCTCGTCGAGGATCAGCAGGTCCGGCAGGCCGAGCATGGCCTGGGCGATGGCGAGGCGCTGTCGCATGCCCTGGGAGTACGTGCGCACCGCGCGGGCCAGTGCCTCGCCGAGGCCGGCGATCTGCAGGGCCTCGTCCAGGTGGGCGTCCTCGGGCGGGCGGCCGGTGGCCCGCCAGTACAGCTCCAGGTTCTCGCGGCCGGACAGGTGCGGGAGGAAGCCCGCGCCCTCGACGAAGGCGCCGACGCGGGAGAGCACCGGGGCGCCGGGGGCGATCGCGTGGCCGAAGACGCGGACCTCGCCGCCGTCCGGCTTGATCAGGCCCATCAGCATGCGCAGGGTCGTCGTCTTTCCCGCGCCGTTCGGGCCGAGCAGGCCGAGCACCTGGCCCTTCTCCACGCGGAAGGACAGGTCCCGGACCGCGTAACGGTCGTTCGACTTGGCGTACCGCTTGCTCAGGTCCGTGATCTGGAGCGGGACTTCGGCCAGCGCGGGGTCGGGGGCGGGCGCCGCGGTGCGGCGCCGGGCCGACAGCACCAGGGCCAGCGCGATCGCCGCACCAACGGGCGGCAGCCACCACACCCACGCGGAGAGCTGCGCCGCCTGGTCCGTCTCGCCGAGGGCCGTCGGCACCTTCAGGTCGCCCTTCAGGGAGACGGTGTACGTCGCCGGCGTCGCCGGGGAGGCGTAGCCGAGGTCCGTCGAGGCCAGGACCAGACGCAGGCGGTGGCCGTCGTCGACCTCGTGGTCGATCGCCGGCAGGGTGATCTCGACGTCCTTGCCCGCCTTGGCGCCCTCCACCCGGGTGGGCTCGACCAGCTGGGAGGGCAGCACCTGCTGACCGCCGCCGGGGCCGACGTCGTACACCTTGGCGAAGAGCACGGCGTCGTCGCTGGTCGACTTCACGTGGACGGTGACCGTCGGCGAGCCGGTGATCTGCACCTCCTCCGTCATGGGCGCCGACTCGAACGCGGCGAACTGGCCCGGGAAGTCGAGCGAGACCCCGATGCCGAGCGTGGACAGCTGGGCGAGGCCGCCGGCTGCGCCGCCGATGCCGGGCAGGGCGGACACGGCGGGCGGGTTGGCGCCGGGCGGGTTGTCGAAGCTCTGCTCACGCCCGGCGAGGGCGATCGAGCGCGGGTCGCCCTCCAGGCCCGGGTACGTGTCCTCGCTCACGCCGCTCAGCCGCGTCTCGCCGTCCCCGCTGCCGGTGCCGAGGGTGCGCGTGACCCGGAACTCCGGGCCGGTGTCGGCACTCTTGTCGTCCTTGAGATACCGGTCGAACCAGGACTGCACGCGCCCCTGGACGCGGCTCGCCTCCATGTCGCCGCCGTCGTGGCCGCCCGCGATCCAGTCGACGTCGACCGGGGCGCCGTTGGCACGGATCGCCTTCGCGGCGGCGTCGGCCTGGCCGAGCGGGAAGAGGGAGTCGGTCTGCCCCTGGAGAAGGAGCGTGGGCACCTTGATGCGGTCGCCGACGGCGGACGGCGAGCGCTCCTCCAACATCTGCCGGGCCTGTGCGTCCGGGGTGCCGGACTCGGCGACCCGCTCGTACATCCGGCAGAGCTGGGGCTCGAACTTCTCGCAGCCGCCCGCCGAGTTGACGAAGATGCCCGCCCAGAGCTTCTTGAAGACGCCGTTCGGGAACAGGGCGTCCGCGAGGTTCCAGTACGTGATCGCCGGGGCGATGGCGTCCACCCGGTCGTCGTACCCGGCGGCCAGCAGCGAGACCGCGCCGCCGTACGAGGAGCCCGCGACGCCCACGCGCGGGTCGCCGGTCTTGTCGAGCCGCACCTGCGGCTGCTCGGCCAGCCAGTCGATGAGCTTGGAGACGTCGGCGACCTCGCCCTTGGGATCGTTCAGCCCGACCTTGCCGGTCGACCTGCCGAAGCTGCGGGCCGACCAGGTCAGCACCGCGTACCCGTCCCGGGCCAGGTCCTGTGCCTGCTGCCGTACGTCGTCCTTGCTGCCGCCGAAGCCGTGGGCGAGGAGGACGGCGGGACGACGGCCGTCCGCGGAGGAGGTGAAGTACGAGGTGTCGATACGCACCCCGCCGCCCATGTCCATGACCCGGTCGGTGCTGCGCACCGGCGGCGCGTCGTCGGAGGCGACGGCCGTCCATGTACCGGCACCGGCGAGGACGACGACGGAGGCCGCGGCGGCAATCCACCGTCGCGGCCTCCGCATACGCCCCCGCAGTCCGGGCAATCGAAGATCCATGCTCCAACGGTACGGGGTGAAGCTGTCGGCAAGTTATCTACCGCAGACCGAACCGCTGCCCCTCCCAGGGGAGTACGGCCGTCCGGCGCGTACCGCAGGCGCGGTACGGCGGGCGCGGGGAGGCTCACGCCGTGCACGGTGGAAACTGACCAGTAGTCGGTGATTACAGCCTACGCCCGCCAGGGATCCGCGCTTTAGGTTCGCCGTATGCCAACCACCAAACAGCTGCTCACATCGGTCCAGATGGCCCGCTTTGTGGCACAGGGGTTCCTGCGTCTGGACGGAGTCGTGCCTCAGGAGCTGAACGACGACGCCCTCGCTGCCCTGTCCACGGGGATACCCGAGGTGTCGTACGGCACGCCGTTGGCCGGGGCGTTCGCGCAGGACACGTTCATCCACCGCCTGCTCGCGCTGCCCGAAGTGGCCGGCGCTCTGGAGAGCCTCGTCGGTCCACATCCCACGGTCGACCATCACGCCGTGCATGTGCGCGAGCCGCACGAGGGCAACGCCCAGGCACTCCACGCGGACGCGATCATCGACGTGCGGCCGGACGCCTTCGACGTCCAGCTCATGTACTACCCCCACGAAGTGACACCCGCCATGGGCGGAACCCTCAGCGTGCCGGGGAGCCATCTGCGCCGCGTCAACGAGACCGACGTCGGGCGCGTCCAGAACCTGCGCGGGCAGACGAGGCTGGCCTGCCCGGCGGGCACCGTCGTCCTGGTGCACCACGGGATCTGGCACAGCGGGCGTCGCAACGACACGGAACGGCGGCGCTACATGTACAAGCTCCGCTGCAACCCGACCGTGCCGCAGGTCCGCCTCTGGGACACCTCCGACCTGCACGACCCCGCGGTCACGGCGGAACTCGGCACGTACTTCCCGTGGTACGAGACGGCCACCGCCCGGCTGGAGATCCACAACCGGGTGCTGCTGTGGCGAGCGCTGACCGGAGACGACACGTTCGACATCGACTACTGGGTCACCCGCGTCCGTAACCGACCCGCCCTGAGGAGCCACGCATGACTCGCGTGAAGCAGCAGGTCCTGGTGCTCTACCTCGCCTCGTCGGCACTCGACTCGGATGTGGTGGGCTGGTCCCGCTATGACGGCACCGGCCGCACCCGGCCGACGACCGGAGACAGCGACGAGCCGCCGTACAAGACCGGCCTCGCGGCACTGGAAGACGGCTGGCGGCTGTTCCAGGCCTCGCAACTGCTACCGCCGCACCCCGGCCACGAGTACGACACGTCCTTCCTCAAGCACGAGTTCTTCTTCGAGAAGCTGTAGCGCCGGAGCTCTCCGGAAAGGCGGCCGGTGAGGCGATCGAGCGCGGGGACCGCTACGGGCGCCGTGTCCTGCTCGCCGCGAAGGAACTGCGGGGGGTGCGGTCATGAGGTGGCTCCTCCTCGGCGCTCTCCCGCCGTGTGTGAGAGGGCGCCGCACTGCCACGCACTGCCCGACCCCTGCTCCTACACCTTCGCCCGGCTGCCGTAGCGTTCGATGAACGCTTCCACCGTGGCCGGGTCCCGACGCATGGCCGCCATCAGCTGGTTCTTCCGAAAGCCCTCCCGGCCCGCTTCCAAGATTTTCTCGTAGCCGTCGCGGGCTTGGACGAGCCGCTCGACGACAAGGAACTCGATGACGTCCTCGAGGCAAGGCCTGAACCGCTTCCCGCCGACGGGGAAGTGCAGCTGTGCCAGCGATCGGCCAGGATCGATCTTCGGGTCGTTGAGCATTTCGAACAGTGCGGACCGGGCGTCGACTTGCAGGTGAGCGTCGGGGTAGCCGTCGGCCTTGTCGCGTTCGTAGTCGTAGTGGAAGAGACCGTGCTTGGCGTCCTTCGAGCCGAACACGCCGAAGAACGACTGCTGGACCATGAGGTGCTCACGCTCGGCGTCCAGGCGCAGCTGGAATTTCACGTCCATTCACAGCTCGGTCTTCGGTGCGCGCGGCCGGATTTGGAACCGTTCGGCGTCCAGGGTCTCCTTGCTGAGCCGGTTGCCCAGAATGAAGAGGCGGTCGTCGCCTTTGGAGAGCGCGACCGCCGTGATCTGAACGTGGTTGGTGATGGTGCCGTTGAGGAGCGCTTTGATCTCGTTCGCGAACCGGATGGTCTGGTCGCGGAGCTTGTCAGAGATCAAGTGCGCCGCCGATGGATACCCATAGCGCCTGGGCCTGCGCTGTGGAAAAGTTTCGGCGCTCGGCCATGTCGCGCAGTTGGGCGTATGTCAGGCCGAGTCGGTCCAGAGCCTCGTACGCGGCAGCGCGGAACTCGTCTTCCGACAGCTCGGTGATGATGTCGTCGTACTCGGCTGCCTTCTGCTCTTGAATGGTCATCTGCGCCCCTACCCCCCAGTAGCTTCCCGATGACAGTAGTGTCCCCCAAGGGTCTGACACTGTGGCCTAGGCCACCATTCGGCGTCCAGCCCTTGAACACTCCTGGTCATTTCTGCCCACCTGAGAGTGAGTCGAACGGGCCCAATTGCCTCGCTGTACGTACATGAGACCAGTTCTGTTCGGCCACCTCCAGGCGGCGGGGGCATATTCGCGTGCCCGGGAGCAGGCTGCGGCGCCTGCGTCGGGCTGACACCCCCTATACGGGCGATCGCGGTTTGTGGCTCGGTCGGCGCCTGCGCGTTTGCTGGATCAGTACCGGGGTATCGATCAGATTCCGCGTGCCTCCTCTCCGAGACCGGCACCCCGGCCACCTCAACGCCGAGGGCTGCCCTCGACTTCTCCTGTGACTGAGCACGCCACTTGGTTCTGACCGCTGTTGCGTGAGGGCCACGCCAGATACCCATCGCCCCCTACGACATTCGGCCGGCATGGCACGGAAGCGCGGTCACGCCCCGCTAGTTGGCCATGCTGAGCGTTCTGGTCGGCCGACCACTGAAGCGGGGAGAGATCAGTGGATCTGGGCGTGTACATGATCATATCAGTACCGAAGAGAGCGGCGAGGAAGCCGGTCACGTCCCAGCGGCGGGTTCCTGGCCCCACCGTCTGACCAGGAACCAGGTGTGGACGGGTCGAGACGGGGGACTTGGTCCGCAGGCCGGGTTCGGCGTTCCCATGGGGCTGGCCCGGCTCAGGTTCCTCTGGTTCAGAAAGGAGCCGGGGGAGCCGCCCGCCCGAGGTCACGAGAGGCTGCCCTGTTCGCAGACCCGTCGGGCGACCTCACGGAGCTTGATGTTGTTCTCCTGTGAGTAGCGGCGCAGCACATCGAACGCCTGTTCTTCGGTGAGGCGGTGGCGGCCCATGAGGATGCCCATGGCCTCGCCGATGACGTGGCGGGTGGCGACGGAATGCTCCATCTGGGCGTGGGTGCGGGCGCTGGAGAAAGCGACCGCCGCGTGCGAGGCCAGCAGCCACCCGGCCAGCTCGCTGGCCTCGGTGAATGCGCCGGGTTTGCGGGCGTACAAGTTCAGCGCGCCGAGGTCTTCGTCGTCGGTGAACAGCACGAAGCCCATCATGCTGCCCACGCCGATCGCGTGGGCCTGCGGGGCGTAGGCGGGCCAGCGCGGCTGCTCGGTGGTGAGGTCGGCGATGCGGAAGACCCGCTCTCCCTGCGTGGTGTGGGCGGCATCGAAGCACGGCCCTTCACGCAGCCGCGCTTGTAGCTGATGGCTGTCGATGACCAGCTGGTCGGTGGGGGCGAGTGTCTCCACCTGGTTGCCTTGCAGCACCAGGATGCCGGCCGCGTCGCAACCGTCCACCAGCTCGGTGGCCGATGCCGTGATCCGCTGGAGTGTGGCATCGACCGAATCCTGCGCCAGGAGATCCCGCGCCATCGACGCCATCCGCTGCGCGAACCGATCCCACTGCATTCGTCCTCCGCGTCTCGTCCCGTCTGGACAAAACTCATACCCAGCTTTGCACGCGAGCCACATGGCGGAGTCGGCCACAGATGCCGGCGGTCGAGCAAGGGGCCTCCTCGTACTGCTGGAGTGAAGGACTGTGCGCTCGACTGGCCGACTGGAGTACTGAAAGGCCAAGCAGCGCGCTCAGTCGCAGCTGTCCTGTGTCATCGAAGTTTGAGGGCGTCATCGAAGTCGAGCGCGTTGAAGTTGCGCGGCTGGGTCAGGCGTTCGCGCGGCGGCCTCCGGAAGGGGGCCGTGCCAGTCCAGGCACAGAACGGTGGCGTCGTCTCTCGGGTGGCCGTTGTAGGCGTCGGTGACCGCGGCGGCCAGAGCGCGCACGACCTCGCGCGGGTGCTCGGCGGCGGTAGCACGGATGAGGCCAGCCAGGTCGACTGTTTCCGCTTGGCGTTCTTGCATGCCGTCGGTGTAGAGCACGAGGCGGTCACCGGGGCGCAGGTCAAGGTCCTGCACCTGGTACGGGCCCTGCCCGGCAACGCCGAAGGGCAGGTTCACGGCCAGGTGCAGTTCCTCGACCGTGCCGTCGCGCAACCGTAGTGGCCAGGGGTGGCCGGCGTTGACGAGCTGGGCGCCGGTCCCGTCCAGGGCTATGCGCACCAGCTGGCCGGTGGCGAAGGTCCGCCGGCCGTGGTCCAGGAGGGCCTGGTGGGCCTGGCGGGCCTGTTCGGCAAGGTCCGTCCCGGCGCGGCGGGCGCCGCGGGAGGCGTTGACCAGGAGGGTGGCCATGAGCGAGGCGTCGACGTCGTGGCCCATGGCGTCGGTGATGGACAGGTGCAGGGTGTCATGGTCGAGGGAGTAGTCGTAGGTGTCACCGGCGATGTCGGAGGCCGGGACCAGGGCGCCGGCGAGGGCGAACTCGGCGGCCTCGCAGGAAGGGGCCGAGGGCAGGAGCTGGCGCTGGATCTCCGCGGCCAGGCTCACCGACGTGGTGCGATTGCCCCAGTGGTAGAGGTCGGTGAACCGGCGGTCGGTGACGATGATGTACGCCAGCGCGTGCCCAGCCTCTTCGACCTGCTCCAGCACGTCCTGCGTGACCTGGGTAAGGAACAACTCCAGAACACCGATGGTGTCGCCGCGGTTCGTGACAGGAGCGAGCACCCGCTGCCCCTGCTCACCCTCCGGCGCCTGCACCAGCTTCTGGGTACGCAGCACCTCGTCGTAGACGCTGCCGTCGAGGGGAACCTGATCGGCGAGGCGCTCCTGTTGCGCAGCCGCCTTCTCGCTGACCCGCAGCAGGCGTCGGCCGACGACGTCGACGAACAGGAACGACACATATCGCGCACCGAACCGGTCGCGTAGATTGCGGGCCACCACATCGAGGGAGCCCACCGGCGCGGCATCCTCCGCCGCTGCCAGCACCTCAGCCAGTCCCATCCGATCATGCGCCATATCAGCCTCCCCAAGTTACGGACTCTCCTTCCCACCGACACGACAGGCATCACAGTTGCGACACATGCCTCAGCACGTACGCGCGTCGGCGAGAGACCCGATCGAACTTCGATGACACACACTCAGGTTCGCTGTCACAGCACAACAGCGAGTATGACTGAGTGCTTCCATTGGTTGTGACCGCGCTTCCGTGATAGCTACGGCTGCAGGAGGATGCGGGCTCTGAGCAGGGTGAAGGAGGCTCGGCCGTACATCTGCCGTTTGATCGTCTTGATTCTGTTGACGTGCCCCTCAACGGCGCCGGAACTGTAGGACAGGGTGAGACCAGCGGTGACGGCCGGGAGGTCCTGACGGACGGAGTCGGCGAAGACACCGATGGCCTCAGGACCGCTCACCTCGGCTTTCTGGATCCAGTCCAGGAGTCGGTGGCCCTGACGGTGGCGGACCATGTCCGTGAACTCCCATGCGAGGTCGCAGGCAGCGGTGATCTCCGGGCAGGCGTTCCGTACGGCTTCCAGCTGCGCGGTCTCCGAGGGCCGGAGTGTCTCCTGCGGGCGCATGATCCATGAGGTGATGATGCGTGGGCTGGGCGTCACTGTATGGGTGGGGACCGCGGTGCCCTTCCTGATAGTGATCACGTAGCGGTTCACGACGTGATAGCCGCCGGCATAGCCGAGACCGATCAACTCGCGGTAGAGCTGCATCGAATTCGTGCAGCCCGCCTGGAAACGGTGCTGCACGTAGTTGGTGAACGGGTCGAGGAGACCTGCGCCCCGGTCCCGTGCCGAGGCGAGGAGGTCATCAAGGTCGCTGTGCCGGTATCGCCGTACCGTCTTGCGGTCCAGTCGCAGGCGGCGGCCGATGGCGCTGAGGGACAGCCCCGTGGCGGCCAGTTCGTTGACGTCCCTGTGGCGTTGGCGTACGCGGTCCAAGAGGGGAGTCGCTGGGGCAGTCGGCAGCGGTCCGGCATCTGTGGTGGCAGGTCGGCGCAGGCATGCACGGTGTCGGCGGCACGTTTTCACGGCCGTCGAGAGGTTTTGGAGAGGTGCCAGCGATCGGCGACTTCCAGGGCATCAGGGGCCGCCTGCTTGATTGCCTTGGTGAAGGCCATCAGGCGGTCACGGCATACGATCTCGGCGCCGGGGTGCTCGTGGAGCCAGGCGGCAACCGAACTGGTCTCGCGGTCAGGCAGGACGTCTACAGGCCTGGAATTTTCGACGTCGACGAGGACGGTGCCGTAGGTCCGCCCTTTGCGGAACGCGAACTCGTCGATGCCCAGTATCCGCGGTGCCTGGGCCGGCACGGGCGGGGCGAGCGGTTGCCGCAGCAGTGCGGTCCGCCGGCCGTGGAGTCGCAGCTTCGCGCACAGACGCTGGCCCGGGCGCCCGCCGAGTTCCATCGCGGCGGCCCGCATCGCCGACCGTGCCGCCGGTGAGGAACGGCGGCGTGGCTCGGTCAGGCCCGCCACCTGTTCCACGAACGTCCGGCGCTGGCACTGGGGCTGATCTCGTGGGTGTCGACAGCCCCGGAAATACCTTCGCGAGCGCGGATGTAGGTGACGGTGGACTTGTCGAAGTAGTGCGGCACCGAGCGGGAGAGCCGTTCGAGCCCGGCGACCTTCAGTGTGTCGCCCCATCACGGTGCCGAGTGTCGGCAGACGATCGTTATGCGACGTTGATTCCGCCCGACTTCCCCCGCCAGGAGGCGAGATTGTTCCGCGTGGTCAGGGTGTCGGGGTGGTCGGGACCGAACACCCGCTCATGGTCGGCCAGTAGTTCGGCGAAGGCGTCCGCGGCTCCGGCTGCATCCCCCGACTTCCCCCGCCAGGAGGCGAGATTGCGCCGGGTGGTCAAGGTGTCGGGGTGATCGGGACCCAACACCCGCAGAAAGTCGGGCAGCAGGTCGGTCAAGGCGTCCGCGGCTCCGGCTGCATCCCCCGACTCCCCCCGCCAGAAGGCGAGATTGTTCCGAGCCATCAGGGTGTTGGGGTGGTCGGGACCGAACACCCGCTCATGGTCGGCCAGTAGTTCGG
>NZ_JBEOVF010000004.1:0-219941 GCF_040295365.1 Streptomyces sp. NPDC002838 | reverse complement strand
GGCGAAGGCCTCTGCGGCTCCGGCCGTGTCTCCTGACTTCCCCTGCCAGAAGGCGAGATTGTTCCGGGTGGTCAGGGTCTCGGGATGGTCGGAACCGAACACCCGCTCATGGTCGGCCAGTAGTTCGGCGAAGGCCTCTGCGGCTCCGGCCGTGTCTCCTGACTTCCCCTGCCAGAAGGCGAGATTGTTCCGGGTGGTCAGGGTCTCGGGATGGTCGGAACCCAACGCCTGCTCTTCGTCGGCCAGTAGTTCGGCGAAGGCCTCTGCGGCTCCGGCCGCATCACCCAACTCGCCTCGCCAGAAGGCGAGACCGCCCCGAGCGGACAGAGTGTCCGGGTGATCGGGACCGAACACCCGGAGACAGTCGGCCAGTAGTTCGGCCATGGCGTCTGCGGCTCCGGCTGCGTCCCCCGCGTTCCCGCGCCACTTGGCGAGACCACCCCGGGTGGTCAAGGTGTCGGGGTGATCGGGACCCAACACCCGCAGATAATCGGGCAGCAGGTCGGTCAAGGCGTCTGCGGCTCCGGCTGCATCCCCCGACTTCCCCCTCCAATCGGCGAGATTGCCCCTGGCCATCAAGGTGTTGAGGTTATCGGGACCGAACACCCGCAGAAAGTCGGGCAGCAGTTCGGCCATGGCGTCTGCGGCTCCGGCCGCATCCCCCGATGTCCCCTGCCAGAGGGCGAGGTTGTTTCGCGCGGTCAGGGTGTTGGGGTGGTCCGGACCCAGCCGATCGCGGGTGGCGTCCACCAAGCGTCGGAAGTGGGTGATGGCAGCGGTGACCTGGCCACTTTCTCCGAGGCTTCTGCCGGCGCGGTAGAAGATGTCATGGACCTGGGGTAGCCACCACCAGAAGGTGTCCTGGGCCTGGCTGGTGAGAGCTTCAACGTTGGCACGCAGGGCGCTGGCAAGGGCGGTATCGCGCTCAACCTCGGGCCAGGCGTCGGCCAGTGCGTCGGCGGCAGCACGGGCAAGCTGGTCGCGCTGATTTGCGGGTAGGGAGTCGCGGACGGCGCGTTGGATGAGGTTATGCACGCGCACCGCCTGGTGTGCGGTGGCCGGAGTGTGATCGATCAGGCTGAGCCGGTGCAGACACCGCAGAGCGTCAGCCGATTCCTCCACACTGACCCGCTGCCTTCGTATGAGCCTTCGCCATCGTCCACTCCTACCGGTGTCCTCACTGCGGGTGCGGTGTCTGGTGAGGTAGGTCAGGGCGGGAGGTGCGGCCAAGACAGGCGCTGGGATGCCGTTGGGGTCGAGCATCGCGGCCAGTTGCAGCATGGGGCGGGCCAGGCCCGCCGGGCGTAGGCGGTCGGCGCGTTCGATGGACAGGGAATAGGCGGCGGCGACCGTGGTGGCGTGGTCGTCGGGAAGCGCGTCGGGCTCAGGCAAGACGTCCGCCAGCGTCCGGGCCCGGTCGGCCAGCAGCTGTCGGTAGGCGGCGCAGTCCAGGCCGGAGTCAACGAGATAGGCGGCGGCCTGGGCCAGGGCCAGCGGCAAATACCCGAGGTCGGCGGCCAGGGCGGTGAGCTGGCCGACCGGTTCGTGGCGATGGTGACCTGCCAGGGTGGCGGTCAGGTAGGCGGCGGCTTCGTCGGGAGTGAACAGGCCGACGGTGACCAGTCGCCGGTCGGGACCGGTCAGGGCGGCGTCCCGGCGGCGGGTGGTGACGAGAGTTCGGCCCGAGGGGTTGGTGGGGGGCCACAGGCCACGCAGGTCGGCCGGGTCGGCGAGGTCGTCCAGGACGACCAGCCACCGGCACGGCTTCGCGTCGGGTTTGGGTTCGAGCCAGGCCAGGAACGCTTTCGCGGCCTGCTCCGGGTCACCCGGGTCGGCACCAAGGACCTCGACGCCGGCCTGTGCGTACCCGGACACGGCCGCCGAGCGGGTGCTGACAGTGATCCACACCAGCACGTCCACCCCGCCGGATTTCCAGGCGGCGCGGGCGTAGTCGGCGGCGAGCTGGGTCTTGCCCACCCCGCCGGTTCCCGTCAGGACCTGGCACAGCACCGCCGTGCCCCCGTCGGCGACCGCCGCCCGCAACTGCTCGACCTCGGCCCGGTGCTGGAAGGACTGCGCCCGGGGCGGGATCAGGCCTGTCTGGTGCGGCCAGGAGGCCCGTTCCCGCGGGGCGGTCTGCTGCACCACGGTCAATTCGTTGACGTACCCGCTGATGGCGGTGCTGCCCATCCCGGAGGCGATGGCATCCCCGGTCCGGGATACCTGCACCGCCCCTCCGGTCGAAGGGCCGACGGGCTCTGGGACTGGTCCGCGGTAGCCGGTCACCGCGGTTCCGCCGTCTTGGGCATGGGCATCGCCTGTATCCGTCACAACCACCGGCTGCTCTGGCACACGGCCCTCGGCCTTGGACCTGACCTCGTCGGATTCGGGCGTGGAGCGACGCTTCCGCCACTTCATGACAGGACGGATTCCCCTCTTGTGAAACGCAGTGGGCCTGGGGTCAGCTGTAGTCAACTCCGGTGCCGGCACTGCTGCCAGGGCCCTGCGCGGTGGCGTCCCCGGTGCGCTTCGCCTCCGCCGACCCGGTTCCCGCACCGCCGGGGCGCCGCACACCGGTCTGGGCGGTGCCACCGCCGATTCCCTCGGCATTCCCGGTGTCGACGGCCACGTCTGCCGGACCCGGACCCGGGGCAGGCGGGCGTTGCAGCAGTGCCCAGACCAGGGTGGCGATGCCGGTGCCAGCCTGGACTGAGGCGCCGACCAGCTGGCCGGTATCAGGGCTGTCCAGCAGCCAGACCAACGGTGTCGACACGATGCCAGCCACTGCAGCCACGACAACCGTGATCTTCCAACGTTGCGACACGCGCAGCCCTCCCCGTCCCTCTCCGACAGCTCGTCAGGCCCTGATGTTGCGTGAGGCTTCCAACGATAGGCAAGCACGACGACGAGAAACGGGAGATTTGACCGACTATACAGTCGGCCGGCTCCGGGCCCTGACCAGCCTGGTCCGCACCGCAGGACTCGACGCCGGGACCGTTCCGGCACGCCTGCGCAGTGACCTGATGAGGGCAGTGCAGGCGGCTGAGGACCGGCTGCGTCTCTGCCTTGAGCGCGGCGCGGTCTGGTCCACCACACCTCCTCATGGAAGCTGAGGCGTGGCGCGGAACCGTCAGTGAGCTGCCGTAGCGTGGAGCGCATGGCCTTGAGCAGCGATGAACGTGACCTGTTGCAGATGATTGCCGACTCGCCCGAGCCGGTGGCGATGTCCGACTGCTTCCCCGTCCTCAACCCCGGCGAGCCCGGCATGGACGAGAACCACCCCGGCCACGAGGCGTGGACCGAGCGGCAGATCGCCTGGTACGGCGTCTCGCTGCAGTTGTGGAAGCGGAAACTGGTGCGCGTGGTGGTGCCCGCGGACGGCAGCCACAGCGATCTCGTCGAGGTCACCGACGCCGGACGCCAAGCCCTCCATGCCGCGGCGGTGCACGCGTGACGGCGACCGAGCCGCGGGCGCTGCCCGGTCCCGTCAGTGCGATCCGCCTCACCTACACCTGCGAGCAGAGCTGGTGGGACACCGGCGAGGACGAGCCGGAGATCTGGCACGTGGCCGCTGACCTCTATGACTTGGAGGGCGACAAGAGCGTCGGGCACGTCGGCGACTTCGAGTTCTACCGCGCCGACCCCTATGCCACCCGTGACCTGTTCGGCGTCCTCGACGGCTACGACGGCGACATCGGCGTGATCGCCGAGTCGATCCTTGACCCGGCCACCGGACACTTCCGCGACAGCCTGGACGAGCACGCCGAGCCGTTCGGCTCGGGCATGCTCCTGCTCAACTCCGCACAGCTGACCCGCCCGTGGCGTGGGTTCGGCGTCGGCGCGGTGCTGGCAGGCAAGGCCATCGCCCGGCTCGGGGCCGGGGCCCGCGGCGCCGCCTGCTCCCCTCACCGCTGGACCGCACCGGCCTCAAGGACGACGCCGCCCACGACCGCGCCGTGAGCGCCCTCCAATGCACCTGGTCCCGCCTGGGGTTCCGGCCGTACCGCGACCACGGCGTATATGTCCTGAACCTCGGCACCACAGCCCTGAGCGAGGCCCTGCCGCCGCTGACCGAGCGTATCGAGGCCCTGCCGCAGCCCGACCGTGAGGAGTGGGATGCGGGACTGGCACGCGGAGCATCCTGCCCCTGACGACGCCGGTTGGTCCGCCGGTGCCGCGCGGGCGGACCAACCGGTGCCGCGCGGGCGGACCAACCGGTGCCGCGCCGGTCAGCTACACGAACCGAACGGCGCCGTGCGGTCCCCGGCGCCCGGAAGACGCCGCACGTTGCCCGCCTCGCCCGCCTGGGCGACCTGGCCGCGCAGGCGGGTGATCTCCTCGTGCTGGGCGGCGAGCCGGGAGACGGCCTGGACGCGGAAGTCCTCCAGCTCGCGCAGAGCCGCCTCCCGGGCGGCGACGCGGTCCTTGAGCTGGGCGACCTCGGCCTTGAGCCGTTCGATCTGCGCGGTGCGGGGGTCGGGGACCTCCCCGGCGTCCTGCAGAGCCTTCAGGCGGCGTTCGAACTCCTCGGCCAGGTGCTGGTAGGGGCCGGGCCGTTCGGTGCCGTCACGGTTCTTCTTCGGGTAGAAGCCGGTGCGGGTCACCCCGGCCTCGGCCGCGAGGGTTTTGAGATCGCACCTGCCGCCGGGCGGCAGCTCGCCGCACAGCATCCGGTCCATCGCCGCGCGGATGGCCTGCTCGTTGCGCGCCCGGGTCTCGTCGCTGATCCTCGCCATACTCAGCTCACCTCCTCGTCTTCAGCGGTCTGCGTGGCCTGGAGGATCTCGTCCACGACCCGCTGGGCCCGCTCCACCTCGGGCTCGAGCCGCCTCTTCTCCGCCTTGGGGAAGCGCGGGTTGTCAAGGAAGACTCGGCCGCTGCCGACGGTGGACTTCCACACCGGCAGGTGGCAGGGGTGGTGGGTGGCCTGCGGGCAGCGTGCGGAGTCGCACATCCCGCCCAGCGGTTTCGTTGCGTCCGGGGTGCCCGCCAGCTTCAGGCACAGGGCCTTGTGCGGGTCGCGGAACCAGCAGTAGTTCGCGGTCTGCAGATGCAGGTGCTTGGACTGCTGCCGCAGCAGGTTCTCCAGCCGTCTCTCGGCCTCCAGCACGGCCGCGGTGCCGGGCTCGTGGTCTTTGAGCTGGGCGTCGATGTGCTCGAACGCTTTGATCAGCTCGCGGGCCCCGGGGCCTGCGGGCATGCGGCCCGCGTGGTAGTCCTCGAAGGCCTCCTTCGTGAGCGTCAGGTGGTGTTTGTCCTGTTCCCGCTCCACCTCGGCCAACAGGTTGCCCTGGGATCCGCCGGGCCGGTTCGCATAGCCCTCGGTGGTGACCACGGAGACGTGCTTGAGGTGGATCTTCGCGGCCAGCAGCCCGCCGGGGCGGTGGGCCAGCGACAGGGCGAGCGTCCGCCGCAGCATCCGTCCGTTCACCGGCCCGGCCGGGATCGCCGCCAGGCCGAGCCGCTGCCCGGCCGGACTGTTGACCCACTCCCGCAGCTTCTTGTGCAGGAAGTCCATGGGCGAGCGGGCGAAGGCCCGCTGACCTCCCTGGGCCTGGTTCAGACGGGCGGCGAGCTTCACTGCCCGCCAGGCCGGTTCCAGTACCACCCATTCCTCGGCGACGCCCCCGAACTCCTGCCCCTTGATCAGCTTGCTGCCCAACTTGAAGCGCTGGGCGCCGCCGGAGACGGTGACCGGCGGCTGTGGGGAGTCGGCGGTCATCTCGTCCAGTTCCCCGGCCCGCATGCCACTCAGGGCAGCGACCAGGACCCGGCAGGCCGCTAGCAGAACGAACTGCAGGCTCCGGACCTCGTCCCCGGTCAGCGGAAGCGTCCAGGGCACCATCAGCTGCGAGTCGTCGCTGCGGGGCACCAGTTGCGCATCCCGGCCGAACTCGCCCGCGGCTCCCACCTTGGCCGCCACCGGCTCCAGCAGCGGGCGGAATTGCTCGACCACTTGGTCGGTCATCCTCGCGTATCTGGTACCGGTCACCTTGCCGTAGAACTGCCCGACGTTGATGTGCAACAGCGGGTCGTCCGGTCTCCAGCCTCGGTTGAGGCGTCGGGTGACGTGGCGGGCGTCGAGCGACACCAGTGGCACATGCTCATGCAGGTGCCACTGCAGGGCGGCCTCCACAGCAGCCTGGTGTTTCGCTGCGAAATCCCGCGGTCTCGAGTCCGAGGTGTCAGCCCTCACGGCCAGCATGCGCTCGAACTCCTCGGCCACCAACGGCCCCAGCGTCTCCACCAGGTACAAGGCCGCGGCAACCGTGGGCTGGAACACCTCGTCAGGCACGGGCGGCGTCGAGGGGATTGCATAGGTCTGCCATCCGGCGACATCGCTGACCGTGTGCCCTGGCCAGGGCGTGAAATCGGGACGGTAGGAGCCCATCGTGAACAGCTCGCGGTAGGCGGCTAGATCTACAACCGGCCGCAGAATGGTGAGCATGGTGGCCGGCGTGATCGGTCCGGTCCCGCGCCGGTTCTTACGGGTCCGCACCGAGCGGATGTCCCGGTAGACGTCGCAGTGCTCCTGCATCACCTCGTTCAGTGAGGACATGCCCTGTTCGGTCACGAAGTTCATCCAACGTACGAGCTGGACCGTGAAGTTGAATGCCGATTCCGGCCTGTACGGTTCGCGCCGGGCGTCCGGCAGGGCCAGCACACGTTCGTGATCCGGCACGACCAGCGCGAAGATGTACTCCTTGGCGGTCAGTCGCATCGCGGGATTGATAATCCCGGTGAAGTCCAGGCGCTTGACGTTGGACCGCACCCCCTTGGGGAACTTCACCCCCGTCAGGGGCCACAAGTCCTCGTCGAACAACGGGTGAGGGCCGTCCGGCAGCATGTCCCAGCCCGCTTCAGCGCACACGTTCATGCCCGCGAATGGGGACTTCATGGCCCACTCGCGGGGGATCGGACCAGCGGGGCTCTCAACGACCAGGGAACGGGCAGGGCGGGTCACTGGGTTCCTTCCTCGGGCCGCAGCGGCAGCTCGGCATCGACGTCCGCCACCTCACCGGCGGCCGCCTCGAGTTGGCGGGAGTCGAAGCGGGGCAGAATGTCGTGGTCCAGGCGGTCGGCGTACGGGCCGAACACCGCGAGGAACTGCTGCACGGTCATCTGCCGTGACTGACGGGCGAAGTAGGCCTTCAGCCGCAGCAGATTGGGCGCGTGCCGGGGAGTGAAGACCGCCAGCGGGCACAGCAGGCATACCCACGGCCGGGCCGGACAGGGCTTGCCCGCCGGGCCGTGCAGTCCGGCCAGCTGGTTGGTGCACGCGGCAGTGAACACGTCCATCTCGCCGCCCAAGAGCTCGGCCATGGCCTCGGCATCCAGGCCCAGGCGGCGGGCCTGTTCGGGCTGCTGGGTCACGAACTCGGCTGCCTCGTCGTCATCGAGGACGATCGACGGCCGGCTCCTGCGCAGAATGTCGGCCTGGGCGTCCTCGATGATGGACCCGATCGCTTCGGCCTGGGCGGGCGTCGTGGTCGAAACGTAGTGACTGCCCTCTACCGCGGCGGTGTGGTTGGGGTCGATCTTTGTGCGCCCGGTCCATCCCCGACGCGCCAGCACGTTGTGATATGTCGTCCGGATCCGCGCCGAGTGCAGCAGCAGCGGCGTCCCCGCGTCCGTCCGCAGTTGCAGGTCTCGGGCCAGCTGGCGCCGCGCTGTGTTTCCGCTCTTGGGGGCCATGCGGGTGGACAGCACTGCCAACTGAGAAGTCCCGTGCGCCTCTCGGCCATTGTCGCCGTTCAGGAAGATGAACAAGTCCCCGGCCACGGACTCCGACGCGAACCGTCGCAGCGGCTCCGACATCTCCAGCCAGCGTTCCAGCAGACGTACCGCCCGCGCGGGAAGATTCACCGACTCCGGCCCCCGCCGCCCCTTGACGTAGTCCATCAGTACCGTGCGATTCCCAGTCCAGGTGAAGTCGTCCACCCCCAGATCACGGATCCCGTCCGGGACGACACCGCTGTAGACGCCGAACAGGAGACGCATCGCCACCACCACGTCCACCTTCGGATACATGGCATTCCGCACGGCCCGGAACTGGCCGCCGATCCCGTCGCGGAAGTAGTCCACGGTCAGACCCAGAACCCTGGTGGCGTCCCTGACCTTCAGCGGCCCATGCTCGCGCACCAGCCACGCGAAGTTCTGCCGGTTCCGGCCGAGGTCGGAGCTGTCAGGGCCCAGTGCCGCCAGGTCAAGGACCTCGCGCTGTCGGGCCATGACCTGCTGTAGATAGTCCCGCAGCCCGGCCTCGATCTGCCGCCACTCGCCGTCGGTGTACGGCTTCAGAGGCTTGCTTCGAGGTGGGCTCTTGACGGCCTTCCCCTCCAGGTGAACCCGAATACCCGCGTCCACGCGGTCCCCGCAGCCGGCCAGCAGGCGGCGGGTGTGGAAGACGCGCCTGCCACCGACGGACATCCAGTACGACAGGACGTGGCTCGTGCGCAGATCCGACAGGCGCCCGTGAAAGCCCATCGCAGCCAGCTCCGCGACCATCCGGCGGATCGTCGATGTGTACGCCATCGCGCTCTGAAGTGCGGTGATGCGGCCCAGCGGGTGCACCATCTGAACGAGGCCGTAGGCGAGGTCCTCCGCCAGCCTTTCGTTAGCCGTGGCGCTCAGGTTCCCCGTCCAGGCAGTGCCGTTGGGGAACGTGAACTCGATGCGCAGCGGGGCGTGCTCGACCCGGGTCACCATGTGGCATCCTCCTCGTCGTCGAACTCGGCGTCCGCCTCGGCGGCGGCTTGGCCGCTGTTCCTGCCCGCCTCGTCGTAGAGCTCGCGGTAGATCCGCTGCACGTCCAAGCGCTGGATGTAAATTTCCGTAGTGGTCACGCTGGAATGCCCGAGCAAATCCCGCAGCACCATAAGAGGGTCTGCCTTCGTCAGGTACAGCGAGAGCGCGGCGTCCTCACTTGCGTCTGCCACCAGGGCAGCCGCCCGCTGATAGTGGCCCTTGACCAGCTTCTCCAGAGTCGCCATCGCAAACGTGTGACGCAGGACGTGGGGGCCGACCGTCGGGAACCGTGGCTCGAAGTCCCGCCGGATGCGCTCAGAGGTCCGGCGGAAGACGGTCGCCCAGTCGGTGAACGGGGTTCCGTCCGACTGCACCGCGATGATCGCGGGTGTGCCCTCCGGCGTTACCAGCCGCAGCCGCTCGTTCAAGGTCAGCTTGCGCCAGGAGACCCGGCGGCCGTTCACCTTCCCGCCCTCCCAGTCCGGCTCGGTGATCACCAACGGCTCGCCCAGGCGCGGCTCGGGACGGTATCGGCGGCCCTCCGTCAGGATCGCGCGGTCCAGCTCGATGTACTGGTGCGTGTCGGCCAGGGGGGCGTAACTGGCCCACGTTTCCCGGGGTTTCTTGCCCTTGGTGATCTGCGCGGACAGCGGGAACCGGACCGGAACCGCGCTGCTGCGGGCCGGGAGGGCAGGCAGTTCGTACGTCAGCAAGTGCGTCAACTCCTGGGCTCGCAGGCCGCTTGATGCCACGAGCGACCCCATGGCGGCGTTGCGCCCCAGGTGACGGCCGCGGAACGAGTCCGGCTCGCCGTCCGGGCGCAGGCCTGCCACTGCCCGGAGGAACAGCTCAAGGAAGTCGCTCTCCAGATACTTCACCGTGACGTGCGGCTTCGCCCGCCGCACCGTGGCCGTGTTCCGTCGCGCGAGCTGCACGCCGGCCTCGGTGTACCGCCGGACCATCTGGTACGTGAACGGCACGGCGGGGCAGAGGCCCTCATCATCAGCCCACGCGTAGAAGCGGGCCACGGTGTTGATGTTCTGATCCCACGTGCCCTCGTCCCAGCGGGCCTCCAGCGGCCCCGCGAACCGGTACTCCGAGAACGCACTCAGAGCGTCCCGCAAAGGCTGCCGCTCCCCGAGCGGATCCACGCCGATCCTGGCCAGGAACTCCAGCCAGCAGCGCAGAGCCTGCGCGTAGTTCTTCCAAGTCCTCTTAGACCGCGCCCCGTTGAGAGGGAGATCGCGCAACCAGCGGTTGGCTGCCACCGTGGGCCGGGGTACGCCGTCGTCCTCGAAGGCCAAGTCCTCGTCGATCAAGACCGGCATGCCTTCGGGGATCAGCGGCTGACGCCCAAGCCCCCAGCTCTCCCAGCCCGTTCGGCTGTAGAAGATCAGATGCATGCCGTGAACGGTATGATTGAGACTCAAGAGAGTGCAAGAGACTTTCGCAATCTCCTGATCTTGGGCTACCTCAAAGAGACACAAGAACTAAGCAAGGACTACGTCGCACTGCTACGCCCAGGCCGGGCCGACGAAGGACCACGGCACCATGACCGCCGAGGACTGGCGGCGCGTCATCGACGAGGCCGCGGAGCTCGGCGTGAAAACGGTGCAGTTCATCGGCGGCGAGCCCACCATGCACCCGGAGTTCACGGAGCTCGTCGAGCACGCCCTGAGCGCCGGCTTGCGGGTCCAGGTGTTCAGCAACTTGTACCGGGTGCGCGCGGAGCACTGGGAGCTGTTCTCTCACCCGCAGGTGACCCTGGGCACGTCGTACTACTCCGACGACCCCGACGAGCACGACCAGATCACCGGCCGGAAAGGCTCCCACGACTCCACCCGCGCCAACATCATCGAGGCCGTACGCCGCGGCATTCACGTGAAGGTCGGCATCATCCACATGCGCGAGGGGCAGCGCTCCGAGGAGGCCCGCGCCGAGATGGCCACGTTGGGGGTGGCCCGGGTGCACGTCGACCGTGTGCGCGGCGTCGGCAACGCCGCGACGACACAGATCCCGTCCACGTCCCAGCTGTGCGGGCGGTGCGCGGACGGTAAAGCCGCGATCCTGCCCGACGGGAAGGTTGCCCCCTGCGTGCTGGGCCGGTTCCTGCCCGCCGGTGACGTCAAGGCCGGGTCGCTGGCGGAGGTGTTCGCCGGGCAGCAGTGGGCGCAGATCGCCGCGAGCATCCCGCGGGTGCGCCGTCGCGGATGCACGCCGGACGAAGACTCCTGCATGCCCTCGCCCGGCAAGGCCCACAGCTGCAACCCTGATCAGGACGGCTCCGACTGTTCCCCCGCCGAGACCCCGGCCTGTGAGCCGGCGTACGACTAGGAGGCGCACCCGGATGGATTGGGAGGCGCACGCGCGGCGCCTGGCGGCCGACGTGGTCCGGCCTGAGTCGCGCTGGTACGAACCGCTCGCCACCACGCCGCGGCACGTGTTCGTGCCCCGCTGGTGGGCGCGCGGCGATCAGGGGTGGGAGCTGCGCGACGGCCTGGCCGATCCCGAAGCGTGGATGCAAACGGCCTACGCGGACCGGACGCTCGTGACCCGCATCGGCTCCGCGCACGCCGACCACGCCGAGCCCGCCGCCACGATCGCAGCGGGGAAACCCACGTCGTCGTCGACGCTGCCGGGCCTGGTGGTGACCATGTATCGGCACGCGGTGATCGCCGACGATTCCCGAGTGTTGGTGACGACCGGCACCGGCTACGGCACCGCGCTGCTCTGCCGGCGGCTCGGCGACGAGCGGGTGACGAGCGTGGACGTAGACCCGCACCTGGTCGAGGTCGCGGGTGAACGGCTCGACTTCATCGGGCTGCACCCGCACATGGCCGTGGTCGACATCACCGGGGATCTGCCGGGTGAGTACGACCGGATCGTGTCCACGGTGTCCGTACGACCCGTGCCGGCCTCGTGGTTGGCCGCCCTGCGGCCTGGCGGACGGCTCGTGACCACCCTCGCCGGAACCGGGCTGATCGTCACCGCGGACAAGACCGAGGACGGCGGCGCCGTGGGCCGCGTCGAGCCCGACGCGGCCGGGTTCATGCGTACCCGCCACGGCGACGACTACGAGCGGCCAACGGATGAGCTGTGGGAGCAGGTGAAGCGGGCTGGCGGTGAGCACGTGAGTACCAGCCGGTATCCGCTGCTGTACGTGCCGGACTCGTGGGAGGTGATGTCGATGCTCGAACTCCTCGTGCCCGGCATCGACCACCGGACCGCGGTCGACGGCGACGAACGAACCGTGTGGATGCTGCACCCTGACGGCTCCTGGGCCCGCGCCACCGCGGCCGGGTTCCTCGACTCCCCGACGGTGCACCAGGGCGGCCCCCGCCGCCTATGGGATGAGCTGGAGCGGATCCGTCACCGGCTCAACCGCGAGGGCGGATTGCCGGTGTACGGGGCGCGGGTCCGGATCACCCCGGACGGCACTCTCGCCCTCTCGCGCGGAGGGTGGTCGGTGACCGTGGACTGACCGCCGGGACTCCCGCGGGCCCCGCCAAGCGACCCTGGAGCGCTACAGCCGTCCCCCGAAGTGAAGTCGTCCGCGCGGACGACTTCACTCACTGGGACCGACCGTCAGTGGTTGCGCGGGAAGCCCAGGTCCACGCCGGAGGGGGCGTCGGCCGGGTCCGGCCAGCGGGTGGTGACGACCTTGCCGCGGGTGTAGAAGTGCGTGCCGTCGTTGCCGTAGATGTGGTGGTCGCCGAAGAGGGAGTCCTTCCAGCCGCCGAAGCTGTGGTAGCCGACGGGGACGGGGATCGGGACGTTCACGCCGACCATGCCGGCCTCGATCTCCAGCTGGAAGCGGCGGGCCGCGCCGCCGTCCCGGGTGAAGATCGCGGTGCCGTTGCCGAAGGGGGACGCATTGATCAGCGCCACGCCCTCGTCGTACGTGTCGACGCGCAGGACGCACAGGACCGGGCCGAAGATCTCGTCTTGATAGGCCTTCGCCGACGTGGGCACCTTGTCGAGGAGCGAGATGCCGAGCCAGTGGCCGTCCTCGAAGCCCTCGACGGTGTAGCCGGTGCCGTCCAGCACCACCTCCGCGCCCTCGGCCGCCGCGCCCTCCACGTACGACGCCACCTTGTCGCGGTGGACGGCAGTGATCAGCGGGCCCATCTCGGACGTCGGGTCGTTGCCGGGGCCGATCTTGATCTTCTCGGCGCGCTCGCGGATCTTCTCCACCAGCTCGTCGCCGATCGCGCCGACCGCGACCACGGCCGAGATGGCCATGCAGCGCTCGCCGGCGGAGCCGTACGCCGCCGAGACGGCCGCGTCGGCCGCCGCGTCGAGGTCGGCGTCCGGCAGGACCAGCATGTGGTTCTTGGCGCCGCCCAGGGCCTGGACGCGCTTGTGGTTCGCGGAGGCGGTGGTGTGGATGTAGCGGGCGATCGGGGTCGAGCCGACGAAGGAGACGGCCTTGACGTCCGGGTGCTCAAGGAGACGGTCCACCGCCACCTTGTCGCCGTGGACGACGTTGAAGACGCCGTCCGGCAGCCCGGCTTCCGCGAGGAGCTCGGCGATCTTGAGAGACGCGGACGGGTCCTTCTCCGACGGCTTCAGCACGAACGTGTTGCCGCACGCGATGGCCATCGGGAACATCCACATCGGCACCATCGCCGGGAAGTTGAACGGCGTGATGCCGGCCACGACGCCGAGGGGCTGACGGATCGACGAAACGTCCACCCGGCTGGCGACCTGCGTCGACAGCTCGCCCTTCAGCTGCACGTTGATGCCGCAGGCCAGGTCGACGATCTCCAGGCCGCGCGCGACCTCGCCCAGGGCGTCGCTGTGCACCTTGCCGTGCTCGGCGGTGATCAGCTCGGCGATGGCGTCACGGTTGGCGTCGAGCAGGGCGCGGAAGCGGAACAGGATCTCCGTGCGCTTGGCCAGCGAGGACTGGCCCCAGGTGGCGAACGCGTCCTTGGCGGCGGCGACCGCGGCGTCGACCTCGTCGACGGTGGCGAACGCGACCTTCGTGGTGACCGCGCCGGTCGCCGGGTCGGTGACCGGCCCGTACGTACCCGACGCGCCTTCGACGGTCTTGCCGCCGATCCAGTGGTTGACGATCTTCGTCATGACCGAGTGCTCCTTCACAGATGGCGGCGTCGGGTAGAGACGTGCCGTTCGTACAGCTCACGGGCCTTGACCGCGGACGCGCGGGTCGCGGTTTCGGCCACAGGTACATCCCACCAGGCCTGCGCCGGAGGCGGGCCCGACACTGTGTCTGCGGTTTCGGTCTCCACGTAGACACATGTGGGAGTGTCCGCGGCCCGCGCCTCGGCGAGGGCGGTGCGGAGGTCTCGTACGGTCTTCGCGCGCAGCACGCGCATACCGAGGCTGGCCGCGTTGGCGGCGAGGTCCAGCGGGAGCGGCGCCCCCGTGTACGTACCGTCGTCGGACGGGAAGCGGTATGCGGTGCCGAAGCGTTCACCGCCGGTTTCTTCCGACAGGCCGCCGATGGACGCGTACCCGTGGTTCTGCACGAGCAGGATCTTGATCGCGATCCCCTCCTGCACGGCCGTGACGATCTCCGTCGGCATCATCAGGTACGTGCCGTCGCCGACCAGCGCCCAGACGTTGCGCTCGGGAGCGGCCATCTTCACGCCGATCGCGGCCGGGATCTCGTAGCCCATGCAGGAGTAGCCGTACTCCAGGTGGTACTGGTCCCGGGAGCGCGCCCGCCACAGCTTGTGCAGGTCGCCGGGGAGCGAACCGGCCGCGTTGATGATCACGTCGGACTCGTCGACGAGGGCGTCCAGGGCGCCGAGGACCTGCGACTGCGTCGGCCGTATGTCCGGCTCGTCGGCCTCGTAGCAGGCGTCGACGCGCTGTTCCCAGCGCTCCTTGTCCAGGGTGTACTCGTCGACGTACGTGTCCGTGACCCGGTGCGCGTGCATCCCCAGGGACTGCGTCAGCTCCGCCAGGCCGCGGCCGGCGTCCGCCACCAGTGGCAGTCCCGCGAGCTTGTGGCCGTCGTACGGGGCGATGTTGAGGTTGAGGAAGCGGACGCCGTCACCCGTGAACAGCGTGCCGGAGGCGGTCGTGAAGTCGGTGTACCGCGTGCCCACGCCGATCACCAGGTCGGCCTGGCGGGCGAGCTCGTTGGCGGTGGCCGTGCCGGTGTGGCCGACGCCGCCGACGTCCTGGGGGTGGTCGTGGCGCAGGGAGCCCTTGCCGGCCTGGGTGGAGGCGACCGGGATGCCGGTGGCCTCGGCGAACTCGGCGAGGATCTCCTCGGCGCGGCTGTGGTGGACGCCGCCGCCGGCGATCAGCAGCGGGCGCCGGGCCGCCCGGATCGCCCGTACGGCCTCGGCGAGTTCGGTCGGGTCGGCGCCCGGGCGCCGTACGACCCAGGTGCGCTCGGCGAAGAACTCCTCCGGCCAGTCGTACGCCTCGGCCTGCACGTCCTGCGGGAGGGCGAGGGTCACCGCGCCCGTCTCCACCGGGTCGGTGAGCACCCGCATGGCTTGCAGGGCGGCCGGGATCAGGGCCTCCGGGCGGGTGATCCGGTCGAAGTACCTCGACACCGGTCGCAGGCTGTCGTTGACGGACACATCGCCCGCGTACGGCACTTCCAGCTGCTGGAGGACCGGGTCGGCGACGCGGGTGGCGAAGATGTCGCCCGGGAGGAGCAGGACCGGGAGGTGGTTGATGGTCGCGAGGGCGGCGCCCGTGACCAGGTTGGTGGCGCCCGGGCCGATGGAGGTCGTCACCGCGTGGGTGGAGAGGCGGTTGGACTGGCGGGCGTAGCCGACGGCCGCGTGCACCATGGACTGCTCGTTGCGGCCCTGGTGGTACGGCATGTCGGCGGCGTACTCGATCAGCGCCTGGCCGAGCCCGGCGACGTTCCCGTGGCCGAAGATGCCCCAGGTCGCACCGATCAGCCGCTGCCGTACGCCGTCCCGCTCCGAGTACTGGGCGGACAGGAAGCGGACGAGCGCCTGCGCGACCGTGAGCCTCGTCGTCGAGGTCGTCGGAGTCATCTGTACCCCTCCGTGTGGTCCGGGTGGAAGCAGATCCGCCACTCCCGAGTCTCCCCCGGACCGGCCATCACGTTCAGGTAGTACATGTCGTGGCCGGGCTGGGCGATCGACGGGCCGTGCCATCCGTCGGGGACGAGGACGGCGTCGCCGGATCGGACCTCCGCGAGGACGTCCGATCCGCCCTCACGCGAAGGGGACACGCGCTGATAGCCGAAACCGTTCGGGCCGTCGATCTCGAAGTAGTAGATCTCCTCCAGTTCCGCCTCCTCGCCCGGCCGGTGCTCGTCGTGCTTGTGCGGCGGGTACGAGGACCAGTTGCCGCCGGGCGTGATCACCTCCACCGCGATCAGCTTGTCGCAGTCGAAGGCGTCGGCCGAGGCGAAGTTGCGGACGTGGCGCGTGCAGGTGCCGCTGCCGCGCTGTTCCACGGGGACCTCCGGCGCGGGGCCGTAGCGGGCGGGGAGTCGTCGCTCGCACTTCGCTCCTGCCAAAGCAAAGCGGCCTCCCGCGCCGGAGGCGATCTGTGCCCGGGCGTCGCGGGGCACGTACGCGAAGTCGGTGACTCCGCTGAACACGCTTTCGCGGCCCGAGAGTTGGAACTCTTCGCCCTCTGCTTGCACGGTACATCCGCCTTGCAGCGGGAGGACGATCCACTCGCTGTCCCCGGTGGTGAAGGTGTGCGTGCCACCAGGCTCCAGCTCGACGATCCGCAGGCCGCTGTGGGTCCAGCCGGCCCGCTTGGGGTCGATGTCGACGGCGTACTGGGCGTTGCTCGTGGCGCCCTTCGCGATGTAGAGGTCGTTGCTCGTCATGCGGCCCTCACAGCAGTCCTACGGCGGTGTCCACGGCGGCGGCCACGTCGCCGTCCGCCGGGTACAGCAGCGAACGGCCGACCACCAGTCCCCGGACGGTGGGGAGTTGCAGGGCGCCGCGCCACTTCTCGTAGGCGCCGTCCTGATCGTCGCCGACCTCGCCGCCGAGGAGGACGGCGGGCAGCGTGGAGGTCGCCATGACCTCGGCCATGTCGTCGGGGTTCTCGGTGACCGGCACCTTCAGCCAGGTGTAGGCCGACGTGCCGCCGAGGCCCGAGGAGATGGCGATCGACTTGGTGACGGCGTCGGCGGAGAGGTCGTTGCGGAGCTTGCCGTCGTCGGTGCGGCGGCTGATGAACGGCTCGACGAATATGGGGAGTCGGCGGGCGGCCATGTCGTCGATGGCGCGGGCCGTGGACTCCAGGGTGGTGAGGGAGCCCGGGTCGTCGTAGTCGATCCGCAGCAGCAGCTTGCCCGCGTCGAAGCCGAGGCGCTCGATGTCCTCGGGGCGGTGGCCAGTGAAGCGGTCGTCGAGCTCGAAGCTGGCGCCCTGGAGGCCGCCGCGGTTCATCGAGCCCAGGACGACCTTGCCGTCGAGGGCACCGAGGAGGAGCAGGTCGTCGAGGATGTCGGCGGTGGCGAGGACGCCGTCCACGCCGGGGCGGGACAGGGCCAGGCAGAGGCGTTCGAGCAGGTCGGCGCGGTTGGCCATGGCGAACTTGCGGTCGCCGACACCGAGGGCACCGCGGGCGGGGTGGTCGGCCGCGACGATCATCAGGCGGCCGTCGTCATTGAGGAGCGGCCGGCGGGGGCGACGGGCGGCGGCCTCCGCGACGGCCTCGGGGTGGAGGGTGCGGGTGCGGACGAGATCCGCGATGTCGATGGTCACCGTACGGCCCCTGCCGCGAGTGCCGCTTCCACTTCGTCCGGGGTCGGCATCGCGGACGAGCACTCCAGGCGGGAGGCGACGATGGCGCCGGCCGCGTTGGCGTGCCGCATGATCTTCTCCAGGTCCCAGCCGCCCAGGAGACCGTGGCACAGGGAGCCGCCGAAGGCGTCGCCGGCGCCGAGGCCGTTGAGGACGTTCACCGGGAGCGGAGGGACCTCGGCCGACTCACCCTTGTTGTTGACGGCGAGGACGCCCTTGGGGCCCTGCTTGACGACGGCGAGTTCGACGCCGGCGTCCAGGAGCGCGCGGGCGGCGGCGTGCGGCTCGCGCACTCCGGTGGCGACCTCCACCTCGTCGAGGTTGCCGACGGCGACGGTGGTGTGCTTCAGGGCCTCGGTGTAGAAGGGGCGGGCCGCGTCGGGCCCGCGGCGGGAGCCGCTGCTGTCACCGCTCCAGAACATGGGCCGCCAGTCGAGGTCGAAGACCGTCGTGCCGGCCTTGGCGCGATGGGCCAGGGCCGCGAGGGTCGCCGTACGGCTGGGCTCCTCGCTCAGGCCGGTGCCGGTCACCCAGAAGACGCGGGCCTCACGGATGGCGTCCAGGTCGAGCTCGTGGGCGTCGATCTCCAGGTCGGGCGCCTTGGGCTGCCGGTAGAAGTACAGCGGGAAGTCGTCCGGCGGGAAGACCTCGCAGAAGGTGACCGGGGTGGGCAGTCCGGGGACCGGGGTGACCCAGCGGTCGTCGACGCCGAAGTCGCGCAGGGCCTCGTGGAGGTACTCGCCGAACGGGTCGTCGCCGGTGCGTGTGATCACCGCGGTCCGCCGTCCCAGGCGGGCCGCGGCGACCGCCACGTTCGTGGCCGAACCGCCGAGGAACTTGCCGAAGGACGACACCTGCGGCAGCGGGACGCCCGTCTGCAGCGGATAGAGGTCCACTCCGATCCGCCCCATGGTGATCACGTCGTACGCCATCGAGTTCCCTTCGTATCGGCTCTCCACGGCTTTGTAGCCCCGCACAGGGAGCCCTGTCAATGTTTTGTCCAGACATTCGGACCAGGCCTTGACACCCCTGGCTCGGGAACCGCACGCTGGCGGCCATGACGTCGTTGTCACCTCAGCCCTCACTGTCCCGCATCCGGATCGGATCGGCCCCCGACTCCTGGGGCGTCTGGTTCCCGGACGATCCTCAGCAGGTCCCCTGGCAGCGCTTCCTCGACGAGGTCGCCGCCTCCGGCTACGAGTGGATCGAGCTGGGGCCGTACGGGTACCTGCCGACCGATCCCGCCGTCCTCGCCGAGGAGACCGCGCAACGTGGCCTGAAGGTGTCGGCGGGCACGGTCTTCACCGGCCTGCACCACGGCGAGGCGGTGTGGGAGAAGACCTGGGCGCACGTCGCGGACAACGCGGTCCTCGCCCAGGCGATGGGCGCGTCCCACCTGGTGGTCATCCCGTCCTTCTGGCGGGACGACAAGACCGGTGACGTCCTCGAACCGGACACGCTCACGCCCGAGCAGTGGCGGAATCTCACTTCCCTGACCGAGCGCCTCGGCAAGGAGGTACGGGAGCGGTACGGCCTGCGGATCGTCGTCCACCCGCACGCCGACACCCACATCGACAGCGAGGAGAACGTCGTCCGCTTCCTCGACGGGACGGACTCGTCGGTGGTGTCGCTGTGCCTGGACACGGGGCACTACGCCTACTGCGGCGGCGACAGCGTCAAGCTGATCGAGACCTACGGCGAGCGGATCGGGTACCTGCACCTGAAGCAGGTGGACCCGGAGATCCTGGCGGAGGTGCGGGCGAACGAGGTCCCGTTCGGACCGGCGGTCGCCCGCGGCGTGATGTGCGAGCCGCCCGCCGGGGTGCCCGCGCTGGGGCCCGTCCTGGAGGCGGCGCAGAAGCTGGACGTCGACCTGTTCGCGATCGTCGAGCAGGACATGTACCCGTGCGAGCCGGACACTCCGTTGCCCATTGCTCGGCGGACGCGGGCGTTCCTCAGGTCGTGCGGGGCGTAGCCCTCCGGGGGTGGGCGGGGCGCCTATTGGGGTGCCGGGTGCTGTGAGTGTGCGGGTGCGGCATGTGTGTGTCTTGTCGCGCCCACGCGGCGGAGCCGCACATTGACACCGTCCCGCGCCCCTGGCGGCACTACGTCGGCCGTAGCACCATGGGTGCCCTCTCTGGAGGCGGGCGCGGGAGGGGCGGATGGCTGCGGGCGTGGTGCAGGTGCGGTCCGGGCAGGGGGCCGGTGGCTCTTGGGAGTTCGCTGTCGCCCCGCCCCATCCTCGGCTGCGGCCCGGCGTGTTGAGCTACCGCGGGATCCGGCTGGCCATGGACCGGCCGCGCCGCCGGCTGGAGGCGCCCATCGGCGCGGCGACCCTGTTGCTGGGCTTCGAGCAGCCCGTCCGCATCTCGCGCGCCGGCCGCCCCACGGACACGCTCGTGTCGGTGTACTGCGGGCCCACGACCACCCCGGCCGTCGGTGAGCACGGCGGACGGCTGTCCGGCATCGAGGTACTGCTCACCCCCTGGGCCGCGTTCACCCTCTTCGGCACCCCGCAGTACGAACTCGCCGACCGCACCGTCGACCCCGACCAGCTGCCGCACGCCCTGGCCTCGCGCCGGGCGGGCGACCGGCGGCGCAGCGTCCGCGAACTGTCCGCCGCGCTGGCCTCGCTGCCGACGTGGGAGGACCGTTTCGGGCTGCTCGACGACGTGTTCGCGCGCTGGCGGGAGGTCGGCACGCCGAGTTCGGCCCGGGTGGTGCGGGCCTGGTCGGAGCTGGTGCGCATGGGCGGCGCGATGCCGGTACGACGGCTCGCCGACGAGGTCGGCTGGAGCGTACGGCACCTGGAGAACCGCTTCCGGGAGCAGATCGGGCTCGGCCCGAAGGCCGCGGCGCGGGTGCTGCGGCTGCAACGGGCCCGGCGGCTGCTGGCGGCGGGGCGGGGACAGGCGGAGACGGCCGCGGTCTGCGGCTTCTACGACCAGGCGCATCTGAGCGGTGAGTTCAAGGCGATGACGGGGTGTACGCCCCGGGAGTTCATGGTGGCCCGGCAGGGGCCGGTCGAGGCCGGTGCGCCGGCCGGCGACCGGATGAGCGGGGAGGCGACGAGCCTCGTCCTCGCGCCGCCCGGACGGACGTAGAACGTGACGCAGAACGTGGTGCGGACCAACGTGGTGCGGACCCAGTGCGGACCGTAGTGCGGATTTCTCCAAGACCGGCGGGGTACGCCGCAGGCACACTGTGTCTCCGGCCGGTTGATCGGGGGATGCACCCGGGGGATGCAGCGGGCGGCTGCACGGGGGATGCGGGGAAGCCGACGGGCCGGGCCCGGCGCAGCGGGTCCGGCCCGTCTTGCTGCGTCCTGCCGCTCTTGGTGGGGGCCGTGGCCGTCGGAGTCAACGCGCCGCGCCCTTGAACCGGCGTACGCCTTTGTCCCGCTCGTGTCACAAACGCCCCCTTGGTGTCACACATGTCGCGTGTATGCGGGCCTTGCGTCACACCCGGCGCACAGGCCCTGCCCCACCCTCGGGCCGCGTCGTTCACCGGGCACAGACTCTGTGATCGCCAGCGCAGTACCCGGCTCCCCCGCCGGCCGCTCCCGGCCGCTGCCGCGGTACGCGCGGGGAGGTGCAACATGACCGACCGACGGCTCTGGTCCTACAAGGAGATCGCGGCGCACATCCGGGTGCAGCCGGACACCGTGCGCTCCTACCGCAAGCACGGACTGCTGCCACCGCCCGACCACGTCGAGGCCGGCAAGCCCTTCTGGTACCCGGAGACCGTCCGGGCCTGGGTGGCGTCCCGCCCGGGCAACCGCGGCCGCAGACGGGACTGACCTCCGGGAAACAAACTGTGCCCCGCCTGCCGCGCGGGGCACGGTCGTCCCACGACCCTCAGCTCCACGGCTCGATGACCGTGACCCCCGCACCCGGCGCCGTCCCCATCGCCGCCAGGGCGGCCGGGACCGCCGCCAGCGAAACCGTGGACGTGACCAGCAGGTCGGGCCTCACCACACCCGCCCGGACCAGCTCCAGCATCGGCGGGTAGGCGTGGGCGGCCATGCCGTGGCTGCCGAGCAGTTCGAGTTCCAGGGCGATCGCGCGGGCCATGGGGACCGGTGTCGTGCCGTCGGGCGAGGGCAGCAGGCCGACCTGGACGTGCCGGCCGCGGCGGCGCAGGCCGCCCACGGAGGCGGCGCAGGTGGCGGGCGAGCCGAGGGCGTCCAGCGAGAGGTGGGCGCCGCCGCCCGTCAGGTCACGGATCGCCTCCGCCGTGTCCTGCGTGCGGGAGGCGTCCACGCATTCCGCCGCGCCGAACTTCCGCGCCAGGTCCAGGGCTGCCGGTGACACGTCGACGGCGACCACCCGGGCGCCCGACGCCGCCGCGATCATCACCGCGGAGAGGCCCACGCCCCCGCAGCCGTGCACCGCGACCCACTCCCCCGCCGCCACTCGGCCCCGCTGGACCACCGCGCGGAACGCCGTGGCGAACCGGCAGCCGAGCGAGGCCGCCGTCGCGAAGGACATCTCCTCCGGTACGGCGACGAGGTTCACGTCGGCGTGGTCCAGCGCCACGTACTGGGCGAAGGAGCCCCAGTGGGTGAAGCCGGGCTGGGTCTGCCGCTCGCACACCTGCTGGTCGCCCGCCGCACACGCCCCGCAGCTGCCGCAGGCGCACACGAAGGGCACGGTGACCCGGTCGCCGGGGCCCCAGGCGGTCACCCGGGAGCCCACCGCCTCGACGACTCCGGCGAGTTCGTGCCCCGGCACGTGCGGCAGCGTGATGTCCGGGTCGTGGCCCTGCCATCCGTGCCAGTCGCTACGGCACAGCCCCGTGGCCTCGACACGCACCACGACCCCGTGCTCCGCGGGCTCCGGGTCCGCCACCTCCCGCACCTCGGCCGGCTCCCCGTACCGCTCGAACACCACAGCCCGCATGAGCACCCCTTCCAGGCTTCCGACGGAACGCTAACGCCCCGCCCTCGTCGGTGCGCCACCGTACCCCCTTTGGAGAGGTACCCCCTAGGGGTATAGTGTGAGACATGCGGGCCCCACCGTGGGTCACGCAAGCCCCACACGCCTCGACGAGGAGAACGACATGAGCGCCCAGACCGAAACCCCCGGCTCCGTCACCACCGTCTACAAGGTGAGCGGCATGAGCTGCGGGCACTGCGAGGGCTCCGTTTCCAGCGAGATCTCCGAGATTCCCGGCGTCAGCTCGGTGCAGGCCGTCGCGTCGTCCGGTGAGGTCACCGTCGTGTCCGCGGCCCCGCTCGACGAGGAGGCGGTGCGCGCGGCCGTCGACGAGGCCGGATACGAGCTGGTCGGCAAGGCCTGACGCACACTGACCCCCGGGTCGTGCCGGCCGACACGGGCACGGCACGACCCGGTCCGCTCCCTGGAGTCACGGACATGTCCAGCACCACCGCACAGACCCCGATAACCGACACGTCGGAGGTCGAACTCCTCATCGGCGGCATGACCTGCGCCTCCTGCGCGGCCCGCGTCGAGAAGAAGCTCAACCGCATCGACGGGGTCACCGCCACGGTGAACTTCGCCACGGAGAAGGCGAAGGTCACCTATCCCGCGGGCGTCGGAGTCGCCGATCTGATCGCGACCGTGGTGAAGACCGGGTACACGGCTCAGGAGCCGGCGCCGCCCCAGGAGGCCCCCGCCCCCGAGGAGGACCCCGAGCTCGCCTCCCTCCGGCAGCGGCTCCTCGTCTCCGTCCTCCTCGCCGTCCCCGTCGTGCTGCTCTCCATGGTCCCGGCGCTGCAGTTCGACAACTGGCAGTGGCTGTCGCTCACACTGGCCTCGCCGGTCGTGGTCTGGGGCGCATGGCCGTTCCACAAGGCCGCCTGGGCGAACGTCCGGCACGGCGCGGCCACCATGGACACGCTCGTCTCGGTCGGCACGCTGGCCGCGTTCGGCTGGTCGCTGTGGGCGCTGTTCTTCGGCGACGCGGGCATGCCGGGCATGCGTCACGGCTTCGAGTTCACCGTCTCCCGCATGGACGGCGCCTCCACGATCTACCTGGAGGTCGCCGCCGGAGTCACCGCCTTCATCCTGCTCGGCCGCTGGCTGGAGGCCCGCGCCAAGCGCCGCGCGGGGGCGGCGCTCAGGGCGCTGATGGAGCTGGGCGTGAAGGACGTGTCCGTCCTGCGGGACGGGCGGGAGGTGCGGATTCCGGTGGCGCGACTGGCCGTCGGCGACCGGTTCGTCGTCCGGCCCGGGGAGAAGATCGCCACCGACGGCGCGGTCGTCGAGGGCGCCTCCGCGGTGGACGCGTCCATGCTGACCGGCGAGTCCGTCCCGGTGGACGTCACGGTCGGCGACACCGTCACCGGCGCCACCGTCAACGCCGGCGGCCGGCTGGTCGTGGAGGCCACCCGTGTCGGCGCCGACACGCAGCTCGCGCGGATGGCGAAGCTGGTGGAGGACGCGCAGAACGGCAAGGCCGAGGTGCAGCGGCTGGCCGACCGGATCTCCGCGGTCTTCGTGCCGGTGGTCATCGCGATCGCGGTGGCCACCTTCGGCGGGTGGCTCGGCGCCACCGGTGACACGGTCGCCGCGTTCACCGCGGCCGTCGCGGTGCTGATCATCGCCTGCCCCTGCGCGCTGGGCCTGGCCACACCGACCGCGCTGATGGTCGGCACCGGGCGCGGGGCCCAGCTCGGCATCCTCATCAAGGGACCCGAGGTACTGGAGTCCACTCGCCGCGTCGACACCGTCGTCCTGGACAAGACCGGCACCGTCACCACCGGCCGCATGACCCTCCAGGAGGTCCACGCCGCCCAGGAGGCCGACGAGAAGCAGGTACTGCGGCTCGCGGGCGCCCTGGAGCACGCCTCCGAGCATCCCGTCGCCCGGGCGGTCGCCGTGGGCGCCGAGGAACGGGTCGGGCCGCTGCCGGACGTCGAACACTTCGAGAACGTGCCCGGTCGAGGTGTACGCGGGCGCGTGGAGGGCCGTGAGGTGGCCGTGGGCCGCCTTTTCGACGACCTGCCCGAGGAGCTGGCCCGCGCGAAGGACGAGGCCGAGAGGAGCGGTCGTACGGCCGTCGTGGTCGGCTGGGACGGAGCGGCACGCGGCGTGCTGGCCGTCGCGGACGCGGTCAAGGAGACCAGCGCCGAGGCGGTGCGCGAGCTGCGCGCGCTGGGGCTCACGCCCGTGCTGCTGACCGGGGACAACCGGGTGGTGGCGGAGGCGGTCGCCCGGGCCGTCGGGATCGACCAGGTCGTCGCGGACGTTCTGCCCGAGGACAAGGTGCACGCCGTCAAGCGGCTCCAGGCCGAGGGCCGGACCGTCGCCATGGTCGGTGACGGGGTCAACGACGCGGCCGCGCTCGCCACCGCCGATCTGGGCCTGGCGATGGGCACCGGGACCGACGCGGCGATCGAGGCGGGCGATCTGACGTTGGTGCGCGGGGACCTGCGGGTGGCCGCGGACGCGATCCGGCTGTCCCGCAGGACGCTGTCCACGATCAAGGGCAACCTCGTGTGGGCCTTCGGCTACAACGTGGCCGCGCTGCCGCTGGCCGCCGCGGGGCTGCTGAACCCGATGATCGCGGGGGCGGCGATGGCCTTCTCGTCGGTGTTCGTGGTGACCAACAGCCTCCGGTTGCGGGCATTCCGATGAAGGACCCCCTCTGGAGTCCGGCGCCGCCCTCACATAAGCTCTTCACAAGGCTCGCGCATCATCCTTACGCTTGGGTCCCGTTCGACGTAACCGGGCTCTTGCGTATCTAACGGACATATGCAAGAGACGCAGATCACAGTGATGTGAACGTAACCATCGAAGGGGTTCGAAGGTCTAAGTTGACGATGTCAGGAAGCGTCTTGGGGGGCGCAGACTGGCATCTGGGGATGTCTTGGGGGACTTCCCCAGAGATGCGTTGCCGGGGCACGTACACCGGGAAGCTTTGAGCGGCCCTCCCGGCGTGCGCTGTCCCGGCAGACCGCACACACGAGTAGTACGAGGAGTTTTGCTCGTTCTGCTCAACGGCAGCACCAAGCAGTACCGCAACACAGCGATTCAGGCGCTGGTTCTCCAGACGCCCGGCCGGATCCCGTGGGGGGAATCCGTACCGGGACACGGGAAGGCGCCCTGGACGTCGGCCCGTGGGGGGACCGACGCCAGGGCGCCTTCTGCTGTATGCGGTGACAGCGGTGATGCGTGCGGTGACAACCGACAAGGCCCCGCACCCGACCGAAGTCGGGCGCGGGGCCCAGGGTGTACGGCTCAGCGGGCCTCGACCGGAACGAAGTCGCGCTCCACCACGCCCGTGTAGATCTGGCGCGGGCGGCCGATGCGGGAGCCGGGCTCCTTGATCATCTCGTGCCACTGGGCGATCCAGCCGGGGAGGCGGCCGAGGGCGAACAGGACCGTGAACATCTCGGTCGGGAAGCCCATGGCGCGGTAGATCAGGCCGGTGTAGAAGTCGACGTTCGGGTAGAGGCTGCGCGAGACGAAGTAGTCGTCGGAGAGCGCGTGCTCCTCCAGCTTCAGCGCGATGTCCAGCAGTTCGTCGGACTTGCCGAGGGCCGAGAGCACGTCGTGCGCCGCCGCCTTGATGATCTTGGCGCGCGGGTCGAAGTTCTTGTAGACCCGGTGGCCGAAGCCCATCAGACGGACGCCGTCCTCCTTGTTCTTCACCTTGCGGATGAAGGAGTCGACGTCGCCGCCGGCGTCGCGGATGCCCTCGAGCATCTCCAGGACGGACTGGTTGGCGCCGCCGTGCAGCGGGCCCCAGAGCGCGTTGATACCGGCCGAGATCGACGCGAACATGTTGGCCTGGGACGAACCCACCAGGCGGACCGTCGACGTCGAACAGTTCTGCTCGTGGTCCGCGTGCAGGATCAGCAGCTTGTCCAGGGCGGAGACCACGGTCGGGTCGAGCTCGTACTCCTGCGCGGGGACCGAGAAGGTCATGCGGAGGAAGTTCTCGACGTAGCCGAGGTCGTTGCGCGGGTAGACGAACGGGTGACCGATCGACTTCTTGTACGCGTACGCCGCGATCGTCGGGAGCTTGGCGAGCAGACGGATCGTGGAGAGATTGCGCTGGCGCTCGTCGAACGGGTTGTGGCTGTCCTGGTAGAACGTCGACAGCGCCGAGACGACCGACGACAGCATGGCCATCGGGTGAGCGTCGCGCGGGAAGCCCTTGTAGAAGTTCTTGACGTCCTCGTGCAGCAGGGTGTGCTGCGTGATGTCGTTCCTGAAGGTGGCAAGCTCGTCGACGGTCGGCAGCTCGCCGTTGATGAGCAGGTAGGCGACCTCCAGGAAGGTGGAGCGCTCGGCCAGCTGCTCGATCGGGTAGCCGCGGTACCGGAGGATGCCGGCCTCGCCGTCCAGGTACGTAATGGAGGATTTATAGGCGGCGGTGTTGCCGTAGCCGCTGTCCAGCGTCACCAGACCGGTCTGGGCGCGGAGCTTGCCGATGTCGAAGCCCTTGTCGCCGACGGTGCTGTCGATCACCGGGTAGGTGTACTCGCCGTCGCCGTACCGCAGTACTACAGAGTTGTCGCTCACGTCTTCCCTCACCGACGTTGTGCCTCATCTTCGAGGTTGCCCTGACTGTCTCTACCATCCCCCATTTGGCGCAGGAGAGTGCACTCGGGGTCGGCCATTGGGCTTATCGGCGGCACTCAGTGCCGCCAACTACCTCATCCTGCCCCCTCTGTTCCCCATCTGGAAAGGCTCTGTGACCTTCACGACTCATTTGATCGATCATTTTTTGGGGATGCCTGTCCGAAGTGGCCGGAAGCCGTCGGGTCAGGCGCCCGAGAGCCGGAAGTCCAGGGCCGTACAGCGTCGTCCCGCCGACACCGTGCGCACCGCCTGGCCGATCGCCTTGCGTGAACCGACGAGCACGACCAGCTTCTTGGCGCGGGTGACCGCCGTGTACAGCAGGTTGCGCTGAAGCATCATCCAGGCACTGGTGGTGACCGGGATCACCACCGCCGGATATTCACTTCCCTGTGAACGGTGGATCGTCACCGCGTACGCGTGGGCCAGTTCGTCCAGCTCGTCGAATTCGTACGGCACCTCCTCGTCCTCGTCCGTCAGCACCGTCAGGCGCTGGTCGACCGGGTCGAGCGAGGTGACCACGCCCACGGTGCCGTTGAAGACGCCGTTCTCGCCTTTCTCGTAATTGTTGCGGATCTGGGTGACCTTGTCGCCGACGCGGAAGACCCGGCCGCCGAACCGCTTCTCCGACAGGTCGGGGCGGCCCGGGGTGATGGCCTGCTGGAGCAGGCCGTTGAGGGTGCCCGCGCCGGCCGGCCCCCGGTGCATGGGCGCGAGCACCTGCACGTCCCGGCGCGGGTCGAGGCCGAACTTGGCCGGAATCCGCCGGGCCGCCACGTCCACCGTGAGCCGGCCGACCGCCTCCGTGTCGTCCTCGACGAAGAGGAAGAAGTCCTTCATGCCGTCGGTGACCGGGTGCTGCCCGGAGTTGATCCGGTGCGCGTTGGTCACCACCCCCGACTGCTGGGCCTGACGGAACACGCGCGTGAGGCGCACGGCCGGGATGGGGCCGCCGTCGGCGAGCAGGTCGCGCAGGACCTCGCCGGCGCCGACGCTGGGCAGCTGGTCCACGTCCCCGACGAAGAGGAGACGGGCGCCCGGGGGTACGGCCTTCACGAGCTTGTTGGCTAGCAGCAGGTCCAGCATGGAGGCCTCGTCGACCACCACCAGGTCGGCGTCCAGCGGGCGGTCCTTGTCGTAGGCCGCGTCGCCGCCGGGCTTGAGCTCCAGCAGGCGGTGGACGGTGGAGGCCTCGGCGCCGGTGAGCTCGGACAGGCGTTTGGCGGCGCGGCCGGTGGGGGCGGCGAGCACGACCTTGGCCTTCTTGGCGCGGGCCAGCTCCACGATCGAGCGGACGGTGAAGGACTTGCCGCAGCCGGGGCCGCCGGTGAGGACCGCGACCTTCTCGGTGAGCGCCAGCTTGACGGCGGCCTCCTGCTCGGGGGCGAGGTCGGTCCCCGTGCGGGAGGCGAGCCAGCCCAGCGCCTTGTCCCAGGCCACGTCCCTGAAGCCGGGCATCCGGTCCTGGTCGGTGCGCAGCAGGCGCAACAGCTGGGCGGAGAGGGAGAGTTCGGCCCGGTGGAAGGGGACGAGGTAGACGGCCGTGACGGGATCGCCGTCCGGTCCGGGGACCTTCTCCCGTACGACACCGGGGTCCTCCCCCTCCTCCGGGGGCGCCGCGAGCTCGGCGAGGCACTCGATGACCAGGCCCGTGTCGACCTGGAGCAGCTTCACCGCGTCCGCGATCAGCTGCTCCTCGGGGAGGTAGCAGTGGCCCTGGTCGGTGGACTGCGACAGGGCGTACTGCAGGCCCGCCTTGACGCGCTCCGGGCTGTCGTGCGGGATGCCGACGGACTGGGCGATCTTGTCGGCGGTGAGGAAGCCGATGCCCCAGACGTCGGCGGCCAGGCGGTAGGGCTGGTTCTTGACGACCGAGATCGAGGCGTCGCCGTACTTCTTGTAGATGCGCACCGCGATCGAGGTGGACACCTCGACGGTCTGGAGGAAGAGCATGACCTCCTTGATCGCCTTCTGTTCCTCCCAGGCGTCGGCGATCTTCTTGGTGCGCTTGGGGCCGAGGCCGGGGACCTCGATCAGCCGCTTCGGCTCCTCCTCGATGATCCTCAGGGTGTCCAGGCCGAAGTGCTGGGTGATGCGGTCGGCGAAGACCGGGCCGATTCCCTTGACCAGGCCGGAGCCGAGGTAGCGGCGGATGCCCTGGACGGTGGCCGGGAGGACGGTCGTGTAGTTCTCGACGGTGAACTGCTTGCCGTACTGCGGATGGGAGCCCCAGCGGCCCTCCATGCGCAGGGCCTCGCCGACCTGGGCCCCGAGCAGCGCGCCGACGACCGTGAGAAGGTCGCCGCCGCCTCGGCCGGTGTCCACGCGCGCGACCGTGTAGCCGTTCTCCTCGTTGGCGTACGTGATCCGCTCCAGGACGCCTTCGAGCACGGCCGGTCGACGCTCTTCGCTCCCCGTTGGTTGGGCCATGATCCGACGGTACCGCCCGGCACCGACAGCTCATCCGGACTGGGCCACCACGTGGTCGATCACCTTCTTGAAGTCGTCCGTCGGGGAGAACTCCACGAACTCGCAGTCCTCCAGGGCTGTCGGGACATGGCCGGGCGCCCAGTAGTACGCCTGCCCCGCCTCGTAGATCTCTTCACCCTCGGCCGTCCGCATCCTCAGCCGGCCCTTCAACAGGTAGCCCCAGTGCGGACACTGGCACGCGTCGTCGGGCATGCCCTTGAGGGCCGGGCCCATGTCCGTGCCCTGTGGGAGGCGGATGTAGCCGACCGACAGGCCGCCGCCGATCGGCATCAGCCGCAGTTCCACGCCGTCGCCTTCGAGAGCGACGGGTACGTCGTCGCGAGTCGCCGCCGTCATGACTCCTCCGCTCCGGCCCCTCAGGACCTCGAGGAAACCGCTCCATACCTCCAGCGTGGACCGCCTCCGCCCGGCAGGCGACCGGAAAGCGACCCATGGAAAACGACCGGTCAGTAACCGGAAAGAGGCTTGCCTTTCACAATCAATTCACAATTAGAACTCACAACTTTACACTTCAAGCAATCAATTTACGCCTTTCTTTCGACCTTCCTATGAGAGGCTTCAAGGGCTCACCAAGAGGAGCAGACTCGCGATCGCCTCCAAGCGGAATCCGGCCCTTGGAGGATCCCCCCGCCGATCCACACCCGGAGAAGCCGCAATGCCACTGCCTCCACAGAGCCGGGACGACACTTTCCCTGCGAGCCGTCAGAAGCGTCGGCGCAGATACGCCACAGGGGTCTTTCTCGTCGGCTTGTGCGCAGCCGTCACGCTGATCTTTCTCGTGATATCACCGGCGCTTTCGAAGAACCCATCGACCGTGGCCCCGGGGCGTTCCGCACTAAATGAGAACACCCCCGGAACTCTCCCCGCGCCTCTCACGCCGAACGCAAAAGCGCGCCCCGCTCCAAGTCCCGGACCGGGTTGACTCAGCATTTTCCAGTGAATTCGAAGCACTAGATCAGCGCATTCCGAAGCAAGAAACGTGAACCCCCCACATGTCGTCACACCCCTGCCTCGCCGAACAGAAGCGACCGGCCGGAAGTACCGTTCCCCCTCCTGCCGCGACCGCGTCCCCCGTCACAGCGACAGACGCTGAACCGGCCCCGGTTGAACCGGCCCCGCCCGCGGTGCCGCGGACCGAGCCGTCCGACGCGCCACCGCCGGTACCGCCGTACCGGGAACGATGGCTCCGGATCGCTCACGCGTCGCGCTTCCCCCTCGCCGTCTACGGAGCGGCGCTCCTGCTGCACCTCGTGATGCTGGCCGTGATGAACCCGCCGGACGGCCCGGGGGTCCACGACCGGCTGCTGTCGTGGGACGGCCAGTGGTTCCTGGACATCGCGCGCAACGGCTATCCCCGGGACTTCTCCTTCACGGCGGACGGCCTCACCGGCGGCACCCTGGCCTTCTTCCCGGCCTACCCGTTCCTCGTCCGCGTCGTTCACACCCTGACCGGACTCGACTACGAGGCCGCCGCACTCGTCGCCTCCCATGCCGCCCTGCTGGCCGGGCTCATATGCGTCCACCGGCTCCTGCTCCGCCTGTACGACCGGCGGACCGCGGGCATCGCGACCTTCCTGCTGGCCTGCGCCCAGCCGATGGCGCTGGTGTTCTTCATGGCCTACAGCGAGTCCCTCTTCCTCGCCCTGGCGGCCGGTGCGCTGCTGGCGACCCACCGGAAGGCCTGGCTGACAGCGGGCGTGCTCACGCTGCTGGCCGGCCTGACCCGGCCCGTCGCCGTCGCCTTGATCGTGGCCCTGGGCGTCGCCGTCGTCCTGCACCTGCGCCGTGAGCGCCGCATCACCTGGCGCCCGCCGACCGCCCTGCTGCTGTCCTACTGCGGCATTCCCGCGTACGTGGGATGGGTGGGTCTGCGCACCGGACAGTCCGACGCCTGGTTCAGGATCCAGGAGGCGGGCTGGAGCACCCGCTGGGACAACGGCAACGCCTTCACCGAATTCCTCGTCAGGACCCTCTCCGGCGGCGACGGCTGGGTCCCCGTCAGCACGGCCCTGCTGATCCTCGCCCTCGTGGCCGCCACCGTGATCGCCTGGTCCGACGACATCTGGCCACCCCTGGTGGTCTACGGCACCGCCGTCCTGATCACCACGCTCGGGCAGAGCAATTACTACCACTCCAAGCTGCGCCTGCTGATTCCCGCGCTGGTCTTCGTCATTCCCGTCGCCCGCGCCCTCGCCCGCGTACGCGCGCGAACCGCCATCATCACGCTGGCCGTCGTGGCGCTTTTCGGATCCTGGTACGGCGCTTACATGGTCACCGTATGGGGCTACGCCATTTAGAACAGTCCACCGCCGGCCCAAAAGTTCACGACAGGAAAAGCAGGACAAAGAGACGAGGAGTGATGCCACCCCCCGGCGAGGGTAACCGGCCAGTTACAGCCTGCGATGCTGACGGCTCTCGCCTGACACACCCCCAGGTCACGATCCGGTCTCGGGGTCTTGCCCCATCGCCTGTAATCGATTCCAATCCTCCACGAGCGTCGATGTAATCGATTCCACGAGGAGGTGGACCGGCGATGGCGAGCATCAAGGACGTCGCCACCGAGGCGGGGGTCTCCGTCGCCACGGTGTCGCGCGTGCTGAACGACCACCCGTCCGTCAGCGCGGACGCACGCACGCGCGTCCTGGCCGCCGTCGAGACGCTGGGCTACCGCCCGAACGCCGTCGCCCGTTCGCTGCGCACCGACCAGACCCACACCCTCGGCCTGGTCATCAGCGACGTGATGAACCCGTACTTCACCGAACTGGCCCGCTCCGTCGAGGAGGAGGCCCGGGCGCTGGGCTACAGCGTCATCATCGGCAACGCCGACGAGCGGCCCGACCTCCAGGACCACCACGTACGGAACCTGCTGGACCGCCGTATCGACGGGCTGCTGGTCTCCCCCACCGACGGCGGCTCGCCGCTGATGCTGGACGCCGCGCGCGGGGGAACGCCGATGGTCTTCGTGGACCGGTGGATCCCGGGGGTGGACGTGCCGGTGGTACGGGCGGACGGGCGGGCCGCCGTACGGGACCTCGTCGCCCATCTGCACGGGCTGGGACACCGGCGGCTCGCGATCATCGCGGGGCCGGCGGCCACCACCACCGGCAGCGAGCGCGTCGATGCCTTTCGAGAAGCCCTGGCCGAGTACGGCATCCCCCTCCCCGACACCTACATAGGCCAGGGCGACTTCCAGGCCGAGAGCGGGCGGCGGGTCACCGAGGGGTTCCTCGACCTGCCCGAGCCGCCCGAGGTCGTCTTCGCGGCCGACAACCTGATGGCACTGGGCGCGCTGGACGCCGTACGCGCGCGTGGGATGCGTGTTCCGGACGGCATCGCTCTGGCCGCCTTCGACGACATCCCGTGGTTCGTGCACACCGATCCGCCGATCACCGCGATCGCCCAGCCCACGGGCGAGCTGGGGCGCGCCGCCGTGCGCGCGCTGGTCGACCTCATCGAGGGACGGCCCCCCGAGTCCGTCACCCTCCCCGCCCGTCTCGTCGTCCGCCGCTCGTGCGGCGAACCGGCTCCCCCCGAGCCGCCCCCCGCACAGTCCCCCGCTGTGCGGTCCCCCGTAAGAAGGAGTCACTCGTGAGCAACCCGGACGAGTTGCTGCGCATCGAGGGCATACGCAAGGCCTTCCCGGGCGTGGTCGCGCTCGACGGCGTCGACTTCGACCTGCGCCGGGGCGAGGTTCATGTGCTCCTCGGTGAGAACGGCGCGGGCAAGAGCACCCTCATCAAGATGCTCTCCGGCGCCTACACCCCCGACGCCGGGCGGATCCTGGCCGGCGGCGAGGAGGTGCGCATCCACGGTGCGCAGGACTCCGAGCGCCTCGGGATCGCCACCATCTACCAGGAGTTCAACCTCGTTCCCGATCTGACGGTCGCCGAGAACATCTTCCTGGGACGGCAGCCGCGCCGCCTGGGGATGATCGACCGCAAGAGGATGGAGGCCGACGCCGCCGTCCTCCTGGAGCGGGTCGGCGTGAACGTGTCCCCACGCGCGCGTGTGCGTGAACTCGGCATCGCGCGCCTGCAGATGGTCGAGATCGCCAAGGCGCTGAGCCTGAACGCCCGCGTGCTGATCATGGACGAGCCGACCGCCGTGCTCACCTCCGAGGAGGTGGAGAAGCTCTTCGCGATCGTGCGCAAGCTGCGCGAGGACGGGGTCGGGATCGTCTTCATCACGCATCACCTGGAGGAGATCGCCGCCCTCGGCGACCGCGTGACCGTCATCCGCGACGGCAGGAGCGTCGGGCAGGTCTCCGCCGACACGCCCGAGGACGAGCTCGTACGGCTCATGGTGGGGCGGTCGATCGAGCAGCAGTACCCGCGCGAACGGGCCGACGCCGGGGCCGCGTTGCTCACCGTCGAGGGGCTGACCCGGGACGGTGTCTTCCACGACGTCACCTTCGAGGTGCACGCGGGCGAGGTCGTCGGCATCGCGGGGCTCGTCGGGGCCGGCCGTACGGAGGTCGTGCGGGCCGTGTTCGGGGCGGATCCGTACGACAAGGGGGCCGTCAAGGTCTTGGGCGCCTCGGTCCCCCGGTACGACGTCAACGCGGCGATGACCGCGGGCATCGGCCTGGTACCCGAGGACCGCAAGGGCCAGGGGCTGGTACTGGACGCCTCCGTCGAGGAGAACCTCGGGCTGGTGACCATGCGCGCCGCGACCCGCGCGGGGCTCGTCGACCTCAGGGGCCGGCGCGAGTCGGCGGCGCGGATCGCCGAGCAGCTGGGTGTGCGGATGGCCGGACTCGGCCAGCACGTGCGGACCCTCTCCGGCGGCAACCAGCAGAAGGTCGTCATCGGCAAGTGGCTCCTCGCCGACACCAAGGTGCTGATCCTCGACGAGCCGACGCGCGGGATCGACGTCGGCGCCAAGGTCGAGATCTACCAGCTCATCAACGAACTGACGGCCGCCGGTGCCGCCGTCCTGATGATCTCCAGCGATCTGCCCGAGGTGCTCGGCATGAGCGACCGGGTGCTGGTGATGGCGCAGGGCCGGATCGCGGGCGAGCTGTCCGCCGACGAGGCCACGCAGGACGCGGTCATGGCACTCGCCGTCAGTACACCCACTACCACTGAACCGGAGGCCGGCCGTGGCCGCTGACACGCTCAAGAGCACATCGGGCGCCGGTGGCGCCGCGGCGGTCCGCCGTCTGCTCCTCGACAACGGCGCGCTCACCGCGCTGATCGTCCTCGTCGTCGCCATGTCGGTGCTGTCCGGGGACTTCCTGACCACCGACAACCTCCTGAACGTCGGCGTCCAGGCGGCCGTGACCGCCATCCTCGCCTTCGGCGTGACCTTCGTGATCGTCTCGGCGGGCATCGACCTGTCGGTCGGCTCGGTGGCGGCCCTGTCGGCCACCGTCCTCGCCTGGAGCGCCACTTCGCACGGCGTCCCGGTCGTCATAGCGGTCGTCCTGGCCGTCGCCACCGGCATCGCGGCCGGCCTGGTCAACGGCTTCCTCATCGCCTACGGCAAGCTGCCGCCGTTCATCGCGACGCTCGCCATGCTGTCGGTGGCCCGCGGTCTGTCGCTGGTGATCTCCGAGGGCTCGCCGATCGCCTTCCCCGACTCCGTCTCGCACCTCGGGGACACGCTCGGCGGCTGGCTGCCGGTGCCGGTGCTCGTGATGGTCGTGATGGGTCTGATCGCCGCGTTCGTGCTCGGCCGGACGTACATCGGCCGCTCCATGTACGCGATCGGCGGCAACGAGGAGGCCGCCCGGCTGTCCGGCCTGCGCGTGAAGAAGCAGAAGCTCGCCATCTACGCCCTGTCCGGCGTGTTCGCCGCCGCCGCGGGTGTCGTGCTCGCCTCCCGGCTGTCGTCCGCGCAGCCGCAGGCAGCCGACGGCTACGAGCTGGACGCGATCGCCGCGGTCGTCATCGGCGGCGCCTCCCTCGCGGGCGGCACCGGCAAGGCGTCCGGCACACTGATCGGCGCGCTGATCCTGGCGGTGCTGAGGAACGGGCTCAACCTCCTGTCGGTGTCCGCCTTCTGGCAGCAGGTCGTCATCGGTGTCGTGATCGCGCTGGCGGTGCTGCTCGACACCCTGCGCCGCAAGGCCGGGGCGACCCCGGTGGCCGCGGGCACGGGTGGCGGCAAGGGCAAGCAGGCGACGACATACGCGCTGGCCGCCGTGGTCACCGTGGCGATCGTCGGCGCGACCTCCTTCCTGCACAACGGCTCCTCGTCCGCGTCGACGCCGAAGGTCGGTCTGTCCCTGTCCACCCTCAACAACCCCTTCTTCGTGCAGATCCGGGCGGGTGCCCAGGCCGAGGCGAAGAAGCAGGGCGTGGACCTGACCGTCACGGACGCCCAGAACGACGCCTCCCAGCAGGCCAACCAGCTGCAGAACTTCACCAGTTCGGGCTTCGACGCGATCATCGTCAACCCGGTGGACTCGGACGCGGCGGGCCCGTCGGTGCGGGCCGCCGACAAGGCGAAGATCCCGGTCATCGCCGTCGACCGAGTCGTCAACAAGGCCACGACGGAGGCGCTGGTCGCCTCCGACAACGTCGCCGGCGGTGAGCTCGCCGCCAGGACGATCGCGGACAAGCTCGGCGGCAAGGGCAAGATCGTGATCCTCCAGGGCCAGGCGGGTACGTCCGCAGCCCGCGAGCGCGCCGAGGGCTTCGCCCAGGGCCTGAAGGCCTACCCGGGCATCCAGGTCGTGGCCCAGCAGCCGGCCGACTTCGACCGCACCAAGGGCCTCGACGTGATGTCGAACCTGCTCCAGGCGCACCCGGACGTCCAGGGCGTCATCGCCGCCAACGACGAGATGGCCCTCGGCGCGATCAAGGCGCTGGGCTCCAAGGCCGGCAAGTCGGTCTCCGTGGTCGGCTTCGACGGCACGCCCGACGGCCTGAACGCGGTCAAGGACGGCACGCTGTACGCGTCAGTGGCACAGCAGCCGACCCAGCTGGGGAAGATCGCCGTGGACAACGCGCTGAAGGCGCTCCAGGGCAAGAAGGTCGAGCAGACGGTGAAGGTGCCGGTGAAGGTGGTCACGGAGGCGAACGTGGCCGGGTTCAGCGGCTGACATCGGGGAACGGGCGGGCGGTCGCTTCGGCCGTCCGCCCCAAGCCATCTATGCGGGGAGACATCTCATGTACGACTACGACCTCCTGGTCGTAGGGTCGGCCAACGCCGACCTGGTGATCGGTGTCGAGCGCCGGCCCGAGGCCGGGGAGACCGTGCTCGGCTCCGACCTGGCCGTCCACCCGGGCGGCAAGGGCGCGAACCAGGCGGTCGCGGCCGCCCGGCTCGGGGCCCGTACGGCCCTGCTGGCCCGGGTCGGCGACGACGCGTACGGCCGGCTGCTGCTCGACTCGCAGCGGGCGGCCGGCGTGGACACGGTGGGCGTGCTGGTCGGCGGGGCGCCGACCGGGGTCGCGCTGATCACGGTGGACCCGTCGGGAGACAACAGCATCGTGGTCTCGCCGGGCGCGAACGGCCGGCTGACGCCCGAGGACGTCCGGGCAGCGGGCAGCCTCTTCCACGCCTCCCGGGTGGTCTCGACGCAGCTGGAGATCCCGCTGGAGACGGTCGTGGAGGTCGTACGGAACCTGGCGCCGGACAGCCGCTTCGTGCTGAACCCGTCGCCGCCGCGGCCCCTGCCCCCGGAGGTGCTGGCGGCCTGCGACCCGCTGATCGTCAACGAGCACGAGGCGAAGGTGATCCTGGGCGAGGCGCGGGTGGGTGAGGCCCCCGAGGACTGGGCGCGGATCCTGCTCGCGCGCGGGCCGCGGTCGGTGGTGGTGACGCTGGGCGCGGAGGGCGCGCTGGTGGCCTCCGCGGAGGGCGTGACCCGGGTCCCGTCCGTGCGGGTGGACGCCGTGGACACGACCGGCGCGGGCGACGCGTTCACCGCGGCGCTGGCCTGGCGGCTGGGCGCGGGCTCGTCCCTGCCGGAGGCGGCGGCGTACGCGGCCCGGGTCGGGGCGGCGGCCGTCACCAAGCAGGGCGCGCAGGACTCCTTTCCTACGGCGGCGGAGGTCGAGGCGCCGTGAAGAAGTCAGGAATCCTGAACCGCCATCTCTCCGGCGCGCTCGCCGAGTTGGGCCACGGGGACGGGGTGCTGGTGTGCGACGCCGGCATGCCGATACCCGACGGCCCGCGGGTCGTGGACCTCGCCTTCCGGGCCGGGGTGCCGTCCTTCGCCGAGGTGCTGGACGGTCTGCTGGCCGAGCTGGTGGTGGAGGGCGCGACGGCGGCGGCGGAGGTACGGCACGCCAATCCGGCGGCTTCGGCGCTGCTGTCCGCTCACTTTCCCGAGCTGACGCTGGTTCCGCACGAGAAGCTCAAGGAGCTGTCGGGGGGTGCGCGTCTGGTCGTACGCACCGGGGAGGCGCGGCCGTACGCGAATGTGCTGCTGAGGTGCGGGGTCTTCTTCTGACGGCGCCCGTCCCCTCTGACGGCCCCGTCCTATGCCGACGGCCTCAGATGCTTCGAGGGAGCCCGGTACGTCGACCGGGCTCCCTCGGGCTTTCCCTCCCCCATCAGAACCCCCGCGATCCCCCCAGATCCCCCTCCGAGAAGTCCTGATGCCAAGTACGACCCGCGGGGTGGGGGGAGGGTTGCACTGTCTCCGCGGAATTTTTCTCGGGCGGTCGTCACGGGCTGGTTCGACGCGTCGTCGGCACTACTGCCACGGATCGGAGAGCGGTCCCGTCGTCGTCCCCGTGCCGTGCCCGGCGGGCGGATCGTGGTGCGGCTGAAAGCCCCGCCCGCCGTCCTCGGGAGAACAGCGGGCGGGACTTCCCTCCTGGACGCGCAGCGGTTACCCCGCGTGTTCCACGAACCGCTCCGCCGTCTCCGCGAGCACCTCTCGCCCGTCCCGCGCCCACAGCCCGTCGTTGAACAGCTCCACCTCGATGGGCCCGGAGTACCCCGCAGCCTCCACGTACCCCTTCCACTCCCGCATGTCGATCGAGCCGTCGCCGATCTGGCCGCGGCCGGTCAGGACGCCCTCCGGCAACGGCGTGGTCCAGTCGGCGAGCTGGAAGGTGTGGATGCGGCCGGAGGCACCGGCCCGGGCGATCTGTTCCGGGGCCGTGTCGTCCCACCAGATGTGGTACGTGTCCACCGTGACGCCGACCTGGTGCGCCGGGAAGCGTTCCGCGAGGTCCAGGGCCTGGGTGAGGGTCGAGACGACACAGCGGTCGGAGGCGTACATCGGGTGCAGCGGCTCGATGGCCAGCTTCACGCCGCGGTCCTCCGCGTACGGGCCCAGCTCCCCCAGGGCGTCCGCGATCCGCTCCCGAGCCCCGTGCAGGTCCTTCGAGCCGGCCGGCAGACCGCCGGAGACCAGGACCAGCACCTCGGTGCCGAGGGCGGCGGCCTCGTCGACCGCCCGGCGGTTGTCGTCCAGCGCCTTGGCCCGCTCGGCCGGGTCGATCGCCGTGAAGAAGCCGCCGCGGCAGAGGGTCGTGACGGTCAGGCCCGCGTCGCGGACCAGCTTGGCCGTCGCCTCCAGGCCGTACGACTGGACCGGTTCACGCCAGAGGCCGACGTTCGCGACGCCCAACTGGCCGCAGGCGTCGACCAGTTCGGGCATCGACAGCTGCTTGACCGTCATCTGGTTGATGGAGAAGCGTTCAAGGCCGGTCACTGGCTCACTCCGTACAGGCTCAGCAGGCTCTTCATCCGCTCCTCCGCCAGCTTCGGGTCCGGGAACAGGCCCAGGCCGTCGGCGAGTTCGTAGGCGCGGGCGAAGTGCGGGAGGGAGCGGGCCGACTGGAGGCCGCCGACCATCGTGAAGTGCGACTGGTGGCCCGCGAGCCACGCCAGGAACACCACGCCGGTCTTGTAGAAGCGGGTGGGGGTCTGGAAGAGGTGGCGGGACAACTCGACGGTGGGGTCGAGGAGTTCGCGGAAGCCCTGCACGTGGCCCGTGTCCAGGACTCGTACCGCCTCGGCCGCCAGCGGCCCCAGCGGGTCGAAGATGCCGAGCAGCGCGTGGCTGAAGCCCTGCTCGTCGCCCGCGATCAGCTCGGGGTAGTTGAAGTCGTCGCCGGTGTAGCAGCGGACGCCGTCGGGGAGCTTGCGGCGCAGGTCGATCTCGCGCTGGGCGTCCAGGAGGGAGACCTTGATGCCGTCGACCTTGTCGGGGTGGGCGGCGATGACCTCCAGGAAGGTGTTCGTGGCCGCGTCCAGATCGGTCGAACCCCAGTAGCCCTCCAGCGCCGGGTCGAACATCGGGCCCAGCCAGTGCAGGATCACGGGCTCGGAGGACTGGCGCAGGAGATGGCCGTAGACCTCCATGTAGTCCTCGGGGCTCTTGGCCACGGCGGCCAGGGCCCGGGAGGCCATGAGGATGGCCTGGGAGCCCGACTCCTCGACCACCGCGAGCTGCTCCTCGTACCCGGCCCGGATCTCGTCGAGGCTGTACGGGTAGCCGATCTCCGTGGGGGCCAGCTGGTCCGTACCCACGCCGCACGCGATCCGGCCGCCGACCGCCTTCGCCTCGGCGGCGCTGCGGCGGATCAGCTCGGCCGCGCCCGCCCAGTCCAGGCCCATTCCGCGCTGGGCGGTGTCCATGGCCTCCGCCACGCCCAGCCCGTGCGACCACAGGTGGCGGCGGAAGGCGAGGGTGGCGTCCCAGTCGACGGCGGCGGGCGAGTCGGGGGACACGTCGGCGTACGGGTCGGCCACGACGTGGGCGGCGGAGAAGACCGTACGGGAAGTGAAGGGGGCGCCCGTGGCGAGGGCGAGGGGTTCGGTGCGCGGGGTGTAGGACCTCAGCACCCCGTCGGCACCCGGCAGTTGGATGGTCACAGCGCGATCTCCGGTACGTCGATACGGCGGCCCTCGGCAGACGACGCCAGACCCAGCTCGGCGAGCTGGACGCCGCGGGCGCCGGCGAGCAGGTCCCAGTGGTAGGGGGCGTCGGCGTAGACGTGCCTGAGGAACAGCTCCCACTGGGCCTTGAAGCCGTTGTCGAACTCGGCGTTGTCGGGCACTTCCTGCCACTGGTCACGGAAGACCTCGGTGGCGGGGATGTCGGGGTTCCAGACCGGCTTGGGGGTGGCCGAGCGGTGCTGGACGCGGCAGTTGCGCAGGCCCGCGACGGCCGAGCCCTCGGTTCCGTCCACCTGGAACTCCACCAGCTCGTCGCGGTTGACGCGGACCGCCCAGGAGGAGTTGATCTGCGCGATGGCGCCGCCCTCGAGCTCGAAGATGCCGTAGGCGGCGTCGTCGGCGGTGGCGTCGTAGGGCTTGCCGTTCTCGTCCCAGCGCTGCGGGATGTGGGTGGTGGCGATGGCCTGGACGGACTTCACGCGGCCGAACAGCTCGTGGAGCACGTACTCCCAGTGCGGGAACATGTCGACGACGATGCCGCCGCCGTCCTCGGAGCGGTAGTTCCAGGAGGGGCGCTGGGCCGCCTGCCAGTCCCCCTCGAAGACCCAGTAGCCGAACTCGCCGCGGATGGACAGGATGCGGCCGAAGAAGCCGCCGTCGATGAGGCGCTTGAGCTTGAGCAGGCCCGGGAGGAAGAGCTTGTCCTGGACGACGCCGTGCTTGATGCCGGCGTCGGCGGCGAGGCGCGCGAGCTCCAGGGCGCCTTCCAGCCCCGTGGCCGTGGGCTTCTCGGTGTAGATGTGCTTGCCCGCGGCGATCGCCTTCTTGATCGCTTCCTCACGGGCGGAGGTGACCTGGGCGTCGAAGTAGAGGTCGACGGTCGGGTCGGCGAGGACCGCGTCCACGTCCGTCGAGACGTGCTCCAGACCGTGCTGCTCGGCGAGCGCCCTCAGGGCGTGCTCGCGGCGGCCGACCAGGATCGGCTCCGGCCACAGCACGGTGCCGTCGCCGAGGTCGAGGCCGCCCTGCTCGCGGAGGGCCAGGATGGAGCGGACCAGGTGCTGGCGGTAGCCCATGCGCCCGGTCACACCGTTCATGGCGATACGCACCGTCTTGCGTGTCACGTCGTTCCCTTCGTAGGCGTCGTACGCAGCGTCGTACGCGAGTGTGTGCGCCGCGTACGCCCCCACTGATGAGCGTTGCAGCAAGCGCTTTCTATCCAATGAGAAGCTAGCCTCTGACCAGCGGTCTGGACAAGACCGTGACGAGGTTGAGTTGTTCGAGGGGACGAACAGCGGGGGTCGGGGGCTTTAAGGTCTGCTCGACACCATGGGTGAGGGAACCGGTGGGGGCCGTTGGCCCGTGTTCGACGAGGTACGACGAGGTACGACGAGATGCGCGACCGGAGGACGACGAGATGACGGTGACCCTGGCGGACGTGGCGGCCCGCGCCCAGGTCTCCCCTGCGACGGTGTCGCGCGTACTGAACGGGAACTATCCCGTCGCCGCCTCGACCCGTGAGCGGGTGCTACGGGCGGTGGACGAGCTTGACTACGTACTGAACGGCCCGGCGAGCTCGCTGGCCGCGGCCACGTCCGACCTGGTCGGGATCCTGGTGAACGACATCGCCGACCCGTTCTTCGGGATCATGGCCGGTGCGATCCAGTCGGAGATCGGGGGACCGGGCGGGCGGGCCGGCGGGGAACGGCTGGCGGTGGTGTGCAACACCGGGGGCTCTCCCGAGCGGGAGCTGACGTACTTGACGCTGCTCCAGCGGCAGCGGGCGGCGGCGGTCGTGCTGACCGGCGGGGCCATCGAGGACGCGGCGCACAGGGCGGCGATGTCGGCGAAGCTGCGGAGGCTGGAGGACGCGGGGACGCGGGTGGTGCTGTGCGGGCGGCCGCCGGCGCCGGACACCCGGGCGATCGCGCTGACCTTCGACAACCGCGGGGGCGGGCGGGAGTTGACGGAACACCTGATCGGGTTGGGGCACCGGCGGCTGGGCTACATCGCGGGTCCGGAGGAGCGTACGACCACCCGCCACCGCCTGGAGGGACACCGGTCGGCGCTGGAGGCCCACGGAATCGAGGAGGACCCGCGCTGGACCGTGCACGGGCGGTATGACCGGCAGTCCGGCTACGAGGCCACGCTGGAGCTGGTGCGGCGGGACCCGTCCCTGACGGCCGTGGTCGCGGCGAACGACTCCGTCGCGCTGGGGGCGTGCGCGGCGCTGCGGGACTCCGGGCTGCGGATTCCGGAGGACGTGTCGGTCGCGGGCTTCGACGACCTGCCGTTCAGCATCGACGCGGTGCCTTCTCTTACGACGGTGCGGTTGCCGCTGGCGGAGGCGGGGGCGCGGGCCGGGCGCATCGCGATGGGGCGGGAGGAGCCGCCGCCCGGGGGGATCGCGACGGTTCGGGGGGAGCTGATGGTGCGGGGGTCCTCCGGGGGGCCGCGGGACTGATCGTGCCGTTGCCCTCCGGGGCGCTGCGGGAATGATCACGCCGCTGCTTTGAGGGGTGGCCGGCGTTGGTGCGGGCCTCGCTGGGGGCTACGCCCCCAGAACCCCGGGCCTATGCCCACCCCACCAGCCGACTCGGTCGGCCGAGAAGCTGCCGTGCCCTGGGGGCTCCGCCTCCAGACCCCCCGCAGCGCGATGGCCGCCGCCGGACTCGGCCGGCCGAGAAGTTGCCGCTGCGCCGGGGACCGCGCCCCCGCCGTCGGTCCGCGCCCACCCCAGCCCCCCCCGGCACGGAGAGCGACGGCGGGGCACCGGGCGCCGTAAAACCGTAAAACCATGGACGCACGGCGCCCCTCGTCCTACGCTCGACCCAACGGTATCTCTGACTGAGTCAACCATCCGGAAACGTAGCCAGGACTACCACTGGGGTCGACGATCATGAGCGTCCAGGACATCCGTGCCTTCAACCGTTTCTATACGAACGTCATCGGCGCCCTCGACTACAGCCGCCACCTCTACGCCCCCTACACCCTCACCGAGTCCCGCGTCCTGTACGAGCTCGCGCACTCCCCGCGCACGGACGCGGCCGATCTGCGCACCGAGCTCTCCCTGGACGCCGGGTACCTGAGCCGCATCCTGAACAAGTTCGAGCAGGACGGGCTCGTCGAGCGCGCCCCGTCCCTGCGCGACCCCCGCCGTCGCCGCATCACGCTCACCGCGCGCGGGCGCGAGACCGCCGACCTGCTGGCCGAGCGCGCGAACGAGAGCGTCGGCGCGCTGCTCGCCACCGTCCCGTCCGCCGACCGCCCCCGCCTGTCCGAGGCGATGCGGACCGTCCGCGAGATCCTCTCCGACGGCCGCCCACGCCGCGAGGACGCCGTCCTGCGCGAACCGGGCCCGGGCGACCTCGGCTGGATCGTGCAGCGCAACGCCGCCCTGTACGCCGCCGAGTACGGCTGGAACACCGACTACGAGGGGCTGGTCGCGAGGATCGTCGCCGACTTCGCCGAGGATCACGATCCGCATCTGGAGAGGGTGTGGATCGCCGAGCTGGACGGGCGTCCGGTGGGGTGCGTGATGTGCGTACGGGACGAGGCGCCCGCCACCGCCCGCCTGCGGCTCCTGCTCGTCGAACCGGACGCCCGCGGCCTCGGCATCGGCGACCGGCTCGTCCGGGCCGTCATCGACTTCGCCCGCGGGGTCGGCTACCGCGATCTCGTCCTGTGGACCAACGACGTCCTCACGTCCGCCCGCCGCATCTACCAGCGCCACGGCTTCGTCCTCGTCGCCGAGAAACCCCACCGCTCCTTCGGCAAGGACCTCACCGGCCAGGACTGGCGTCTGGAGCTGCACGGCGCGGAAGAGTGACCGGCGAGCCGCCCCGTCCGGGCCCGCGCGGCGGGGGCGAGCGAGGGTCGGGACCGACACGAGGCGGCCCCCGTCTGGACCCGAGCACACCGGCGAGTGACAGTAGGGACCATGAAACTGGCGTTCTCCACCCTCGGCGTCCCCGGCCTCCCCCTCCCGGAAGTGCTGCGGCTCGCGACCACCCACGGCTACCACGGCGTCGAACTGCGCGCGCATCCGGAGGAGCCGGTGCACACCGGCCTCGACCTGACCGGACGTACCGATACGGCGGCCGCATTCAAGGCAGCGGGAGTGGAGCTCCTCGGCCTCGCGGGGTACGCGCGCGTGGCCGCGCCGGGCGACGACGAGCCCGTCATCGAGGAGATCCACCGCCTGCTCGAACTCGCCCGCGACCTCGGCGCCCCGTTCGTCCGGGTATTCCCCGGCGCCGCAGCCGAACAGAGCCGGGAGGAGGCCGACGCCACGGCCGCCCGGAGGCTCGGCACGGCCGCGGAGTACGCCGCCGACCTCGGCGTACGCATACTCCTCGAAACCCACGACTCGCACCGCACCGGCGCCGACGCGATCCGGATCCTCGGACTGGTCGGCCACCGCCACGTCGGCTCGCTCTGGGACATCATGCACACCTGGCTGGGCGGCGAGCAGCCCTCGGAGACGTACGCGGCGCTCTCGCCGTACCTCGGATACGTCCAGGTCAAGGACATCGCCTCGGCCGACGACACGACCCCGCTCCCGCTGGGCACCGGCGTCCTGCCGCTCACCGAGTGCGTGGACGTCCTCTCCCGCCACCAGTGGGACGGCTGGCTGTGCTGGGAGTACGAGAAGCGCTGGTACGAGGCGGCCACCCCGCTGCCCGACCTACTGGCCGCAGGCCACGACCACCTGTCCCGCCTCCTCAACGACTCAGCGTGACCGCCTGAGCAGCACCGGCGATTGGCAGATCTGTTCCACCGGCACCACCACGTGACCTGGGGTTTTCCCCTCGCGAGGTGGAACAGTTCTGCCAATTCCCCCCGCACACCTACGCCCGCGACAGGAAGCTCGCCACCCGCTGCTCCAGGCGCGCCTTGCGGGCCGGCCACTCCGCCGCCGTGAGCGAGAAGATCGCGGAGTCGCGTAGTCGGCCGGCCTCGCCCGGTGCCCAGGAGCGGGACCAGTTGCGCAGCACGCCCTCGAAGCGGGCCCCCACGCTCTGGATCGCGGCGCGCGAGCGCTCGTTGCGGGCGTCCGTCTTCAGGTCGACCCGGGACACGCCCCACTCCTCGAAGGCGTGCCGGAAGAGGAGGAGCTTGGCCTCGGCGTTGATTCCCGTCCCCTGGGCCGACCGGGCGAGCCAGGTGAATCCGACCTCGACCGCGTCGAGTTGATCGTCCGTCAGCCAGGAACGCGGCTCCCAGTACGACGTGGCGCCCACCGCCCGCCCCGTGGCGACCGACACCTGCGCGTACGGCGCCAGCCGTCCCGTCGCCGCACGGGCCAGCTGCTGGTCCACGTACGACCCCACCTCGTCGGCCCTGGGCACCCACGTGTACGCGTACGTCCCCCGGTCCTCCTCCGCCGCGACCGCCAGCTCAGCGGCGTGCCGGTGCTCCAGCGGCTCCAGGCGCACCAACGCGCCCTCCAGAACCGGCCCCTCCAGCCTGAAGCTCACCCTCGCCGTCCCTCACCGTCGTGCGCGCAGCGCCCCGAACTCCTCGTGGAAACCCGGGAAAGTCTTCCGTACGCAGCCGGGGTCGTCGAACGAAATACCCGGTACCCGCAGGCCGGTGACAGCGAAGGACATCACGATGCGATGGTCGCCGTACGTCTTGATCTCCGCCCCCTTCGAGACCGCCCGCTCCGAGGCGGTCCCTTCCGCGACCGTCCCCGGGTGGATCTCGATCCAGTCCGGGCCCGTCGCCACCTCCACCCCGAGCCGCCGCAGGTTCTCCGCGCACGCCTCCAGGCGGTCGCACTCCTTCACCCGCGTGTTCGCCACGTCCTCGATCCGTACCGGGCCGGACGCGAAGGGTGCGATCGCCGCCAGTGTCGGCATGGTGTCGGAGATGTCCCGCATGTTGACCGTGAGGCCGCGCAGTTCGCCCGTGCCCCGGACCGTCGTGCTCTCCGGGCCGACGGACACCTCCGCCCCCATCCGCCGCAGTACGTCCACGAAGCCCAGGTCGCCCTGGAGGGCCCCCGAGCCCAGTCCCGGAACCGTCACCTCTCCGCCCGTCACGGCCGCCGCGGCGAAGAAGTAACTGGCCGTGGACGCGTCCGGCTCGATCGCGTACGTCGTCGCCCGGTAGCCGCCCGGCGGGACGACGAACACGTCTCCCTCCCGGCCCACCTCGACCCCGAACGCCCGCATCATCGCGATCGTGATCTCGACGTACGGCGCGGAGACGAGGTCGGTCACCACGATCCGCAGTCCCTTCCGCGTCAGCGGGCCCAGCAGCAGCAACGCCGTCAGGTACTGCGAGGACTGGCCCGCGTCGAGCGTCACCTCGCCGCCCTCCACGCCGGCCGCCCGCACCGTCAGCGGATGGTGTCCCTCCGCCTCCTCGTGCCGCAGGTCCACGCCGAGGTCGCGCAGGGCCCTGCACAGCGGGCCCAGGGGGCGTCGCCGCATCTGGGGCGAGGCGTCGAAGCGGTAGGTGCCGTGGCCGGTCGCCGCGAGGGTCGGCAGGAAGCGGGACGTCGTCGCGCCGTCCCGGCAGTACACGTCCGCCTCCGGGGCCGCGGGGCCCCGCGGGCGGCCGTCGACCTGCCAGGCCTCCGGGGCTCGTCCGACCCGGTAGCCCAGCCGTACCAGCCCCTCGGCGAAGCCCTCCGTGTCGTCCGAGCGGAGGGGGCGTACGAGGGTGGTGACACCGTCGGCCGCGGCCGCCAGGAAGAGGGCGCGGGCGGTGATGGACTTGGAACCGGGGATGACGACTACGGGCATGCCCCTCATGATCGCCCGCCGGCCACCTCCCGCGGCGGGAAGTCCACGAGATGGACCCGGTCCCGCGCAGCGCCCCCACCACCCCGCTGAATCGACCCGCCCCCTGCACCCGCCACTCCCTGAACCCACCACCCTCTGAACCCACCACCCCCGCCCTCACCAACTTCGGTAAATCCGGACGGAGCCGGGAACCCCGCCCCGCTCCCGCTCGTCCAACCCGCGAGCTGCCGGAGAGTCACCGTGGTGCGGTGTCGGCCCTCGCTGCTGGCTGCGATCGCTGACCAACCCTCTCCGCCGCGCCGCGGCCGGCAGCATGCCGCCATCGGCGCGCCCCCCTCCAACAGCGCCGATGGCGGCCCCTCCCCGAGAGCACCGAGAGCCCCGCCTTCCGGTTCCGGGCCCCTTCCCGCGTTACTGTGCGCTCCCTTGACTGGCGGAAACTTCCCGGATACTGCTGGCTCCTCGGAAGTTTCCTTCAATGGATTCCGGAAGGAGCGCACATGCCCTCCAGACGCACCTTTCTCGCCGGTACCGCAGGCATCACCACGGCCCTGACGATCGGCAGCCACGCCTACGCGGGCACCCCCGACGACAAGAGCGACGAGAACGACACGCAACTCCGCGCCCTGATCTCCCGCATGCCCCTCCCCGACAAGGTCGGCCAGCTCTTCGTGACGCGGGTGTACGGCCACTCCGCCACCGCCCCCGACCAGGCCGACATCGACGCCAACCTCAAGGAGCTCGGCGTCCGCACGGCCGCCGAGCTGGTCGCCCGGTACCGGGTCGGCGGGATCATCTACTTCTCCTGGGCGCACAACACCCGCTCTCCGCACCAGATCGCCGACCTGTCGAACGGCATCCAGCAGGCCTCCCTCACCCAGCCCCGAGGCCTGCCCGTGCTCATCTCCACCGACCAGGAGCACGGCATCGTCTGCCGCGTCGGCGAGCCCGCCACCCTCTTCCCCGGTGCCATGGCCATCGGCGCCGGCGGCTCCCGCGCCGACGCCCGCACCCTCGGCCGTATCGCCGGCGCGGAGCTGCGCGCGATCGGCGTCCGGCAGAACTACTCCCCCGTCGCCGACGTGAACGTCAACCCGGCCAATCCGGTCATCGGCGTACGCTCCTTCGGCTCCGGACCGGACGCCGTGGCCGGCCTGGTCGCCGCCGAAGTCACCGGGTACCAGCGCTCGTCCGTCGCCGCGACCGCCAAGCACTTCCCGGGGCACGGCGACACCGCCGTCGACAGCCACTACGGCTTCCCGGTCATCACCCACACGCGTGCGCAGTGGGACGAACTCGACGCGCCGCCCTTCCGGGCCGCCATCCGTGCCGGCATCGACTCGATCATGACCGCGCACATCCAGTTCCCGGCCCTCGACGCCTCCGGCGACCCGGCCACCCTCTCCCGCCCGATCCTCACCGGCATCCTGCGCGAGGAGCTCGGTTACGACGGGGTCGTGGTGACCGACTCGCTCGGCATGGAGGGCGTGCGGACCAAGTACGGCGACGACCGCGTCCCCGTGCTCGCGCTCAAGGCCGGCGTGGACCAGCTCCTCAACCCGCCCTCCCTGGCCGTCGCCTGGAACGCCGTCCTGAAGGCCGTACAGGACGGGGAGCTGACCGAGGAGCGGCTCGACGCGTCCATCCTGCGGATTCTGCGGCTCAAGGCGAAACTGCGGCTGTTCGAGTCCCCGTACGTCAGCCAGGCCGGCGTCAGCCGGACAGTCGGCACCGCCGCACACCTGGCGGCCGCCGACCGGATCGCCGAGCGGACGACGACGCTGCTGGTCAACCGGCGGCGACTGCTGCCCCTGTCCCGCCGCGAGCACCCCAAGCTCCTCGTCGTCGGCGCCGACCCCGCCTCGCCCTCCGGGACGACCGGCCCGCCCACCGGCGTGCTCGCCGCCGCCCTCACCGAGCTCGGCTTCACGGCCACCGCCCTGTCCACCGGCACCGCGCCCTCCGCCACCACCGTCGCCAAGGCCGTCGCGGCGGCGCGGGGTGTGGACGCGGTGGTGGTCGGGACCTACAACGTGACGGCGACCAGCGCCCAGAAGAGCCTCGTCGAGCAGGTGGTGGCCACCGGGAAGCCGGTCGTGGCGGTCGCGATCCGCAATCCGTACGACGTGGCCCAACTGCCCTCCGTACCGGCCTGCTTGGCGGCGTACTCCTGGACCGACGTCGAACTGCGCGCCGCCGCACGGGTGATCGCGGGGCGGGTCGAGCCGCGCGGGAAGCTGCCGGTTCCGGTGCCGCGGGCGGACGAGCCCACGCGGGTGCTGTATCCGGTCGGCTACGGGCTGTCGTACTAGACGTACGCCACACAACCGTCGCACCACCCCCAAAAGGCGCAAAGCCCCCCGGATGTCTGGCGTGCGCCCGCCACGGCGGGTCACGCTGGACGCCGGTACCGGGGGGATGGCGATGCGCGAGAGAGGCTCCGTGGGGGTGGTGTGCGCACTGCTGGCGCTGCTCGCCGCCCTGCTCACGGGATGTTCGGGGGCGACGTCCGGGACGGGCGGTGGCGGGGAGGACGGTCGGCTGGGTGGTGCGGTGACGCCGTCGCCGACGCGGACCTCCGGGTACGGCGCGGTGTTCCTCGCGGTCGACGAGTGCAGCTCCTTCGGTACGACCAGCTTCACCGAGGTCGCGTGCACGAGTGAGCGGGCGGCGGCGCGGGTCGTGGCGCGGCGCGACGGCACGACGGGCGACGGGCCGCCGTGTCCGGCGACCACGGACTTCGTGCTGCACATCAGCGCGCAGAGCCCGGCCTCGGACGAGGACGGCGACGGGGCGGTGGCGCAGGGCTATGCCTGCATGCGCAATCTGCAGCCGCCGCATCCGGGCGATCCGGGCGGCGGGGGCGGGCCGCGCACCATCGTCGGCGACTGCGTCTACGACCTGGGCGAGGGCAAGGTCCGGGAGACGGCGTGCGACGGCAAGGGCGGGAAGAAGCCGGAGTACAAGGTGACGAAGGCGGTCGGCAAGCGCGCCCAGTGCCCGCTGTCGACCGCCCTGTACGTCCAGCTCGGCGGCGAGCAGCCGGTGGGCTGTGCCCGGCCGGTGTGACCAACGGCCGGGCACAGCGGGAGAGTTACGGCCGCAGAGTCATCTCGCGCTCCACGTTCCGCTTGTCCAGCTTCGTGTCGAACTTCGCCAGCGGCTTGGCCGCCGACGGGTCGGCCTGGACGGCGGACGAGGCCACGCCCGCCCAGTCCAGGATCCTGGCCGTGGCGAGCGCCTTCTGATCCGGCACCAGACCGGCCACGTTCGCGCCGTGGTTCAGGCCGGGGGCGGTGAAGACGTACGAGTCCTTCGCGCCCTTGCCGAGGCGGAAGGGCTCCGCGCCCCACGGGTCGTTCTCGCCGTAGACGAAGAGCATCTGCCGGGCGTTGTGCCGCACCCAGGTGTCCACGTCACGCATCGCGAACGGCTGGAACTTCATCGGGATCGAGCGCGGGACGAAGTAACGCGGCGGCAGGTAGCCGTAGCGGATGTACTTCTTCTCGATGTGCGGGAACTGGATCGTCGGCGCGCCGAGCTGCGTGCCCGCCTGGTAGTAGTACGGCGTGTACGGCGACAGGCCCTGGTCGGTGTAGAAGGAGAACCCGGCGATGGTGTCGATGGAGTCCCAGATCTCCTGGTCGGTCGCGTTCTTCGCGTCGGCCGGGATCGAGGCGCAGTCGGAGAGCAGGCTGTACTGCCAGAAGCCCCAGACGTAGTCCAGCACCGTGGCCTCGTACGCCTTGTCCAGGCTGCCGACCGTGTCGAAGGTGTACTCGTTCTCCGCCGCGTACGCCGCGTACATCTTCTCCAGCGGCTCCCGGCGCACCAGCGCCTCCCGCTGCACGCCGTTCAGCCGGTCGCGGCACTCCTTGGTGCCGACGGTGGCGAAGAAGCGGTCGTAGGCGGAGTCCTCCTTGTTCACCACGTCGTTGGGGGCGACGTAGGCGACGACGCCGTCCATGTCACGCGGGTAGAAGCGCTCGTAGTAGGTGGCCGTCATGCCGCCCTTGGAGCCGCCCGTGGAGAGCCACTTCTTGGCGTAAATGGGCTTCAGGGCCTTGAAGATGCGGTGCTGGTCGCTGGCCGCCTGCCAGATGTCCAGCTTGGTCCAGTTTGCCGGGTCGGGCCGGGACGGGGTGAAGAAGCGGTACTCCATGGAGACCTGGTTGCCGTCCACGATCTGGGTCGGCTCGCTGCGGCGGGGCGTGGTGGAGACGTTGTAGCCGCTGGTGAAGAAGACCGTCGGGCGGCTGACATCCTTGTGCAGCAGGGTGATCCGCTGCTGGAACGTGCCCTTGGACGGGTGCCGGTGGTCGACCGGCTGTGTGTAGTTGAGGACGAAGAAGCGGTACCCGGTGTAGGGCTTCTCCTCGATCAGGCTCATCCCCGGTATGGAGAGCAGCCGATCCTTGATGTCCGTGGTCGCGGTTGTGCCAGTGGTGCCTGTGGCCTCCGGCTCGGCGGCGGTGGCCGCGCCCGCCGTGCTCAACGTGCCTATGAGCACTGTGAGCGCCAGCAGCCATCTGAGCGCCTTGCGCATGCACCCTCCCCTGTCAGTACAGATGTGCGCCGGAAGCTAGCGGAGCAAGTCCCTTCAGCACCAGGGGACATGACGCATAATGGGGAAAACCCTGTAGATGTCCTGTGACTCAGGGCCTGTGTTTCAGGGCCTGTGGTTCAGTAGCGGATCCAGCGCCCGGAGTCGACCGATGCCCGGCCCACCGCGCCCTCCACCCACACGCGCCGGTGGCCGGCGTGCACGGTCACCGGTCCGGCGCGGTACGCGTACCGCCCTTGGTCGACGACCGGGCGGAAGGCCCACACCTTGACGCTGACCCTCATGTGCCGCTTGGTGCCGGGCCTCTTGGGGAGGGTGATCGCGCAGACGTAGCCGCGGCGCTTGTAGATCTGCACGGAGCCGGTGGAGAACGAGAGCGTCTTGACCTTGCGTCCGGCGCAGGACGCCGTGGCGGCCTGCGCGTCGGTCGGCGCGGCGACGGCGAGCAGTCCCGACGTGGTCAGCACGGCCATGCCGAGCGCGAGGCGCCGCCGTATCGCACCACTGCCCACTGCCGTCCTCCCGTACCGCGACGATGTGCGTACGGGTGTACGGACGCATGACGTATGTCGGATGGTTGCGCGACCGTCACTGAGACGCGCCGACCGGCTCCTCCGGCTCGGGCGCCCCGACGAACGTCCGCCACAGCTCGGCCTACCGCCCGCCCCCGCGCCAGCAACTCAACGTGCGTCCCGTCCTCGACGACCCGCCCGTCGGCAGAACCTCCCTCGGTCGCCCTCGCACTGCTCGACCCTGACGAGCCTCCCAGCTTCGAGCGACTGGCCGGACTCCGTCCGGCACGCGAGTCACCCAGAGTCACGCCGCAGCGGCCTCGGCCTCTCCTACGAACGTCCGCCACAACTCCGCATACCGCCCACCCCGCGCCAGCAACTCGTCGTGCGTCCCGTCCTCGACGACCCGCCCGTGGTCCATGACCACCACCCGGTCCGCGCGGGCGGCCGTGGTCAGGCGGTGGGCGACCACGAGTGTCGTACGGCGGCCTGCCAGGCGGTCCGTCGCCTGGTTGACCTGGGCTTCCGTGGCCAGGTCCAGGGCCGCCGTCGCCTCGTCGAGGAGGAGGACGTCCGGGTCGACCAGTTCGGCGCGGGCCAGCGCGATCAGCTGGCGCTGGCCGGCGGAGAGGTTGCGGCCGCGTTCGGCGACCTCGTGGAGGTAGCCGCCCTCCAGCGTGGCGATCATCTCGTGCGCGCCGACCGCGCGGGCCGCCGCCTCCACCTCGGCGTCCGTGGCGTCCGGGCGGCCGTAGGCGATGGCGTCGCGGACGGTGCCCTGGAAGAGGTACGCCTCCTGCGGGACGACGCCCAGGCGGTGGCGGTACGACGTGATGTCGAGGGCCCGCAGATCCGTGCCGTCGACCGTGACCCGGCCGCCCGTCGGGTCGTAGAAGCGGGCCACCAGTTTGACCAGGGTCGACTTGCCCGCGCCCGTCTCGCCGACGAAGGCGACCGTCTGCCCGGCGGGAACGCGCAGGTCGATGCCGGTCAGGGCCTCTTCCTCCTCGCCGTACCTGAAGCGCACGTCCTCGAAGGCGATCTCGCCCCGCAGGGACCGGACCTCGAGCGGCTCGTCCGCGTCCTTGGTCGACGTCGGCTCCCGGAGGAGCTCCTGGATGCGGCCCAGCGAGACGGTCGCCTGCTGGTAGCCGTCGAAGACCTGGGACAGCTGCTGGACGGGGGCGAAGAACAGGTCGATGTAGAGCAGGTACGCCACCAGGGCGCCGGTCGTCAGCGTGGCGTCGTCGACCCGGGCACCGCCCACGATCAGCACCGCCGCCGCGGCGACCGACGACAGGAACTGCACGAAGGGGAAGTAGATCGAGATCAGCCACTGACCGCGGATACGGGCCTTGCGGTAGCTGTCGCTGCGCTCCGCGAACCGCGCCCCGCCGTCCCGCTCGCGCCGGAAGGCCTGCACGATCCGCAGCCCGGACACCGACTCCTGGAGGTCGGCGTTGACCACCGACACCCGCTCACGGGCCAGTTCGTACGCCTTCACGCTCGCCCGGCGGAAGAAGAACGTGGCGATGATCAGCGGAGGCAGGGTCGCGAAGACGACGAGCGCGAGCTGTACGTCGATCACCAGCAGGGCGACCATGATGCCGAAGAAGGTGACGACCGAGACGAAGGCCGTGACCAGGCCCGTCTGGAGGAACGTCGACAGCGCGTCGACGTCCGTCGTCATCCTCGTCATGATCCGGCCGGTCAACTCCCGCTCGTAGTAGTCGAGCCCGAGCCGCTGGAGCTGGGCGAAGATCTTCAGGCGGAGGGAGTACAGGACCCGTTCGCCGGTGCGCCCGGTCATCCGGATCTCACCGGTCTGCGCCGCCCACTGGACGAGGACGAAGAGCAGGGCGAGGAGGGAGGCCGCCCAGACGGCGCCCAACGCCACCTGCGTGACGCCCTCGTCGATGCCGTGCCGGATCATCACCGGGAGGAGGAGGCCCATTCCGGCGTCCACGGCGACCAGGCCCAGGCTGACGAGGAGCGGGAGGCCGAAGCCGCGCAGGAGCCGTCGTAGCCCGTAGGACTCCTCCGGTGTGACCGCGCGGGCCTCGTCGATGTCCGGGGTGTCGGTCGCCGGGGGCAGCGCGTCGACCTGGGCGAGGAGTTCCGGGGTGGCCGGGCTCTCGTCCATCGCGAGGTCCCGTCGCTCGCGCTCCCCCGCCCAGAGCCTGGGCGTGATGCCGCGCTCGGCGTCGAACTCGGCGTCCAGCTCGTCCCGTACCGAGGTGTCCTCCTGGGGACAGGTGGGCTGGGCGTGGCCGGGTGAGACGCCGCCCAGTTCGTCGGGGTCGGTGAGGAGGCGGCGGTAGAGGGCGGACCGCTGCTGGAGTTCCTCGTGGGTGCCGAGGTCGGCGAGCCGGCCGCCGTCGAGGACGGCGATGCGGTCGGCGAGGTTGAGGGTGGAGCGGCGGTGGGCGATGAGGAGGGTGGTCCGGCCCTCCATGACGTGCTTCAGCGCCTCGTGGATCTCGTGCTCGACCCGGGCGTCCACGGCGGAGGTGGCGTCGTCGAGGACCAGCAGGCGGGGGTCGGTGAGGATCGCGCGGGCGAGTGCGACGCGCTGGCGCTGGCCGCCGGAGAGGGTGAGGCCGTGCTCGCCGACCGTGGTGTCGTAGCCGTCGGGGAGCTCCCTGATGAACCGGTCCGCCTGGGCGGCACGGGCGGCCTTTTCGATCTCCTCCCGGGTCGCGTCCGGGCGGCCGTACGCGATGTTGTTGCGGACGGTGTCCGAGAAGAGGAAGGAGTCCTCGGGGACCAGGCCGATCGCGGCCCTGAGCGACTCCAGGGTGAGCTCGCGGACGTCGTGGCCGCCGATGAGGACGGCGCCGCGCGTCACGTCGTAGAAGCGCGGCAGGAGGAGGGAGACCGTGGACTTGCCGGAGCCGGAGGAGCCGACGACGGCGAGGGTCTCGCCGGGGCGGATCTCGAAGGTGAGGCCGTCGAGTACCGGGCGCTCGTTGTCGTAGCCGAAGGTGACGTCGTCGAACTCGACGGTCGCCGGGGCGTCGGCCGGGAGCTTCTTGGTGCCGTCCCGCATCCCCGGCTCGGTGTCGATCAGCTCCAGGACGCGCTCGGTGCCCGCCCGGGCCTGCTGGCCGACGGTCAGGACCATGGCGAGCATGCGGACCGGGCCGACGAGCTGGGCGAGGTAGGTGGAGAAGGCGACGAACGTGCCCAGCGTGATGTGCCCGCGCACCGCGAGCCAGCCGCCGAGCGCCAGCATCGCGACCTGGCCGAGGGCGGGGACGGACTGGAGGGCGGGGGTGTACCTGGAGTTGAAGCGGATGGTGCGCAGGCGGCCCGCGAAGAGCCGGCGGCCGACCTCCCGGAGCTTGCCGGTCTCCTGCTCCTCCTGCCCGAAGCCCTTCACCACGCGTACGCCGCTGACGGCGCCGTCGACCACGCCCGCGACAGCGGCGGCCTGGGCCTGGGCGTACCAGGTGGCGGGGTGGAGCTTGGTGCGGGAGCGCTTGGCGATCCACCAGATGGCGGGGGCGACGGCCAGGGCGACCAGCGTGAGCGGCACGGACAGCCACGCCATGATCACCAGGGAGATCAGGAAGAGCATGAAGTTCCCGATGGTCATCGGGAGCATGAAGAGCAGGCCCTGGATCAGCTGGAGGTCGCTGGTGGCACGCCCGACGACCTGCCCGGTGGACAGCTCGTCCTGGCGGCGGCCGTCGAGGCGGGTGATCGTCCCGAACATCTCGGTGCGCAGGTCGTGCTGGACGTCGAGGGCGAGACGGCCGCCGTAGTAGCGGCGGATGTAGGTGAGGACGTAGACGACGAGGGCCGCGCCGATCAGGGCGCCCGCCCAGGGAGCCATGTCCCGGCTGTGATCACCGATCACGTCGTCGATGATCACCTTGGTGATCAGCGGGACCAGCGCCATGACGGCCATGCCGCCGAGGGAGGAGCCGAGGGCCAGGGCGACGTCCTTGGGGTGGCGCCACGCGTAACCGGCCAGCCTGCGCGCCCAGCCTTGTGTCTCCCCCTGTTGCGCTGCCACGCGGGTGCCTTCCGTTCGACCTGATCTTCCGGAAGGCACCAACGCGAAAATGAGCGGATTTCATCCCTCCGCAGCAGTCCCGTAGCAGTCCTACGACCAAGGTCGGAGGGCGGCAGGGCTCAGAGACGGACCCGGAGGTAGTAGAACCGGGTGGTTTGTACCGCGTTCTGGTTGTCGTCGCTGACCAGGAGTACCTTCAGGCGGCCCTTGCTCCAGCCCGTGATCACCATGCCCTCGATGTTGTCCAGCAGCGGGTTCGGCTGGGGCTGCTTCGCCGTGGCGCCCAGGGTCGGGCAGGCGGCGACGTCCGCGAGGAGCGTCTTCTTGATCAGCCGTACGCCGTCCTGGCCCGTCAGGTTCTCGATGCCGCTGGTGTCCGTCGCGCGGCGCGGGTCGGCCAGGTAGAGGCGGACGGTGTTGCCGACGCCGGAGGTGAAGCCGCGCTCCAGGACCAGGAGGCGGCCGTCGGGGGTGGCCTGGACCTCGGGGACGCCGAGGCCGGTGTCCGTGCGGTAGGCGTACTGGGCACCGAGCTCGAAGCCCTTGCGGTGCCGCTCCCAGGTCTGGAAGCGGACGATGCCCGGGCTGTCGCCGGAGAGGGCGTACTCCATCGACGCGAGCAGGGTGCGGCCGCCGGGGAGCATGGTCAGCCCCTCGAAGGTGCCGTTGGAGACGGCACGGCCGGCCGGGGCGACCTGGAGGGAGGGCGGGACCGGGAGACGGTCGAGGATCTTGCCCTGGGGGCTGTAGCGGCGTACCGACGGCTCGGTCTCGGAGGTGATCAGCCGCGTGCCGTCACGGTCGATCACCAATCCCTCGGAGTCGAGCGCGGCGCCCGTCTCGTCGGCGAGCGGGGCCACGTCCCGGGGCCGGAGGGTCTTCGGGTCCAGCGCGAAGAGCGAGGAGCGGTCGGACAGGGCCGCCAGGGAGCCGTCCTTGTCCATCGCGAGCGCGGAGAAGTTGCCGACGAAGGTGCCGTCGTACGTCGTCTTGTCGAGCGCGTCGGAGAAGCGGTCGATGGAGACTGCGGGCGAGCAGGCGTGGTCTTCCTGTGCGGTGGCGGGGGTGGCGGCGGACAGACAGGTGGCCGCCGCCAGGGCCGCGGTGGTGGTCGCGAGTACGGTTCTCAGGCGCATGGCGTCACCGTAGGGCGGGTCGGTGACGGACGGGAGACCGGCTCATGAAGGGTCGAGGGGGCGAGGGGTCCGGGGTTCGAGGGGGTCAGCTCGCGGCCAGATCCCTGTGCACGACCTTGGCCACGCCCTGGATGGTCGTGATGCCGTAGTTCATGGTGCTGTTGCCGTGCGTGAGGACGCTGATCATGTAGTCGTGGCCGCCCCCCTTGAACGCGCCGACGCTGTGCACCCGCCAGCCGTTCGTGGCCCGCTGCAGCCAGCCGTTCTTGACGGCCACGGAGACGCCGGACGGCACTCCGTACGGCGTTCCCCAGCGCTGCGAGGAGACGACCTGACCCATCAGCTTGCGGATGTAGGCGCGGGAGTTGTCGCTCAGGACGGTGTTCTTCGCGGTGACGAGCTTGAGCAGCTTCTGCTCGTCGGTGACGGTGATCTGGGTCAGGCCCCAGTAGCCGTTCGCGCCCGGCTTGGTCTGCGTCATGCCGGCGGCGGCGAGGAAGCCCTTGATCTTCGTCATGCCCAGCTGCTTCCAGAGCGTGCTGGTCGCGGCGTTGTCCGACTTGGTGATCATGGCCTTGGCGAGGGAGGCCTCGCGGTCGGTGAGGTACCGGTTGTGCTTCTTGGCGTCCCACAGCAGCGTGGCGAGGACGGTGACCTTCACAACGCTGGCCGAGTCGAAGGCCGTTGAGGGGCGGAGGGTGCAAGTGGTCTTGGTGGAGCGGTCGTAGACGCCGACGGCGATCGTGCCCCTGCGGTTCACGAGGGCGGCCGTGATGTCCTTCTTCAGCTTGGCGGCGAGGCCCGCCTTGGCGGACGTGCAGCTGACGGCCGGCGTGGCCGCGGCGGCGGGCGCGGCGGCGGCCAGGACGGGTATGAGCGCGCCGACAGCCGTGCCGGCCGCCAGGAGTCTCGTACGGCGGGATATCGCTCTCGTGCGGGATATCGCTGGAGTCATGCTCCAGTTGACTCACACGCCCAGGGGAAAGGTTGTACGTGCCGTTACTTCTCCTTGGCCTTTTCACAGAAGGGGTGTCCCTGTGGGGGAACAGACACCCACATCAATGGGGCCTTCGGATGATCCACCCAGAGTTGACCGGCGTTCCCCGTGTCGCAGTCGTCATCGACGTCATACGCGCCTTCCCTGGTCGCACGCTGGTGCGGAAACCGATTGGTCAATGTTTGGCCGGAGGCGATGTCGAGGCGGCCCCGTATCTCCACCGCGCGAGGACTTCGCGTGCCGCGGCAGACCTCGCCGGTGGGCTGCTCCGTCCCGTTGCGCTGCCTGACATCCCGCCCCAATAGTCCCAGGGATCGGGGTGATTGGCAGATCTGTTCCACCCCCCGAAGGAAACCCCCACGTGAGGTGGCCGTGCCGGTGGAACAGATCTGCCAATCACCGAGTGAGCGTCCGGGCCCCCGCGCGGATCGCGTCGTGCCCCGGGGTGGTGGTCTCGTGCAGTTGCCCGGAGTCCGGCAGTCCAGGCGAAGGCGGCGGACGTCACGTTCGACGACGCGCAGAAACCGGTCCTCACACGTTGGAGCGCGCGATGCGGAACCCTACGTCGTCGACCTGGAATGTCGGGTGGCTGCGGCGCCGCGCAGAGGCCCGGCAACTCCAGTGCTCATCGAACCAGCCACCGCCGCGGAGCACCCGGTAGGTGCCGTAGACCTCGGCGTCGTAGACGTCCCAGCACCAGTCCCAGACGTTGCCAAGCATGTCGTAAAGACCCCACGGGTTGGGGCGTTTGCCGCCCACGGCGTGGATGCGCTCATGCGAGTTGCCGCGGTACCAGGCGATCTCGTCGAGCGGCGCGTACTGCGGCCCGGTGGTACCGGCGCGGCAGGCGTGCTCCCACTCGGCTTCGGTCGGCAGCCGGTACCCCTCGGCGGATGCGTCCCACTGGATGCCTTCGCTGTCGGCAGGGAGGTGGTAGGCGGGCGTGAACCCGTCGCGCAGGGACAGGGCATTGCAGAACCGTGCCGCGTCCCACCAGGAAACGCACTCGACGGGCAACTGGTCCCCGTGGGCGGTGCTCGGCCGCTGGCCGGTGATTTGTGCATACAACCCCTGGGTGACCGGGAATGCCGCGAGCTGGTAGGGCGCAAGCTCGACCGACCAACTGCGCTGCGTCCGCCGGTCCGACAGAGTTACCTGCCCCGGCGGGATGGCGACCATCTCGTTTCCCGTGATCACGTCCATGATCAAGAGATCCTACCGAGACGTGTCAGTTCGCCACGCGGGGTCGGACCATATCCAGTGAGACAGCAACCGGCATCCAAGCGCCCGGGACCGGACCCACTGAGATTTTCGGCGACCAGGCGTCTCAAGCGATCTGGTCGCCGCGGGTCGCGGCTCTGCCCACAGTCCAGATCATCTGAGACCGGACAGCGGCCCTCGAAGTCGGCGATGCACCGCTAGAATCGATCCTCCGTTCGATCCAGGGCGGTTCACCAGATTGGCGACGAGGCACCATGGACGACGGCACAGGACTTCTCTCTCGGGCCCTGAAAGTTACAGGGAGGGCAGTAGCCGGATTCCTGGAGTACATCAATGTCCGAGATGGTTTCCGTGCCGTCAGGGATCAATTCCGAAGCGGAAAGCGTAACGAGAAAGAGTGATGTGGCGTCGGCACAGCGTCCCTACGGGCCTCAAGGGTTGCCATGGGTAGATGAACGCCATCGGCCAATGTCCCGCCGACCCCACGCGCCGATGGGTGCGTACGGCGCTGTGCGGATACCCCCCGGCTCGGCAGCGCGCTATGCCCCTTCAGAGCTGTCGTGGGCGAGTGCGGCAAGTCGCGCGCCCCGGCTCTCCGCGATGCGGTGAACGTCGCGCAGCGCCTCGCTCATACGGGCCGCCAGGAAGCGGAGTTGTGCGGAGGTGGCCTTGTGGTCGGCGAGCATGTCGGCCGCATGGTCGAGGAGTTCGCCGGCCATCCCGAGCTGCACGCTCTCGATGTTGTCGGCGACGCGGGAGAGGTAGCCGGTCCCGTCGGTCACGAGATAGCAGGGCTTACCTCCTGACCCTGCCCAGGGCAGCAGTCGTGCGCCGCCCACGTCATTGGCACCGTTCACGCCGCCCATCACCCGGTGACCTTCACAACCGCTGCGGGCAGGCCGCACGACCCGATACCGATCCCGGGTACGGCGACCGGACGTGTCGCCTGCGGGGGGCGAGTGGGGCGGCGCAGGAATCGCCGCAGCGGCTCGAGAAGGCGGGCGATACGGTGACTCATGTCGTCAGCTCCATCGCGTTCGTTGATGGCCACGCCCCCGGACCGGTCGGACGGTCGCGGGGGTCTCGCGTTCTGTAGCGATCCACTCACAGAGTGAGACGGGTCGGGCTAGGCTCGCCAGAGGGTCGGGTGTGACCAGGCATTTGTCACAGGGAGTTGGCCATGACCAACACGTACGGTGACTGGCTCAGGCAGAAGCGTGAGACGGCGGGACTGACACAGCAACAGCTGGCCGATCGGGCGATCATGACGCGTTCGCACATCGCGCATATCGAGGCGGGGCGGCGGGTGCCTTCGAAGGAGGACGCGCGGCGGCTGGACAGGGTGCTGGGTACGGGGAATGTGCTGAGTAGCTTTCTGCCGCAGGACGACGTGGCGACGGCCGACTACTTCGAGGCGGTGCGCGTACTCGAACAACAGGCGGTGATGATCCGCGAGTACGCCTCGGCCTACTTCCCGGGCATCCTCCAGACGAAAAGGTACGCACGTGCGGTCCTGGGCGCGGCGTTCCCTCCGGTGAGCGAAGAGGAGCGTGACAGGCGCGTTGTCACACGCCTTGAGCGCGCGAAGATCCTCGAAGATCCGGTGACGCCCGTGGTGTGGGTGCTGCTGGACGAAGCGGTGCTGCGGCGACCCGTGGGCGGCGCGGACGTCATGGCGGAGCAGATCATGCACATTGTTCGCATCGCCGAGACCGGACGGATCCGCGTGCATCTGATGCCGTTTGACGTGGGTCTTCACCCGCTCATGTCGAGCATGCTCACGCTGATGTGGTTCGAGGACCAGCCGCCTCTGGCATACGGTGAGGGCGAGCGGATGGGGAGGCTGCACGACTCTCCGTCCGTGGTCCGCGAGTTGCAGACTCGCTACGAACTCGCGCTGAGCGACGCACTGCCGCTGAAGGAGTCACTGGCCCTGCTCAGGGCCGCTGCGAAGGAGTACGGGCACCATGACTGACCGAACCATCCCGAACGCTGCCGTGCTGACCGGCTGGCGGAAGTCGTCTCACAGCAACACCGACGGCGGCAGTTGCCTCGAAGTCCTCGACAACCACCCCTCCGGCGTCCCCGTCCGCGACTCCAAGGCCCCGCAGGGCCCCGCACTGCTCTTCCCCGCCGCCGACTGGTCGGCCTTCGTCACAGCCATCAAGGACGGCGACTTCCCCGCCTGAGCACCTCCTTTGCGGACTCCTTTGAGAATCCACAGGAAAGCGCCAGGCCCGGCACAGCCCGCACCCACCCCCACCGCACACAATGCCCGGGTGACATCAGCCACCGATCCCCACCCGCAGACGACCGTGCCCCCGACCCCGGACCTGCCGTCGGCGGCCCCACCTGGGGTGCCCCCGGACAAGGCACCCCGCTGGTCCCTCCCCGCGCTGATCGCGATCCTGATCCTGGCGGCGGTGCTCTACTCCTGGAACCTGTCCTCCTCCAGCCTCAACAGCTTCTACAGCGCGGCGGTGCTGAGCGGCACGCAGAGCTGGAAGGCTTGGTTCTTCGGCTCGCTCGACGCGGGCAACTTCCTCACCGTCGACAAGCCGCCGCTCGCGCTGATGGTCATGGGCCTGTCGTGCCGGATCCTCGGGTACGGCACCTGGCAGATGATGGCGCCGATGATCGTGGCCGCGCTCGGCACGATCTGGATCCTGCACGCGTCCGTGAAGCGGGTGTTCGGGCACGCGGCGGCGGCCGTCGCCGCGCTGGTCCTCACGCTGACCCCGATCACGGTCGCCATCAACCGCGACAACAACCCCGACACGCTGCTGGTCCTGCTGATGGCCGGCGGTGCGGCGCTGGCCCTGCGGGCGGTCCACAACGGCAGGTTGCTGCCGCTGGTCGGCTCCGCGGTGTGCTTCGGGCTGGCGTTCAACACGAAGATGCTGCAGGGGTACATCGCGCTGCCGGCCGTCTTCGCGGTCTACCTGTACGCGGCCAAGCCCAAGCTCGCGAGGCGGATCGTGAACCTGCTGATCGCGGCCGTCGCGCTCGCGGTCTCCAGCTTCTGGTGGGCGGCGGCGGTCTCCCTCGTGCCCGCCTCCGAGCGGCCGTACATCGGCGGCTCGACGGACGGCACCGCCTGGAACCTGATCATGGGCTACAACGGCCTGGGCCGGATCTTCGGCGGCGAGGGCAACGGCGGGGGCGGGGGCGGGGGCGGCGGCTTCTCCGGCACGGCGGGCCTGGGCCGGCTCTTCAACGACATCCTCGGCGGCCAGATCTCCTGGCTGATCCCCTTCGCGGCGATCGCGTGCGTCGGCGGGCTGGTGCTGCGCGGCCGAGCGCCGCGTACGGATGTGACACGCGCCGCTCTGGTGCTGTGGGGCGGCTGGACGGTCCTGCACTACCTGACCTTCGCCCTGGCCGAGGGCACGATGCACCCGTACTACACGACCGCGCTCGCGCCCGGTATCGCGGCGCTGTGCGGTGGGGGTGGCGTGATGCTGCTGCGCGCGTTCCGGACGGACGGGCGGTGGGCTTGGGTACTGCCTGCGGGGCTGGCCGTGACCGGTCTCTGGGCCGTCGTACTCCTGCGCCGCGCCTCCGGCTGGAACACCTGGCTGTGGCCGACGATCGCGGTGGTCATGGCGCTGGCGATCGTGGGGCTGTTCGTCTTCCGTTCCGGCAATCGGGCGCGGCTGCTGGCGGCTTCGGTGGCGGCGGCGATCGTCGCGGCGGTCGCGGGGCCGGCGGCGTACGCCTGGTCGGTGCCGTCCGGTTCGGGTGGCGGGGGCGGTATGGGCGGCATGGGTGGTACGAATCCGACGGCCGGGCCTTCTACGGGGAGCGGCTTCGGGGGCCCAGGCGGTGGGGGTGGCGGCCGGGGCGGCTTCGGCGGCGGTGAGATGCCGGGGGGTGCGCAGGCCGGTCAGGCGGGCGGCTTCCCTCGGGGGCAGCAGCAGGGGCAGAACGGCGAGACGCCGGGCGGCGGTCAGATGGTGCCCGGCGGCGGCAACGGCGAGTTGCCCGGCGGCCCAAGTGGCACCGGTGGGCGGCCCAGCGGCGTGGGCGGCGGCAACGGTGGCGGCTTCGGCGGCGGCATGAGCGGCGCCGCGAGCAGCGAGCTCGTCTCGTACCTCAAGAAGCACCAGGACGGCGCCAAGTGGCTGCTGGCAGTGTCGAGTTCGCAGAGCGCCGCGCAGCTCATCGTCAGCAGCGGCGAGCCCGTCATCTCCATGTGGGGCTGGTCCGGCAGCGACAAGGCGATGACCCTGTCCAAGCTCAAGGAGCTGGTGAAGAAGGGCGACTTGCACTACATCCAGATCGGCGGGAGCGGCATGGGCGGCGGACCCGGCGGCGGGTCCGACGTCAGCTCAGAGGTCACGGAGTGGGTGCGGAGGAACGGGACGGCGGTGAAGGAGAGCGAGTACGGCGCCGACGCCAGCTCCGACTCGTCCTCCTCCTCGCAGAGCAACCAGTCGACGATCTACCGCCTGGACGCGTCGGACGTCGGCTGACGCCGAACCGATTCCACGCACAACGGCCCCCGGCCTTCCCGCCGGGGGCCGTTTCGGCATGTCAACTCGCGTAGACAAGGGGCGATTTGCCCGTTCCAGTCATCCAATCGACATGTGACGTCCATGGACAGGGCCACATGTCCATGTCACTCTCCCGTGTGCCGCCTCCATTCAACCCGCGTAGATGGGACACCCCACATGCTGGCGACACGCATACGCCGCTGGAAGCCCGTGGCGCTGACCACCGCCGCCGTACTGGTCGGCCTGGCCGCTCCGGCCCTGACCGCGTCCTCGGCCGCGGCCACGACGACCGCGTACGACTCGACGTACTACAAGAACGCGATCGGCAAGACGGGCACCAGCCTGAAGTCGGCCCTGCACACGATCATCACCCCCCAGACGAAGCTCTCGTACTCGGCCGTCTGGGAAGCGCTGAAGGCGACCGACCAGGACCCGAACAACGGCAACAACGTCAAGCTGCTCTACTCCGGCATCTCCCGCAGCAAGTCCCTGAACGGCGGCAACACCGGCAACTGGAACCGCGAGCACGTGTGGGCCCAGTCCCACGGCGACTTCGGCACCTCGGCCGGCCCCGGCACGGACCTGCACCACCTGCGCCCCGAGGACGTGCAGGTCAACAGCATCCGCGGCAACAAGGACTTCGACAACGGCGGCAGCAGCTTCACCAACTCCGGCGGCAGCCTCACCGACTCCAACTCCTTCGAGCCCCGCGACGCCGTCAAGGGGGACGTGGCCCGCATGATCCTCTACATGGCGGTCCGCTACGAGGGCGGCGACAGCTGGCCCGACCTCGAGCCCAACGACGCCGTCACCAACGGCAGCGTCCCCCTCCACGGCCGCCTCTCGGTCCTGAAGCAGTGGAACGACGAGGACCCGCCGGACGCCTTCGAGGAGCGCCGCAACCAGCTCATTTACGACACCTACCAGAAGAACCGCAACCCGTTCATCGACCACCCGGAGTGGGTCGAGGCGATCTGGTAGGAGCAGGACGGAAGGGTCCCGGCCGGATCCCTGCGACTTCCGCCAATCGGGAGACCGCGGTCAGATCCGGCAGGGTCCGCAGAGAGGCGACAACCTGTTTGCTCGCGAACTCGCGCTGGGCGGCGGTCACGGTCGGATCGACCGCGCACTCGGCCTGTACGTGGACAAAGTTCAGGGCCGTCGCGAAAAGCATCGAGAACGAGTCCAGGCCCTTGATGACTGCCGGGCCTCCGGCATCCCGATACGCTCGCATCAACCGCCGTGCGGAATCGGCATGGAAGCGGTTCCCGCCCGCCCATACGTACACGGCCCGTGCGAGTTCGCGTTCCGCCGAGATGGATCCGGCGTTGTCCCAGTCGAGGAGAACCGGCCCGGCCGGCCCGACCAGAACGTTCTGGGGCTGCATGTCGAGGTGTGACCTCACCAGATCACCGGTACCGGACGGAGTGACATGGAGCGCCAGTTCCGCCGCTGAGGTGTCGATGAACCGGCCCAGCGCGTCCGACCACGGCATGTCGGCCCGGCGGATCTCCTTGTACAGCTTTTCCCAGTCGGCATGCTGAGGACACTGTTCGTACCAGGCATTCGGTGTCTCGTCGGCGCCCTCTCCGGCCTGGTGGAGCATGGCCAGCGTCCGGCCGCACCAGCTCAGTATCTCCGGATCGGAAGCGTCCGCCCCGGTTCCGTCGACCCAGTCGTAGAGCTTCACACAGGACCCGCCGAGCGAGGGGGCGAGCTGCGAAACGTACGCGCCGGTGCGATTCGGGATGAGCCGCGGCGAGGAAATGCCCAGCTTCTCCGTGGCGTTCCGCAGTGCCGCTTCCCGGTCGACCTGCCGCTCGTCACAGCCGAAGAGCAACTCCTTCACCGCCCATGAGGAGCCGTTCGCCGATAACTTCCAGATCTGCCCCAGCGCGCCACGGGTGACCGGTGTCATCGTCCACGGTCCGGTACCGAGCGCGTAGGTGTCTGCGATGAAGTCTGCTGCGCTCTGCATGTAGGTGCCTCTCTGGCTGCGGTGTCGGCGGCTCACCCCTGCGTGGCCGGACCAAGGATTCCACCTCCGCCTCAGCCGAGATGCGTCGGTGCGAGCATCCATGCCAGCGGATCTCCTCACGGAAGCGGACGGGCTCGCGCCCGAGCACGCTTCAACCCTGGCGGTCCTCTATGCGATCGTTCGGCCCATGAGTAGCGACTACGACCGGATCCGCGCCGGCATCGAGTTCATGACCGCCTACGTGTCCGGAGACGACCTGCTGTCGGCGTACGTCGCCGAACGGCGACGCGAGGACCCCAAGGCGACCGAGGCCCTCATGGATGGCACCGCGGCCCTGTGCGCCCAGCTGCTGCGGACGATGGCCCGGATGACCGGGAAGACCGAGCACGACATCCTGCAAGAGCTTGCCCGTGGGACCCACCGGCATGAGCAGCAGTCCGGCGACTGACGCACTCCGCAGGACGTTCTCTGAATTGGCAGGTCTGTTCCACCCCCGCGAAGAAGAACCCCAGGTCACGTGGACGTGCCGGTGGAACAGATCTGCCAATCACAGGCGGGGGTCAGCGCCCCACACGCCGAACCACTGCTCGGCGCCGTATTCCTCGAACCGCTCCACCTCGGTGAACCCCAGCTTCGCCGCGAGGCGCATCGCGCGGTCGTTGGCGGTCTGGGTGCAGAGCACCACCGGCTCGCCGGGAAGCGCGCCGGTGAACCAGGCGAGTGCCGCTGCGCACGCCTCGGCGGCGTACCCGCATCCCCACGCCTCCGGCAGGAACATGTAGCCGAGCTCGGCCTCCCCGGCATCCGGACGGACGTGACCCGGACGCTCTGCCTCGCGCCGATCGAGTGTGATCATGCCGATCATCGCTCCGTCGAGATCGACCACGAAAAGGCCTGGGCGCTGCCCGGGCACCTCAGGCACCGCGCGCTCGAGCTCATCACTCGGTCGAGGGCCACCGATGTAGGTGCCCACCTCTGGCGAGGCGAACAGCTCGATGAACGCCGCACGGTCCCGGGCCTCGGACTCACGGAGCACGAGCCGCTCTGTCCTGATCGGGGCAGGGGCCAGGCGACGGGTCCGAGCTCGGTCATGGCGGGCAACCTATCGCGGTCCGGTGAGGCCCAGATCAGCTTTTCGCGACAACTGACAAACGCTTCGGGACCGGTCCCGCATCGAACGCGTGACGGGCCGGTGCAAGGGCTGCCGCCCCGGTCCCTCACCCCAAGTGCGTCGACGCGAACATCCGCAACAGCGCAGGGAGGACGACCACCGCGGGGCCGGGCGACGCCAATGCCTTCGCCAAGTCGTCCGACAGGGTCTCCGGCGTCGTACGAACTCCCGGCACCCCGAACGACTCCGCCAGCGCCACATAGTCCGGCCGGGTCAGTTCCGTGGCCGTCGCCATCGTCTCCCCGAACGCGTCCGTCATGTACTCGCGCAGGATGCCGTAGCCGCCGTCGTCGACGATCAGCCAGGTGACGTTCAGGGCGTGCTGGCGGGCCGTGGCCAGTTCGGCGATGGAGTACAGGGCGCCGCCGTCGCCGGAGACCGCCAGGACCGGGCGGGTGGGGTCGGCGGCGGCCGCGCCCAGGGCCGCCGGGAAGGCGTAGCCGAGGCCGCCAGCGCCCTGCGCGGAGTGCATGTGGTTGGGGCCCCCCGCGTCGAAGGCCGCCCACGCCCAGTACGACAGGATCGTCATGTCCCAGAGGGAGGGGGCATCCGCCGGAAGCGCGCGGCGGACCGACGCCAGCACCTCCTGCTCCAGGGTGAGTTCCTGGGACGCGATGCGCTCGCGAACGCGGGACAGCAGCTCCCGTACGCGCTCCGGAGCCGTCGCGTCCGTCCGCTCCGTCACCGTCTCCAGCAGCGCCTGCAACGCCAGGCGGGCGTCCGCGTGGATGCCCAGCGCCGGGTGGTTGGATTCCAGCTTGCCGAGGTCCGCCTCGATCTGGATGACTCGGCCGCGCGGTTTGAACGTGTGGTAGTTGGAGGACAGTTCGCCGAGGCCCGAGCCGACGACCAGGAGTACGTCCGCGTCCTCCAGGAAGTCCGTCGTGTGGCGGTCCTCCAGCCAGGACTGGAGGGAGAGGGGATGGGTCCAGGGGAACGCGCCCTTCCCGCCGTACGTCGTGACGACGGGGGCGCTCAGGCGTTCGGCGAGTTTCCGGAGCTTGCCCGAGGCATCCGCCCGTACGACTCCGCCGCCCGCGATGATCGCCGGGCGGGCGGCGCGGGACAGCAAGTCGGCTGCCACCGCCGTGAGTTCGGGGCGCGGGGGCAGTTCCTCCGGAAACGCGTCGCCCCCCGTCACCACCGGGATCGCCGTCTCGGCCAGCAGTACGTCCTGCGGAATCTCCACCCACACCGGGCCGTGCGGAGCGGACAGCGCCGACTTCCACGCCTGAGCGATCGCCGACGGGATCTGGGACTGGCTTCGGACCGTGTGGACCGACTTCACCACGCCCCGGAACGAGGCCGACTGGTCGGGGAGTTCGTGCAGGTAGCCGTGGCGGCCGCCGCCCAGACCCGCCGTCGGGATCTGGCTGCTGATCGCCAGGACGGGAGCCGATGCCGATGCCGCCTCCTGGAGCGCCGCCAGCGACGTCAGCGCGCCCGGGCCCGTCGACAGCAGCAGCGGCGCCGCCTCGCCCGTGATCCTGCCGTACGCGTCCGCCGCGAAGCCCGCGTTGTTCTCCACGCGCAGGCCGATGTACCGCAGGTCCGAGCGGCGCAACGCGTCGAACATCCCCAGCGCGTGCTGGCCGGGCAGACCGAAGACCGTCGTCGCGCCGAGCCCGGCCAGTGTCTCCACTACCAGGTCTCCGCCGTTGCGGCCGGGGGGAGGGTTCAGCGCGGCCTCGGTCTGGGCCGGCGTCGGGCGGAGCTCCAGGTCGTGGTCGTGGGTCACTGCGCTGTCTTCTCCTGCTTCACTTCGGCGATCCGGCGGGACATGATCGTCGTCAGTTCGTACGCCGTGTGCGATGCCGCCACCGACGTGATCTCCGCGTGATCGTACGCGGGCGCCACCTCGACGACGTCCGCCGAGACCAGGTCGCAGGACGCCAGGCCGCGCAGGATCTCCAGCAGCTCCCGCGACGTCATGCCGCCCGCCTCCGGCGTGCCCGTGCCGGGTGCGTGCGCCGGGTCCAGGCAGTCGATGTCTATGGAGATGTAGAGCGGGCGGTCGCCGATGCGCTGCCGCAGCTGGTCCGCCACCTCGTCGACACCGCGCCGCATCACATCCGCCGACGTCACGATGCCGAAGCCCAGCTTCTCGTCGTCGGTCAGGTCCTGCTTGCCGTACAGGGGGCCGCGGATGCCGACGTGGGAGAGCGCCGACGTGTCGAGGATCCCCTCCTCCACCGCCCGCCGGAACGGCGTCCCGTGCGTGTACTCCGCCCCGAAGTACGTGTCCCAGGTGTCGAGGTGCGCGTCGAAGTGCAGCAGCGCCACCGGGCCGTGCTGCCTGGCGACCGACCTGAGAAGAGGCAGCGCGATCGTGTGGTCGCCGCCCAGCGTCATCAGGCGGGCCCCCGTCCCCAGCAGCTCGTCCGCCGCCGCTTCGATCGTCTCCACGGCCTCGTGGATGTTGAACGGGTTGACGGCTATGTCGCCACCGTCCGCGACCTGGGCCAGGGCGAACGGGGCCGCGTCCTGCGCCGGGTTGTACGGCCGCAGCAGCCGCGACGCCTCACGGATCGCGTTGCCGCCGAAGCGGGCGCCCGGCCGGTACGAGACGCCCGAGTCGAACGGCACGCCGACCACGGCGACATCGGCGCGGCCGACCTCGTCGAGGCGCGGCAGCCGGGCGAAGGTCGCGGGACCGGCGTACCGCGGTATGCGGGAGGAGTCGACGGGGCCGCGGGGAGTCTCGTTGCCGCTCATGGGGTAATGCCTTCTTTCATGAGATTCATACGCTTCATCGCGTATGAACTGCTATGTACTACTTGTTGTACGACTCTACTGGGCAGCCGGAACCGGAGTGGACACAGGTTCGGATACCCGCCCGGCGAGACGCTCGCGCCAGGCGGCGAGGACGGCCGCGTCGGTGGGCCTGGTCGCCAGGGAGACTGCGACGTACGCGGCCAGGGAGGACAACAGGCCGTAGTAGACGGGCTCGTTGGCGAGGATGCCGTAGCCCGCCATCAGGCCGATGACCGCGAGGCCGCCGACCACGACGGAGGCGAGGGCGCCCTGCACCGTGCCGCGCTTCCACAGCAGCCCGCCGAGGATCGGGACGAGGAGCCCACCGACGAGCAGGTTGTAGGCGACGGTCAGCGCCTCGACGACGTTGTTCAGCGCGATGGCCGTGCAGATCACCGCCACGCCCATGAGCAGGATGAAGGCGCGGTTGCCCTTGACCTCGTCATGCTGCTCGGTGGAGGGCCGTACGGCTCCCCGCAGCCGCGACCAGATGTCGTTGTTGGCGACGGTGGCGCAGGCGATCAGCGCGCCGGACGACGTCGACATCACGGCGGCCAGGGCGGCGGCCAGCACCAGCCCTCGTACACCGGCGGGGAGTTCGTCCTTGACGATGGTCGCGAAGGCGTCGTCCGCGTTGGGCAGCTTGGGGTAGAGGACCTTGGCCGCCGTACCGATGACGGCGCCGGCGAGGGCGTACACGAGACAGTACGTCCCGGCAACCGTGCCGCCCCACCTGGCGGTCGTGTCGCTGCGCGCGGTGAACACGCGCTGCCAGATGTCCTGGCCGATGAGCATGCCGAACGTGTAGATCAGCACGTACGTGAGGATCGTCTCGCCGCCGATGCCCAGCGGGTCGAAGTACGACGTCGGCAGTTCGTCCCTCATCTCGCCGAAGCCGCCCGCCTTGACGACGGCGATCGGCAGCAGGAGCAGCAGCACCCCGATCGTCTTCACCACGAACTGCACCATGTCCGTCAGCGTGATCGACCACATGCCGCCGAGCGTCGAGTAGGCGACGACGATCGAGCCGCCGAGAACGATCGCGACGGTGCGGTTCATGTCGAACAGGACGTCGAAGATCGTGGCGTACGCGATGGTCGACGTCACCGCGAGCATCAGCGTGTACGCCCACATGACCACGCCCGAGATCACGCCGGCCCGGCCGCCGTACCGCAGGTCGAGCATCTCGGAGACGGTGTAGACCTTGAGGCGGGCGATGCGGGCGGAGAAGAAGACGGACAGGGCGAGCAGGCCGAGGCCGATGGTGAAGACCATCCAGGCGCCGGAGAGGCCGTACTGGTAGCCGAGGCCGACGCCGCCGATGGTGGAGGCGCCGCCGAGGACGATGGCGGCCATGGACCCGGAGTACAGGGTGGGCCCGAGGCGCCGCCCGGCCACCAGGAACTCGCTCTTGGACTTGGCGCGGCGCATGCCCCACCAGCCCATCGCCAGCATGCCGGCCAGGTAGACGACGATCACGGTGTAGTCGACGGCCATGGGGGCCTCCTTCGCGCACTCTCGGTGGCGTGACGAGGTCCGACACTAGGTGGCCGGAAAGCGACTGCGAAGTGTACGTTTCATCCATTCGAACCGAGCCCGATGGAAGGAACGTCCACCATGCCGGACCCCGCCGTTCCCCCCACGCCGCCCGTGCCCCTGTCGGCGCTCCTGGCCCGCGAGGACCTGGCGCTGCGCCAGATCGCCGGGCCGTCCGACCCCGGCCTCGTCATCCACTGGGCGCACACCTCGGAGATGGCGGACCCGTACCCGTACCTGCTGGGCGGTGAGCTGCTGCTGACGGCTGGTGTGCACATTCCGGAGGCGGCGGGCTCGGGGACGTACTTCGACGACTACGTGTCCCGGATCGTCGCGGCGGGCGGCGCCGCCCTCGGCTTCGGGCTCGCCCCCGTGCACGACACGGTGCCGAGGGCGCTGGTCGCGGCCTGCGAGGCGTACGGGCTGCCGCTGCTGGAGGTGCCGCCGCAGACCACGTTCTCGGGTGTGGCCCGCGCGGTCTGGCAGCTGATGGCGCAGGCCCGGCACACCGAACTGCGCCGCGTCACGGAGGCCCAGCAGAGCCTGGCCGGCGCGGCCTCCCGCCCCGACCCGGTCCCCGCGGTCCTGCGACAGCTCGCCCAGCGGGTGGGCGGCCGGGCGGTGCTGTACGGGCCGGAGGGGGCGGAGATCGCGTCGGCGGGGAGGACGGAGAGAGCGGGGAGGGAGCAGGGGGACGAGGTGCGGGGGGCGCTGGCGGGGCTGGCGCGGGTGGTCACCGACCGCTCCTCCGCCACCGCCACGGACACCGTCGACGGCATCCATCTCGCCGCCTACGCCCTCGGCGCCGGTCAGGGCTTCGTGCTCGGTGTGGCCGCCCCCCGCCGCGATCCCGGCGATCACACCATCGCCTCCGTGGCCGCCGTGCTGCTCTCCCTCCTCACCGGCGAGCACCAGAGCGGTACCGGCGCGGCCCGGTCCTCGGCGCTGGTACGGCTGCTGCTGGGTGCCGCGCCCGAAGAGGTGGCCACCCTTCTCGGATGGGGGTCCCCCCGCTCGAGCGAAGCCGGGAGTGGAGGAGACCGCTGGGTCGTCGTGCACGCCCGGCCGGACGCCCAGGTACTCGACGCCGTCGCCGCCTCCGCGCTCGGGGCCGCGCTGGGCTCGCCGCTGGTCGACCTGGCGCAGGACGTCGTACGCGTCCTCGTCCCGGCCGAGCGCGAACCGGGTCCGCAGCCCGGCTGGACCCTGGGCGTCAGCGCCGCCGTCGCCCCGCCCGAATGGGCGTCCGCCGACCGGCAGGCGGCCCGCGCGCTGGCCCGTGCCCGCGCCATCCGTACGCCGCTGGCCCGGCAGGGCGCCCGCCCGGCCCTCGCCGACCTGGTGCCCGAGGACCAGGCCGAGGCCCACGCCCGTGCGCTGCTGGCGCCCCTGGCCCCCGTGCTCATCGAGACGCTGCGCACCTGGCTGTCCCTGCACGGCAGTTGGGACCGTACGGCGGTGGCGCTGTCCGTGCACCGCAACACCGTGCGGCAGCGGATCGCCCGGTGCACGGAGCTGCTGGCGGCGGACCTGGACGATCCCGACGTACGGATGGAGCTGTGGTTCGCGCTGCGGCGGCTCTAGACACGACGTCATCCGAAGCAGGTGATCCGCGCCACGTGACGCGCGTCCCAGCGTGCGGGACGCGGGGTGTTCCCACAGTTGTCTGCCTCACAATGGTGAGCATGCCGATACCCGGGACACCCAGCCGCGCCGAGCTCGTCGAGCACCTTGTGAAGACCCGTATCGCGGGTGATGTCGCCACCCCGCGTGAGAACAACCTCTCCCATTACCGCCAGTTGGCCAACGGCGTCCGCAACTTCTGGCTCGGCCTGGAGCTCGGCGACCGCTGGACCGACGAGCAGGACGTGCTCGCGGTGATGGCGGAGCGGGTGGGCGTGAACGACGACCCGGAGTACCGGTACGGCCAGGACACCATCGATCCCGAACTGACCGTCACCGCCCTGGAGCGCATGGCGGGGCGCCTGCGCAAGGCGGCCGACGGGCAGCAGCGGGTCCTCTTCGCGACCGGCCACCCGGGCGGCCTGCTGGACGTGCACCGGGCCACGGCCGACGCGCTGCGGACGGCGGGCTGCGAGATCGTGGTCATCCCGGACGGGCTGCAGACGGACGAGGGATACGTCATGCAGTTCGCGGACGTGGCCGTCCTGGAGCACGGCGCCACGCTGTGGCACACCCACTCCGGCGAGCCGATGAAGGCCATCCTCACCGCCCTGGAGAGCGAGGGCCGCCCGCTGCCCGACCTGGTCGTCGCCGACCACGGCTGGGCGGGCTACGCCGGCCGGCACGGCATCGACTCAGTCGGCTACGCCGACTGCAACGACCCGGCCCTCTTCCTCGCCGAGTCGGAAGGCACCCTCCAGGTGGCGGTCCCCCTCGACGACCATGTGCTCAGCCCGCGCTACTACGACCCGATGACGGCGTATCTGCTGGCAGAGGCGGGGCTGGCGTAGTCCGGCGAGGCGGCCGGGGGCGAGTAGGTCAACTCCGGGTCGTTTTCGGAGTGTCGGCCGCCTCGCCCGGCAGCGTGACGACTCCGCCGATCTCCTGGGTGACACGGGCTTGCCCCTTGAGGAACGCGAGCCGGTTCAGCAGGGTGTATCCCTCGACCAGCACCACCTCGTGGCCGTCGTACGACTCCAGGTTGACGACGGCGGCCTCCACGTGCGCGATCTCGCTGACGAGCATCGGTATGCCGGAGTGGCCGAGGGCGTGTGCGGCGCCGGCGCGCTCGTACAGCACGGGCACGAGCGCGGATCCACTGGCATCGATGACCGTCGATGCGGAGCTGCCGCTCAGCTTGCGCAGCTGCGCCCGGGCGTGAAACGTGACGCGCTCGATCGACGGCAGCTCGTCCATGGTGATCGCGAACGCCGGGGGCGGCTGTGGCGCGGCGTCGGAAGCGGCCCGCCCGGCAGCACGCTTGCTGCGCCTTCCGAAGATCGACATGGAGCGGTGTCTCCTCACGTGGTGAGCCGGCGACAGCGCGGGTCAGATGGCGTGGGGAGACCGAAAGCGACCCTTCTGGGGTGAAGCGCTTTCCATGATAGAGCCAGATTGATCAATGAAATCCGGCCAAAGACTAACGAACATGTGACGGTATGCCGTGAGCCCCGCGGGGGACCGTCAGCGCGGGACGCGCACCACGCCCTCCTGGATCACCGAGATCGCGAGCCGTCCGTCCTGCGTGTAGATGCGGGCCTGGCCGAGGCCGCGGCCGCCGTACGCCGACGGGGACTCCTGGTCGTACAGGAGCCATTCGTCGGCGCGGAACGGGCGGTGGAACCACATCGCGTGGTCGAGGGAGGCGCCGACCACGTCGCCGACGGCCCAGCCGCCGCGGCCGTGCGCGAGCAGGACGGAGTCGAGGAGCGTCATGTCGGAGACGTACGTGGCGAGGACGACATGCAGGAGGGGTTCGTCCACAGCACCGTCGAGTTTGCCGTTGGTGCGGAACCACACCTGGGAGTGCGGCTCGCGCGGCTCGCCGAATCTGCCGTACGGCGGCTCGTCGACGTAGCGCAGGTCGATCGCCTCGCGCGTCTCGATGAACTTTCCGACGACCTCGGGGTCGAGGTGGTCGTAGCCGCGCACCTGCTCCTCGGTGGTGGGCAGCGTGGCCGGGTCGGGTGCGGGCGGCATCGGGGTCTGGTGGTCCAGGCCGTCCTCGTACGTCTGGAAGGACGCGGAGAGATGGAAGATCGGCTGCCCGTGCTGGACCGCGACCACCCGGCGGGTGGTGAAGGAGCGGCCGTCGCGGATGCGGTCCACGGTGTAGACGATGGGCACGCCGGGGTCGCCGGGGCGCAGGAAGTACGCGTGGAGGGAGTGGGCGGGCCGGTCCGCCGGGACCGTCCGTCCCGCGGCGACGAGCGCCTGTGCCGCGACCTGGCCGCCGAAGACGCGCGGGACGACGGCGGCCCGGGACCGGCCGCGGAAGATGTTCTCCTCGATCTGCTCCAGGTCGAGCAGATCGAGGAGACTCTGTAGTGCTTGACTCATGGGTCGGTTGTACCGGCCGGTAATTTCGCCGGCCTTACAGGCCCATGTCCTTCGCGATGATCGTCTTCATGATCTCGCTGGTGCCGCCGTAGATGCGGTTGACGCGGTTGTCCGCGTACAGGCGGGCGATCGGGTACTCGTTCATGAAGCCGTAGCCGCCGTGCAGCTGGAGGCAGCGGTCGATCACGCGGTGGGCGACCTCGGTGCAGAACAGCTTGGCGCTGGCGGCCTCGGCGGGGGTCAGCTCACCGGCGTCGAGGGCTTCGAGCGCGCGGTCGGCGACCGCCTCGGCGGCGTCCACCTCGGCCTGGCAGGCGGCCAGCTCGAACTTGGTGTTCTGGAACGAGGCGACGGGCTTGCCGAAGACGGTGCGCTCCCGCACGTACTCCTTGGCGAACCGGACGGCGGCCTTGGCCTGCGCGTAGGCGCCGAAGGCGATGCCCCAGCGCTCGGAGGCGAGGTTGTGGCCGAGGTAGTAGAAGCCCTTGTTCTCCTCGCCGAGGAGGTCCTCGACGGGGACCTCGACGTCGACGAAGGCGAGCTCGGCGGTGTCGGAGGTCTTCAGGCCGAGCTTGTCCAGCTTGCGGCCGATGGAGTAGCCCTCGGACTTGGTGTCCACGGCGAACAGGGAGATGCCGTGGCGGCGGTCCTCGGCGGTGGGCGCGGCGGTGCGGGCGCAGACGATCACGCGGTCGGCGTGGACGCCACCGGTGATGAAGGTCTTGGCGCCGTTGAGGACGTAGTGCGTGCCGTCGTCGCTCAGCTTGGCGGTGGTCTTCATGCCCGCGAGGTCGGAGCCGGTGCCCGGCTCGGTCATCGCGAGGGCCCACATCTCCTCGCCGGAGACGAACTTCGGCAGGAACCGCTTCTTCTGCTCGTCGGTGGCGAGCATCTTGATGTACGGCAGGCCGAGCAGCACGTGCACGCCGGAGCCACCGAAGGAGACGCCCGCGCGGGCGGTCTCCTCGTACATCACGGCCTCGAACTTGTAGGAGTCGATGCCGGCGCCGCCGTACTCCTCGTCGACGCGGATGCCGAAGACGCCGAGCTCGGCGAGCTTGTAGTAGAAGTCGCGCGGCGCCTGGCCGGCGGCGAACCACTCGTCGTAGACCGGGACCACCTCGGCCTCGATGAAGGCCCGGAGGGTCTCCCGGAACGCCTCGTGATCCTCGTTGAACACCGTACGGCGCACCGCCGCCACCTCCACGTACCTCGCCCTGTCTAAGCGCTTGCTCACTCAAGGTACCGGCGAGTAGAGAAGTGCGTCCAGAGTGATTCGGGGGTAACGCTCGTCACGCCCGCTCCCCCACCGCCCCGAACGCCCCCCGAGCCATCCGATGCAGCAGCTCCGCCGTAGCCCCCCGCCCCGGCAGCACCCCCGCCCGCCCCAGATGCGGCGTCGAGTTGAGCAGCCCGAACACCGAGTGCACCGCCGACCGTGCCGCGGGCTCGGCCAGCCCGGGATACACCTCACGGACCACCCCCACCCACAGCTCGACGTACTGCCGCTGCAACTGCCGCACCAGCTTGCGGTCGCTGTCCCGCAGGCGGTCCAGCTCGCGGTCGTGCAGGGTGATGAGAGGGCGGTCGTCGATCGCGAAGTCGATGTGACCCTCGATGAGCGAGTCGAGGACCTCCTCCGGGCCCACCCCGTCCGCCTCCTGGAGGCGGCGTTTCGCGCCCGTCAGCAGCTGGCCGCTGATGCCGACCAGCAGTTCCGCGAGCATCGCGTCCTTGCCGGGGAAGTGCCGGTAGAGGCCGGGGCCGCTGATGCCGACCGCGGCGCCTATCTCGTCCACTCCGACGCCGTGGAACCCGCGTTCGGCGAAGAGCCGCGCGGCCTCCTTGAGGATCTGCTCGCGGCGGGTGGGGGCGTCGGTTCTGGTGGCCATGGGAGCAATTCTAGACAGGGAGGTTAGCGGTCGTTAACCTGAAGGGAACGCGTTAACGCTCATTAACAAGGTGAGGGGCCGCAGGATGGAGCAGGCACCGGAGCTGACGAGCGCGGCCGACCCCGCGTCGGAGGCCTGGCGGGCCAACGAACAAGCCCACCTCGCACTCGTCGAGGAGCTGCGTGGCAAGCTCACCGCCGCCCGGCTCGGCGGTGGCGAGAAGGCGCGGGCCCGGCACACCGCGCGCGGAAAGCTGCTGCCGCGGGACAGGGTCGACAGCCTCCTCGACCCCGGCTCGCCGTTCCTGGAGCTGGCTCCTCTCGCCGCCGACGGGATGTACGACGGGCAGGCCCCGGCCGCCGGGGTCATCGCCGGGATCGGGCGTGTGAGCGGGCGGGAGTGCGTCGTCGTCGCCAATGACGCGACCGTCAAGGGTGGGACGTACTACCCGATGACGGTGAAGAAGCACCTGCGCGCCCAGGAAGTGGCCCTCGAGAACCGGCTGCCCTGCGTCTACCTCGTCGACTCCGGCGGCGCCTTCCTGCCCATGCAGGACGAGGTCTTCCCCGACCGCGAGCACTTCGGGCGGATCTTCTACAACCAGGCCCGGATGTCCGGCGCCGGGATCCCGCAGATCGCCGCCGTGCTCGGGTCCTGCACGGCCGGCGGGGCGTACGTGCCCGCCATGAGCGACGAGGCCGTCATCGTCCGCGACCAGGGGACCATCTTCCTCGGCGGGCCTCCCCTCGTGAAGGCCGCCACCGGCGAGGTCGTCACCGCCGAGGAGCTGGGCGGTGGAGACGTGCACGCGCGCGTGTCCGGCGTCACCGATCACCTCGCGGAGGACGACGCGCACGCCCTGCGCATCGTGCGGACCATCGCCGCCACGCTCCCCGCGCGCGGGCCGCTCCCCTGGGAGGTCACGCCTTCCACAGAGCCCAAGGTGGACCCGTACGGGCTCTACGGCGCCGTCCCCGTCGACTCCCGCACCCCCTACGACGTGCGCGAGATCATCGCGCGCGTGGTCGACGGCTCCCGTTTCGCCGAGTTCAAGGCCGAGTTCGGGCAGACCCTCGTCACCGGCTTCGCCCGGATCCACGGCCACCCGGTCGGGATCGTCGCCAACAACGGCATCCTGTTCTCCGAGTCCGCCCAGAAGGGCGCCCACTTCATCGAGCTGTGCGACCAGCGCGGGATCCCGCTGGTGTTCCTGCAGAACATCTCCGGCTTCATGGTCGGCAAGGACTACGAGGCCGGCGGCATCGCCAAGCACGGCGCCAAGATGGTCACGGCGGTGGCGTGCACGCGCGTGCCCAAGCTGACCGTCGTGGTCGGCGGGTCGTACGGCGCCGGGAACTACTCCATGTGCGGGCGCGCCTACTCCCCCCGCTTCCTGTGGATGTGGCCCAACGCCAAGATCTCCGTCATGGGCGGCGAGCAGGCCGCGTCCGTCCTCGCGACCGTCAAGCGGGACCAGCTGGAGGCCCGCGGGGAGGCGTGGCCCGCGGAGGACGAAGAGGCGTTCAAGGCGCCGATCCGCGCGCAGTACGAGCGCCAGGGGAACGCCTATTACGCCACCGCCCGCCTGTGGGACGACGGGGTCATCGACCCGCTGGAGACCCGGCAGGTGCTCGGCCTGGCCCTGACCGCCTGCGCCAACGCGCCTCTGGGCGAACCCCAGTTCGGCGTCTTCCGGATGTGAGGGACCTTACGACGATGTTCGACACAGTCCTTGTGGCCAACCGGGGCGAGATCGCCGTCCGCGTCATCCGCACGCTGCGGTCGATGGGCGTGCGCGCGGTGGCCGTCTTCTCCGACGCGGACGCCGACGCCCGGCACGTCCGCGAGGCCGACACGGCCGTACGCATCGGACCGGCGCCCGCGGCCGAGAGCTATCTGTCCGTCGAGCGGATCCTGGAGGCCGCCGCCCGCACGGGCGCCCAGGCCGTGCACCCGGGATACGGCTTCCTCGCGGAGAACGCCGGCTTCGCACGGGCGTGCGCCGACGCGGGCCTCGTCTTCATCGGGCCGCCGGCCGAGGCGATCTCCCTCATGGGCGACAAGATCCGCGCCAAGGAGACGGTGCAGGCGGCCGGGGTGCCGGTGGTTCCCGGGTCCAGCGGCAGCGGCCTGACGGACGCGCAACTGGCCGACGCGGCCCGCGAGATCGGCATGCCCGTGCTGCTGAAGCCCTCCGCCGGTGGCGGCGGCAAGGGCATGCGGCTGGTACGGGACGCGGAGAAACTGGCGGACGAGATCGCCGCCGCCCGCCGCGAGGCACGCGCCTCCTTCGGCGACGACACGCTGCTCGTCGAGCGGTGGATCGACCGGCCCCGGCACATCGAGATCCAGGTCCTGGCGGACGGCCACGGGAACGTGGTGCACCTGGGCGAGCGCGAGTGCTCCCTGCAGCGTCGCCACCAGAAGATCATCGAGGAGGCGCCCTCCGTCCTCCTGGACGAGGAGACCCGCGCGGCCATGGGCGAGGCGGCGGTCCAGGCGGCCCGTTCCTGCGGGTACGAGGGTGCGGGCACCGTGGAGTTCATCGTCCCCGGCGGGGACCCGAAGTCGTACTACTTCATGGAGATGAACACCCGCCTCCAGGTGGAGCACCCGGTCACCGAGCTCGTCACGGGCCTCGACCTGGTGGAGTGGCAGCTGCGGGTCGCGGCGGGCGAGCGGCTGCCGTTCGCGCAGGAGGAGATCCGGCTGACGGGCCACGCGGTCGAGGCCCGTATCTGCGCCGAGGACCCCGCGCGCGGATTCCTGCCCTCCGGCGGCACGATCCTCAAGCTCCACGAGCCCCAAGGCGACGGCGTCCGCACCGACTCCGGGCTCGGCGAGGGCACCGAGGTCGGCAGCTTGTACGACCCGATGCTGTCCAAGGTGATCGCGTACGGGCCGGACCGCGCCACGGCGATCAGGAAACTCCGCGCGGCCCTCGCCAGGACGGTCACGCTGGGCGTGCAGACGAACGCCGGGTTCCTGCGGCGGCTGCTCGCGCACCCGGCGGTGGTCGCGGGGGAGTTGGACACCGGGCTGGTCGAGCGGGAGGCGGAGGGGCTGGTCTCGGCGGACGTACCGGAAGCGGTGTACGCGGCCGCCGCCCTGCTGCGTCAGGCCCGTCTTGTCCCGCGGACGTCCGGCTGGGTCGATCCGTTCTCCGTGCCGGGCGGCTGGCGCCTCGGCGGCGAACACGCCTGGACGGCCCACCACATGCGGGTGCCGGGGCACGACCCCGTGACCGTCCGCGTGCGCGGCACGGCGGACGACGGCGTCGAGCTGCTGCTCGACGGCGAGGAGCGGTCCCTCCGGAGGGCCAAGGGCCTGCCCCCGGGCACGGGACCGGATCTCCGGTTCACGTTCCGGCTCGACGGCGTGGCCCACACCTTCGCCGCCCTGCCGGGAGGCACCTGGCTGGGCCGCGACGGCGACGCCTGGCAGGTGCGCGACCACGACCCGGTCGCCGCGTCGCTGACCCGGGCCGCGCACTCCGGCGCCGACTCGCTCACCGCGCCGATGCCCGGAACGGTGACCGTCGTGAAGGTCGCCGTCGGCGACGAGGTCACCGCCGGTCAGAGTCTGCTGGTCGTGGAGGCGATGAAGATGGAGCACGTCATCTCCGCCCCGCACGCGGGCACGGTCGCCGAGCTGGACGTGGCGCCGGGCACGACGGTCGCGATGGATCAGGTCCTGGCCGTCATCGCACCGCACGACGCCGTCATCGCACCGCAGGAGGAAGAAGGGGTGGCGGCGGAATGACCGTGCAGGGACTCCCCATGACGGTACCGGCGGCGGACCTCCCCGCCCACGTCCGCATCCACGAGGTCGGCGCCCGGGACGGCCTGCAGAACGAGAAGGCGACCGTGCCGACCGAGGTCAAGGCGGAGTTCGTCCGCCGCCTCGCCGACGCCGGCCTGACCACCGTCGAGGCGACCAGCTTCGTGCGTCCCAAGTGGGTGCCCCAACTGGCCGACGCCGAGCAGCTGTTCCCGCTCGTCGCCGGTCTGCCCGTCGCGCTCCCGGTCCTCGTGCCGAACGAACGCGGCCTGGACCGCGCCCTGGCGCTGGGGGCGAACCGTGTCGCGGTATTCGCCAGCGCCACCGAGTCCTTCGCCAAGGCCAACCTCAACCGCACGCTCGACGAGGCGCTGGCGATGTTCGAGCCGGTGGTGGCGCGGGCGAAGGCGGAAGGCGTCCATGTCCGCGGCTATCTCTCCATGTGCTTCGGCGACCCCTGGGAGGGCGCGGTCCCGGTCCCGCAGGTCGTCCGCGTCTGCGAGGCGCTCCTCGACATGGGCTGCGACGAGCTGAGCCTCGGCGACACGATCGGGGTGGCCACACCGGGCCACGTCCGAGCGCTGCTCACCGCGCTCACCGAACAGGACATCCCCGTCGGCGCCCTTGGCGTGCACTTCCACGACACCTACGGCCAGGCACTGGCCAACACCCTCGCCGCCCTCCAGCACGGCGTCACCACGGTCGACGCCTCCGCCGGCGGCCTCGGCGGCTGCCCGTACGCGAAGTCCGCCACCGGAAACCTCGCCACCGAAGACCTTGTGTGGATGCTGCGGGGCCTCGGCATCGACACCGGGGTCGACCTCGGCCGTCTCGTCGCCACAAGCGTGTGGATGGCCGACCGACTGGGCCGACCCAGCCCGTCCCGCACCGTCCGGGCCCTCTCCCACCAGGAGCAGTGAAGAACAATGGACCACCGACTCTCCCCCGAACTCGAAGAACTGCGCCGTACGGTCGAGGAGTTCGCCCACGACGTCGTGGCGCCCAAGATCGGCGAGTTCTACGAGCACCACGAATTCCCGTACGAGATCGTCCGCGAGATGGGCCGCATGGGCCTGTTCGGGCTGCCGTTCCCGGAGGAGTACGGCGGTATGGGCGGCGACTATCTGGCGCTGGGCGTGGCCCTGGAGGAACTGGCCCGGGTCGACTCCTCCGTGGCCATCACCCTCGAGGCGGGCGTCTCGCTCGGCGCCATGCCGATCCACCTCTTCGGCACCGAGGCCCAGAAGCGGGAGTGGCTCCCCCGGCTGTGCACGGGCGAGGTCCTCGGCGCCTTCGGCCTGACCGAGCCCGACGGCGGCTCGGACGCGGGTGCGACGCGTACGACGGCCCGGATCGACCCGGAGACGAACGAGTGGGTGATCAACGGCACCAAGTGCTTCATCACCAACTCCGGTACGGACATCACGGGCCTGGTCACGGTCACGGCGGTGACGGGCCGCAAGCCGGACGGCGGTCCGCGGATCTCGGCGATCATCGTCCCGTCCGGAACCCCGGGCTTCTCGGTCGCGCCCCCGTACTCGAAGGTCGGCTGGAACGCCTCGGACACCCGCGAGCTGTCCTTCTCCGACGTCCGGGTCCCGGCGGCGAACCTGCTGGGCGAGGAGGGCCGGGGCTACGCCCAGTTCCTGCGCATCCTGGACGAGGGCCGCATCGCGATCGCGGCGCTGGCGACCGGCCTGGCGCAGGGCTGTGTGGACGAGTCGGTGAAGTACGCGAAGGAACGCCACGCGTTCGGCCGTCCGATCGGCGCGAACCAGGCCATCCAGTTCAAGATCGCCGACATGGAGATGAAGGCCCACACGGCCCGCCTGGCCTGGCGCGACGCGGCCTCGCGCCTGGTGGCCGGCGAGCCCTTCAAGAAGGAGGCGGCCCTCGCCAAGCTCTACTCCTCCACCATCGCCGTGGACAACGCCCGCGACGCCACCCAGATCCACGGTGGCTACGGCTTCATGAACGAGTACCCGGTGGCCCGCATGTGGCGCGACTCCAAGATCCTGGAGATCGGCGAGGGCACGAGCGAGGTGCAACGGATGCTGATCGCACGGGAGTTGGGGCTGGCGGGCTGAACCGAGACGGATGAGACACGTCTGAACCGCAGCCGCTCACAGGGCACCGCCGGCGACCAGCCGGCGGTGCCCTGTGATTCGGATCACCGTTACGACGGGCATCGCCCCGTGCCGCGAGGGGCACAGGTACCGAGTCCCTGGACAAAATATGAGGTTAGGCTAACCTAAGCTTGATTCCAGCCACTCCCAGGCGCGGACCCCCCAGTGGCCCCACGTACGTACGAAAGCGGATCCATCCCATGCCGAACGCCAGAACCGCCAACTTCTCCCGCCGCGGCCTGCTCGCCACCGGCGGCGCCCTCGGTCTCGGCGCCTTCCTGGCCGCGTGCGGCGACAGCGACTCGAAGGACAGTGGCTCGGACTCGACGGCGGGGGCCAAAGCCTCCGGTCCCTGGTCCTTCAAGGACGACCGCGGCACCACCGTGAAGCTGGACAAGGTCCCCGCGAACATCGTCGCGTTCACCGGCGTCGCCGCCGCCCTCTACGACTACGGCGTCTCGGTCAAGGGCGTCTTCGGCCCGACCAGGACCGCGGACGGCAAGCCCGATGTCCAGGCCGGTGACATGGACATCAGCAAGCTGACGATCCTGGGCAACGCCTGGGACCAGTTCAACGTCGAGAAGTACGCGACTCTCGCGCCCGACGTGCTGATCAGCACGATGTTCGACGACGCCGGCACCCTCTGGTACGTGCCCGAGGCGTCCAAGGACAAGATCGCCCAGCTCGCTCCGAGCGTCGGCATCTCCGTCTACGACCGGCAGCTCACCAAGCCGCTGGAGCGCATGTGGGAGCTGGCCGAGTCGCTCGGCGGCGACATGACGTCCGCCAAGGTGACCGACGCCAAGAAGCGGTTCGAGGAGGCCGCCACCCGGCTGCGCGCGGCCGCCAAGGCGAAGCCCGAGATCAAGGTGATGGCCGGTTCCGCGAGCCAGGAGCTGTTCTACGTCTCCGGCACCAACCTCTCCATCGACCTGGAGTACTTCAAGGCCCTCGGCGTGAACTTCGTCGAGCCGCCGGAGAGCGCCAAGAAGCAGGGCGGTGGCTGGTTCGAGAGCCTGAGCTGGGAGAACGTCGACAAGTACGCGGCCGACATCATCATGATGGACGACCGCTCCTCGACCATCCAGCCGGCCGACATCGCCGAGGCGACCTGGAAGAAGCTGCCCGCGGTCAAGGCCGGGCAGGTCATCGCTCGCTCTCCCGAGCCGATCCTGTCGTACGACAAGTGCGTGCCTCTGGTCGAGAACCTGGCCGAAGCCATCGAGAAGGCGACGAAAGTTAGCTGATTAGGGGTGGCTGAGCTTTGCGGGTGGCTGCCGGCCGTCTGTGGCTGGTCGCGCAGTCCCCGCGCCCCTGGTAGGCATACCTGACGGCGATTCAGGAGTTACCCCCATGACTACGGCTGTAGCCGCCCCGTTCCGTTTCTTCTCCCTCCAGGTCGTGCGGACGAGGCGGCTCGGTCCGTCTCTGGTCCGGGTCACCTTCGGTGGGCCCGAGCTGAAGGACTTTCACTCCGACGGACGGGACCAGTCCCTGTCGTTGTTCCTGCCACAGCCGGGCCAGCCCGAGCCGGTCATCCCGATCGAGCTCGGGGACGGCTGGTGGCAGGGCTGGCGTGAACTCCCGGACGGCGTAAGGGCGGTGATGCGCTCGTACACGCTCCGGGCCCTCAGGCGCGCCCCGGACGAGATCGACATCGACTTCGTCCTGCACGGCGTGGAGCCGGGGGCGGCCATCGCCGCGGGCCCCGCCTCCCGGTGGGCCTCGCGGGCCGCCGCCGGTGACAAGGTCGTGCTGCTCGGTCCGGCGATCGCGGACAACCGGGCGATCCGTTTCCGGCCGCCGGAGGACGCCGATCTCGTGGTCGTCTGGGGCGACGAGACCGCCGTACCCGCCGCCTGCGCCATCGTCGAGTCGCTGCCCGCCGGCACCCGTGCCCGGGTCTGGCTGGAGGTGCCGCACGCCGGCGACATCCAGGACGTTCGGACCGAGGCGGAGGCCGAGATCACCTGGCTCGTCCAGGACGAGGGGGGCGTGGAGAGCTCCCCCATGGCTCTCCACGCGATCCGCTCCGCCGAACTCCCGGACGCCTCGCACCCGTACGTCTGGATCGCGGGCGAGTCCGGGTGCGTGAAGGAGCTGCGCCGGCACTTCGTGCGCGAGCGAGGGATCGACCGCCGCAGAGTCACCTTCGTCGGCTACTGGCGGCAGGGTCTGACCGAGGAGCAGCTGCGCGAGGCGGGGTGACGCACCCCCTCGACCAGTCGGCATCAGGTCTGCGTTCAGAGTGACGGCAGTCACGGCAGGGGCAGGGTTTCGGAAAAGTTAATTAGGTTAGGCTAACCTAAGTTGAGCCGAGGCTCCGCCCCGCTCCCCGCCCCACGGACTGTCCCCACCGGAGGACCCGCACATGCGCTCGCACCTGCTCAACGACACGACCACGGAGCACTACCGCCGCTCCGTGACCGAAGGAATAGAGCGGGTGGCGGCCAAACTCGCCACCACCGTAAGTCCGTTCACCGGCGTCACCGTCGACGCCCTCGCTCCCCGCATCGACGAGATCGACCTCGACAAGCCGCTCCACGACACGGAGGCGGTGCTCGACGAACTGGAGGACGTCTACCTCCGGGACGCGATCTACTTCCACCACCCCCGCTACCTCGCCCACCTCAACTGCCCGGTCGTCATCCCGGCCGTACTCGGCGAGGCGATCCTCTCCGCCGTCAACTCCTCCCTCGACACCTGGGACCAGTCGGCCGGCGGCACCCTCATCGAGCGCAAGCTCATCGACTGGACCACCGCCCGCATCGGCCTCGGCGAGAACGCCGACGGCGTGTTCACCTCCGGCGGCACCCAGTCCAACCTCCAGGCTCTGCTGCTGGCCCGCGAGGAGGCCAAGACCGACAGCCTGGCCGAACTGCGCATCTTCGCCTCCGAGGTCAGCCACTTCAGCGTGAAGAAGTCCGCGCAGCTCCTCGGGCTCGGCCAGGACGCCGTGGTCTCCGTCCCCGTCGGCGCCGACAAGCGCATGCAGACCGTCGCGCTCGCCCACGAGCTGGAGCGCTGCAAGCAGGACGGCCTCGTCCCCATGGCCGTCGTCGCCACCGCGGGCACCACCGACTTCGGCTCCATCGACCCGCTGCCCGAGGTCGCCGAGCTGTGCGAGCAGTACGGCGTGTGGATGCACGTGGACGCCGCCTACGGCTGCGGACTGCTCGCCTCCGTCAAGTACCGGGACCGCATCGACGGCATCGAGCGCGCCGACTCGGTCACCGTCGACTACCACAAGTCCTTCTTCCAGCCGGTGAGTTCCTCCGCCGTCCTGGTCCGGGACGCGGCCACCCTGCGCCACGCCACCTACCACGCGGAGTACCTCAACCCCCGCCGCATGGTGCACGAGCGCATCCCCAACCAGGTCGACAAGTCCCTCCAGACCACCCGCCGCTTCGACGCGCTCAAGCTGTGGATGACCCTGCGCGTCATGGGCGCCGACGGCATCGGGCAGCTCTTCGACGAGGTCTGCGAGCTGGCGGTGGAGGGCTGGAAGCTGCTCGCCGCCGACCCGCGCTTCGACGTCGTCGTCGAGCCGACGCTCTCCACCCTCGTCTTCCGCTACATCCCGGCGGCCGTCACCGACCCGGCCGAGATCGACCGCGCCAACCTCTACGCCCGCAAGGCCCTGTTCGCCTCCGGCGACGCGATCGTCGCGGGCACCAAGGTCGGCGGCCGCCACTACCTGAAGTTCACCCTGCTCAATCCCGAGACGCAGGCGTCCGACATCGCCGCCGTCCTCGACCTGATCGCCGGCCATGCCGAGCAGTACCTGGGAGAGTCCCTTGACCGCGCTTCCTGACACCACGAACAAGACCTACGACTTCGTGGGGATCGGGCTCGGCCCGTTCAACCTCGGCCTGGCCTGCCTCACCGAGCCCATCGACGAACTCGACGGCGTCTTCCTGGAGTCCAAGCCGGACTTCGAGTGGCACGCGGGCATGTTCCTGGACGGCGCCCACCTCCAGACGCCGTTCATGTCGGACCTGGTCACCCTGGCCGACCCGACGTCGCCGTACTCGTTCCTCAACTACCTCAAAGAGCAGGGCCGTCTGTACTCGTTCTACATACGCGAGAACTTCTACCCGCTGCGGGTCGAGTACGACGACTACTGCCGCTGGGCCGCGAACAGGCTGAGCAGCGTCCGCTTCAACACGACGGTCGCCGAGGTCACGTACGAGGACGAGCACTACCTCGTACGCACCGAGGCCCAAGACGTGTACCGCGCCCGTCACCTCGTCCTCGGCACGGGCACACCCCCGTACATCCCCGAGGCCTGCCAGAACCTGGGCGGCGACTTCATCCACAACTCCCGCTACCTGCGGCACAAGCAGGAGCTGCAGCGCAAGGAGTCGATCACGCTGGTCGGCTCCGGCCAGTCCGCCGCCGAGATCTACTACGACCTGCTCAGCGAGATCGACGTCCACGGTTACCGGCTGAACTGGGTCACCCGCTCCCCGCGTTTCTTCCCGCTGGAGTACACCAAGCTCACGCTGGAGATGACGTCCCCGGAGTACATCGACTACTTCCGTGAGCTGCCCGAGGCCACCCGCTACCGCCTCACCGCCCAGCAGAAGGGCCTGTTCAAGGGCATCGACGGCGACCTGATCAACGAGATCTTCGACCTGCTGTACCAGAAGAACCTCGGCGGTCCCGTGCCCACGCGGCTGCTCACCAACTCCTCCCTCACCGGCGCGCGGTACGAGAACGGCACGTACACCCTGTCCTTCCGCCAGGAGGAGCAGGAGAAGGACTACGAGATCGAGTCCCAGGGCCTGGTCCTGGCCACCGGCTACAAGTACGCCGAGCCGGAGTTCCTCGAGCCCGTCCGGGACCGCCTGCGCTACGACTCCCAGGGCAACTACGACGTGGCCCGCAACTACGCGATCGACGTGACGGGCAGAGGCGTCTTCCTGCAGAACGCCGGCGTGCACACGCACAGCGTCACCAGCCCCGACCTGGGCATGGGCCCGTACCGCAACAGCTACATCATCCGCGAGCTGCTCGGCACCGAGTACTACCCGGTCGAGAAGTCCATCGCGTTCCAGGAGTTCGCCGTATGACCTTCACATTCCGCCCGCTCGATCCCCTGAAGGACGCCGAGCTGCTGCACTCCTGGCTCACCCACCCCAAGGCCGCCTTCTGGATGATGCAGGAGGCCAAACTCGAGGACGTCGAGCGCGCCTACATGGAGATCGCGGCCGACGAGCACCAGCAGGCGTACCTCGGCCTGCGCGACGGCGAGCCCGCCTTCCTGATGGAGAAGTACGACCCCGCCCACCGCGAGCTGGTCGGCCTGTACGACCCGCAGCCGGGAGACGTCGGCATGCACTTCCTCGTGCCGCCCACCGACCGGCCCGTGCACGGCTTCACCCGGGCCGTCATCACCGCCGTCATGGCGTACCTCTTCGAGGACCCGGCGGTGGAACGCGTCGTCGTCGAGCCGGACGTGTCCAACAAGGCCGTCCACGCCCTGAACGAAGCCGTCGGATTCGTGCCCGAGCGCGAGATCCAGAAGCCGGAGAAGAAGGCGTTGCTGAGTTTCTGCACACGGGACCACTTCTTCAACAGGCACAGCCTCGCCGCGACGGGGGTGAGCGCATGAGCCTCGCCGACGCCGTGACCCACCTCTCCCCCGAGCGCTGGGAGCAGGCCAACCGCCTGCTGATCCGCAAGGCGCTCGCCGAGTTCGCGCACGAGCGGCTGATCGCGCCGGAGAAGGAAGGCGGTGACTACGTCGTCCGCAGCGACGACGGCCTCACCCGCTACCGCTTCACCGCCACCCGCCGCGCCCTCGACCACTGGCAGGTGGACGCCGACTCGATCACCCGCACCCGGAACAGCGCCGAACTCCCGCTCGCCGCCCTGGACTTCTTCATCGAGCTGAAGCGGACACTGGGCCTGAGCGACGAGATCCTGCCGGTCTACCTGGAGGAGATCTCCTCCACCCTCTCCGGCACCTGCTACAAGCTCACCAAACCGCAGGTCCCGGTCGCCGAGCTCACGAAGAGCGGCTTCCAGGACATCGAGACCGGCATGACCGAGGGCCACCCCTGTTTCGTCGCCAACAACGGGCGGCTCGGCTTCGGGATCCACGAGTACCTGTCGTACGCCCCCGAGACCGCGAGTCCGGTCCGGCTGGTGTGGCTGGCCGCGCACCGCTCACGGGCGGCGTTCACGGCGGGCGTCGGGATCGAGTACGAGTCCTTCCTGCGGGACGAACTGGGCGATGTGACGCTGAACCGTTTCCGCGACACACTCTCGCACCAGGGCCTCGACCCCGCCGACTACCTCCTCATCCCCGTCCATCCCTGGCAGTGGTGGAACAAGCTCACGGTCACCTTCGCCGCCGAGGTCGCTCGTGGCCATCTCGTCTGCCTGGGCGAGGGCGACGACGAGTACCTGGCCCAGCAGTCCATCCGCACCTTCTTCAACCGCTCGCACCCCGAGAAGCACTACGTGAAGACGGCCCTGTCCGTCCTCAACATGGGCTTCATGCGCGGCCTGTCGGCCGCCTACATGGAGGCGACCCCGGCGATCAACGACTGGCTCGACCAGCTGATCGAGGGCGACCCGGTGCTGAAGTCGACGGGCCTGTCGATCATCCGCGAGCGGGCGGCCGTCGGATACCGGCACCTGGAGTACGAGGCGGCCACGGACCGCTACTCGCCGTACCGGAAGATGCTCGCCGCCCTCTGGCGGGAGAGCCCGGTCGCCTCCCTCCAGGACGGCGAGTCCCTCGCCACCATGGCCTCCCTGGTCCACGTGGACCATGAGGGCGCGTCCTTCGCGGGCGCGCTGATCGAGCAGTCCGGGCTGACCCCGAAGGAGTGGCTGCGCCGCTACCTGCGGGCGTACTTCACCCCGCTGCTGCACAGCTTCTACGCCTACGACCTGGTGTTCATGCCGCACGGCGAGAACGTGATCCTGGTCCTGAAGGACGGCGTGGTCCAGCGCGCGATCTACAAGGACATCGCCGAGGAGATCGCCGTCATGGACCCCGACGCGGTGCTCCCGCCCGAGGTGCGGCGCATCCGGGTCGAGGTCCCCGAGGACAAGAAGCTCCTGTCGATCTTCACGGACGTCTTCGACTGCTTCTTCCGCTTCCTCGCGGCGAACCTCGCCACCGAGGGGATCCTGGAGGAGGAGGACTTCTGGCGGACGGTCGCGGAGGCGACGCGCGACTACCAGCACTCGGTGCCCGAACTCGCCGACAAGTTCAAGCAGTACGACATGTTCGCCCCCGAGTTCGCGCTGTCCTGCCTCAACCGCCTCCAGCTGCGCGACAACAAGCAGATGGTGGACCTGGCGGACCCGTCGAGTGCGCTTCAGCTGGTCGGCAACCTGGAGAACCCCATCGCAGGGCTGTAGACACCGCCCCCACAGACAGACGGGCACCCCGGAGTACGGTCCTCCGAGGTGCCCGTCGCCCCAGGGTGAAACAATCCTTCCATGGCGGAAATCCTCCAGAAGGACGGCACTTGGACCTTCGACGGCGATGCCCTGCGACTGACCCCCGGGCGGGACAAGAACGTCAGCCTGTTCCGCAAAACGCTCGGTGAACTCACTGTCCCGCTGGGAGCGTTGGCGGGGATCTCGTTCGAGCAGGGCAAGAAGACCGGGCGGTTGAGGCTGCGGCTGCGCGACGGTTCCGATCCGCTGCTGCACGCGACCGGCGGCCGGCTCACCGAGCCGCACGACCCGTACCAGCTGACCGTAGAGTCCGACCGCTACGGCGTCGCCGAGTACTTCGTGGACGAGGTCCGCGACGCCCTGCTTCTGGACCAGGTCCCGGCCGACCCGGTGGACACGTATCTGCTGCCGGGCCCGGCGGTACCGCTGTCGGTCTCCGCCGGGGACGGCACCGCGCGCTTCGACGGCGAGCGCGTCCGCCTGGACTGGAACTGGAAGACCGAGGACGCCAAGGCCGCCGCCGGCAGTCGCGTTTTCGTACTGGCCGACATCTCCGCCGTGGAGTGGCAGCCGGCGGTCGGCCTGGAGAACGGCTACCTCCGCTTCACCGTGCGGAACGCCCCGACCAAGGCCCCGCCCAAGTACGACCCCAATTCCGTGGAGCTGTGGGGCTTCAAGAAGGACCCGCTGATGGCCCTGGTCGCGGCGGCCGTCCAGGCCCGCCTCCCGCATCCGGCAGCGGCGGCCCCGAAGGACGTACGACCGCCGCGGCCCGAGCCGACTGCCCCGTCCACCGGCGAGGACGACCACGACGCGCTGCTGCGCCGGTTACGGGAGCTCGGCGAGCTGCACCGCACCGGCGTGCTGACGGACGAGGAGTTCGCGATGGCCAAGCAGGCGATCCTCAAGAGGATGTAGGGAGGCGTGCGAGGTGGAGGGCAGTAGGCGATAGCATTCCAACACGCCCCTGCCCGAAGTCGGGCAGAATTCTTGCGAAAGTGCCGCTGGTGCTCCAGGATCTACCGGGTGCACGAGGAACTTGTCGATCATCTGACGCGGTCCACGCCCCTCAGCCGGGGCGAGGCGCTGCGTGTGATCCAGGACGTGCTCGCCTACTTCGACGAGACGACCGAGGACTACGTCCGTCGCCGCCACCGCGAGCTGCAGGCCCAGGGCCTGGTGAACGCGACGATCTTCGAACGGATCGGGGCGGACCTGAAATACCGGGCGGTGGCACCGCCGGAGCTCACGCTCCGGCAGCTGCGCCGCATGGTCTACGGCTGATCCATCGAAATACTGCGAAACGCTGAGGAATACCTATATATGTGCGGAATCGTCGGTTACATCGGGAAGCGCGACGTGGCGCCCCTGCTGCTGGAGGGTCTCCAGAGGCTGGAGTACCGGGGCTACGACTCGGCGGGCATCGCCGTCACGTCGCCGAAGACGTCCGGCCTGAAGATGGTCAAGGCCCAGGGCCGCGTCCGCGATCTGGAGGCGAAGGTCCCGGCGCGCTTCAAGGGCACGACCGGCATCGCCCACACCCGCTGGGCCACCCATGGCGCCCCCTCCGACGTGAACGCCCACCCGCACCTCGACGCCGAGGGCAAGGTCGCCGTCGTCCACAACGGCATCATCGACAACGCCTCCGACCTGCGCCGCAAGCTGGAGGCGGACGGTGTCGAGTTCCTCTCCGAGACCGACACCGAGGTCCTCACCCACCTCATCGCCCGCTCCCAGGCCGTCAAGCTGGAGGACAAGGTCCGCGAGACCCTGCGGGTCATCGAGGGCACGTACGGCATCGCCGTCCTGCACGCCGACTTCCCCGACCGGATCGTCGTCGCCCGCAACGGCTCCCCGGTCGTCCTCGGCATCGGCGAGAAGGAGATGTTCGTCGCCTCGGACATCGCCGCCCTGGTCGCCCACACCCGCCAGATAGTCACGCTGGACGACGGCGAGATGGCCACCCTCAAGGCCGACGACTTCCGCACCTACACCACCGAGGGCACGCGGACGACCGCCGAGCCGACCACCGTGGAGTGGGAGGCGGCCTCCTACGACATGGGCGGCCACGACACCTACATGCACAAGGAGATCCACGAGCAGGCCGACGCCGTGGACCGTGTGCTGCGCGGCCGCATCGACGACCGCTTCTCCACCGTGCACCTCGGCGGCCTCAACCTGGACGCCCGCGAGGCGCGCCAGATCCGCCGCGTGAAGATCCTCGGCTGCGGCACCTCGTACCACGCGGGCATGATCGGCGCGCAGATGATCGAGGAACTGGCCCGCATCCCCGCGGACGCCGAGCCGGCCTCGGAGTTCCGCTACCGCAACGCGGTCGTGGACCCCGACACCCTCTACGTCGCCGTGTCGCAGTCCGGTGAGACGTACGACGTCCTGGCGGCCGTCCAGGAGCTGAAGCGCAAGGGTGCGCGGGTGCTGGGCGTGGTGAACGTCGTCGGCTCGGCGATCGCCCGCGAGGCCGACGGCGGTATCTACGTCCACGCGGGCCCGGAGGTCTGCGTCGTCTCGACGAAGTGCTTCACGAACACGACGGTCGCCTTCGCGCTACTGGCTCTCCACCTCGGGCGCACCCGCGACCTCTCCGTCCGCGACGGCAAGCGGATCATCGAGGGCCTGCGGAAGCTGCCCGGCCAGATCTCCGAGATGCTGGAGCGGGAGGAGGAGATCAAGAAGCTGGCCCAGGAGTACGCCGAGGCCCGCTCGATGCTCTTCATCGGCCGCGTCCGGGGCTACCCGGTGGCCCGTGAGGCCTCCCTGAAGCTCAAGGAGGTCTCGTACATCCACGCCGAGGCCTACCCGGCCTCCGAGCTCAAGCACGGCCCGCTGGCACTGATCGAGCCCGCTCTGCCGACGGTCGCGATCGTCCCCGACGACGACCTGCTGGAGAAGAACCGCGCCGCCCTGGAGGAGATCAAGGCCCGCAGCGGCAAGATCCTCGCGGTGGCCCACCAGGACCAGGAGAAGGCCGACCAGACGATCGTCGTCCCGAAGAACGAGGACGAACTGGACCCGATCCTCATGGGCATCCCCCTCCAACTCCTCGCGTACCACACGGCCTTGTCCCTGGGCAGGGACATCGACAAGCCGAGGAACCTCGCCAAGTCGGTGACGGTCGAGTAAAACCGCCCTTTTAGGGGCGCGGGGAACTGCGCGACAAGCCCCCACGCACCCGCAGAGGCCGACCAAAGAGGACGGACCCCCCACGTGTGGCCACCAACCACGGGGGGTCCGTTCTCATCACCGGGGGCCGCCCAACCCCCGGCCTGCGCAGCTAACCGGTAGCCGTCACCCTCCGGCCGGCAGCGCGTCGCGGAAGTGCGGTCGGCCAATGGGCCAGCGCGGCTGTGGCCGCGTACCACGCCACCGCCCCCGCCGCCACGGCGAACCACCCGCCGACCTTGGCAAGGCCGTCGTTCTCCGCGAAATTGGCGATCGCGAGGAGCAGCAGGGACACGAAGAACAGCCCGTACATGCCCTTGCCGAGCTGGTCGCCGCCGGCCACGGCGAGGGACAGCGCCACGAGGGCGAAGAGCAACAGGAACAGTCCGGCCGCGTTGGCGGAGACCTGGCCGTCGGCAGAGACAGCCCAGGTGAACCAGAGCGCACCGAGCGCCGAGAAAGCCGTACCACCGACGGCGTCACGGTCGCGGAACGCCATGAGGCCGGCGACGAAGAGGGCGACTCCGCCCACGTACTGCGCGATCGAAACGGCATCCGCTGCCGTCACGCCGTCGATCACTTCGGTGTACCCGAGGCCGAAGGCCAACAGGGTGATGCCGAGAGCGAGTCGGCCGACGATCGTGGTGGTGCTTCCCGCGGAGACGTCGTTGTCCACGGCGGGCTCCCTTCATGCATGTGCAGTTGTGCGGTGACCGGTATATGCCCTTCACAAAGGCACAAACACCTCTACGCGCGAGTAGATTTATGCGGCGCACAAAGGGAGTTGGCCGTACCCAGGCCGCATCTCACCAGGGAGAACGGCGAGTTACGGAATGACAACGACGGGCCGCTTCGCCCGCTTGGCGAGCCGCCCCGCGACGGAGCCGAAGATCCGGCCCACGAGGCCGTGCGTGGAGCCGACGACGATCGCGTCCGCCTCGTACTCCCGGCCCACCTCTTCGAGCTCGTGGCAGATGTCGCCGCCGCGCTCGACGAGGACCCAGGGCACCTCGGTGAGGTAGTCCGCACAGGCGAGCTCGAGGCCGAGCACCTCGGTGCGGTGATCGGGCACGTCGACGAAGACCGGCGGCTCGCAGCCCGCCCACACGGTGGTGGGCAGCCGGTTGGCGACATGGACGATGATCAGGCCCGACCCGGAGCGATGGGCCATACCGATGGCGTACGCGAGGGCGCGCTCACTGGATGTGGAGCCGTCGAAGCCCACGACGACACCGTGCTTGAAGGCGGGGTCGCAGGACTGGCGTGGCTCTTCCGCCGCGAGGGGATCGGCCGCCGTCGGGTCGGCGACCGGCCGCTTGCGGTCCGCGGGTTCGAAGAATTCGTGACCGGCCATGGCTGTCTCGGCGTTGTGATCCTTGATCGGATGGGACGACAGTGTGCGGCTGAGCTGTGTCCGGGAATCATCTTCCCAACCCCATACCCCCAAGGGTACGGCGGCACGCCTCCTTAGCCCAGATCCCGCCCACGGTGCGTGGGGATTCCAGGGAGCATGCACGAGTGGGCGCCTGTAACGCAATGGTTGCTGCGCTGTACAGGCGGTTTGCACAGCATTCACTTACGGCCGGGTCACACCGGACACACAGTGACCGATGGATCGAACACGCGTTGAACCCAGGAGCCACGCCCCAGGGAGCACGCATGTCCGGTCCCAGACGCCGTTCCGAGACCCCCCTCGCGACCTCACCCGGCCAGAACTCCGCCACGGACGTGGTCCGCTGGGCGACCTTCAGCTGCGCGCTCGTCCCCGTGGTACTCCTCTGGTACGGCACCTCCCTCGCCGGCGCCGCCGGCACCGCCCTCGGTCTCGCCGCCGTCACCGCCGTCTGCCGTATCCTCCTGCGCCAGTCCGAGCGCGGCGCGGCCCGCCTGCTCGCCGAGGAACGCGCCCCGCATCGCGGCCGCCATCACAGGACCGGAACGGGGGCACACAGAGGCGGACGTCACACTGGGGGAAATACACCGGTCGGCTGACCGGTTTTCACGCACGCGCCCGACTCTTTTCAGCCAACTTCTGGCCCCCGCGTGTCCCCGGTCCCAACCACCCCCCAACCCCCGTTCCACCTGCACGGAAAGGGCCGCCGGGGGTCTGCGCACCCTACGTGGATTGGCCACTGCGACAAGGCGCACTTCCCTGCACGGCCCACGAGTGCAACGCTTCGTGATCGAATGCTTCACGCCAAGTTGCCAAGTCGACAATGTGCCGGATGACGAACTGGTCTTCCCGGCACCACGGGACGCAGTAGATTCGATCTTGACTTTCTTACGGCGGGGGACTCGTGCAGGACCGAGGGGAAACGTGCAGGAGCGACACAACCGAGGAGCCGCGACCACCGAGGGGGGCTTAGCAGTATGAGCCACGACTCCACTGCCGCGCCGGAAGCCGCGGCCCGGAAACTTTCCGGGCGACGCCGCAAGGAGATCGTCGCGGTGCTGCTGTTCAGCGGCGGTCCCATCTTCGAGAGTTCCATACCGCTTTCGGTGTTCGGCATCGACCGCCAGGACGCCGGCGTGCCGCGCTACCGCTTGCTGGTGTGTGCCGGCGAGGAAGGTCCGCTGCGGACCACAGGGGGCCTGGAACTCACCGCCCCGAATGGCCTGGAAGCGATCTCACGAGCGGGCACGGTCGTCGTACCGGCCTGGCGTTCGATCACTTCTCCGCCACCGGAGGAGGCGCTCGACGCACTGCGCCGGGCGCACGAGGAAGGCGCCCGCATCGTCGGGCTGTGCACCGGCGCCTTCGTCCTCGCGGCGGCGGGCCTGCTGGACAGCCGCCCCGCGACAACGCACTGGATGTACGCGCCGACGCTGGCCAAGCGCTATCCGTCGGTGCACGTCGATCCGAGGGAGCTGTTCGTCGACGACGGCGATGTGCTGACGTCGGCGGGTACGGCGGCCGGGATCGACCTCTGTCTGCACATCGTGCGGACGGACCACGGCAACGAGGCGGCGGGCGCGCTGGCCCGGCGCCTGGTGGTCCCCCCGCGCCGGTCGGGCGGCCAGGAGCGCTACCTCGATCGGTCTTTACCGGAGGAGATCGGCGCCGACCCGCTCGCCGAGGTCGTCGCCTGGGCGCTGGAACACCTCCACGAGCAGTTCGACGTGGAGACGCTGGCGGCGCGGGCATACATGAGCCGCCGTACGTTCGACCGCCGGTTCCGCTCGCTGACGGGCAGTGCCCCGCTGCAGTGGCTGATCACGCAGCGGGTGCTCCAGGCCCAGCGCCTGCTGGAGACGTCGGACTTCTCGGTGGACGAGGTCGCGGGCCGTTGCGGCTTCCGTTCGCCGGTGGCGCTGCGCGGGCATTTCCGCCGGCAGCTGGGGTCGTCCCCGGCCGCGTACCGGGCCGCGTACCGCGCCCGCAGGCCGCAGGGCGAGCGGCCGCCGACGGACGGTGACGGCACGGCGAGTCCGGTCGGGCCGACAGCACATCAGGGCCAGGCGAGCGCACCGGCGCCCCTGCACCCCGAGGGCGGCCCGGTCCCGCTCCAGACCCGCCGCACGGCACCGCCGAGCCCGGTGGGGACGTCGGCGTCACTGTCGTCGTCTTCGGAGAACGGCCGCGAGGCGTATGCGGGGAGCAGGGCGAGTCTGCCGGGGCAGCGCAGCGGGATGTGACGGCTGGGCCGGGTGGGGGCGAGCGCGGGGAGGTTCTCGCCCCCACCGCCCCTTCCCGTCCCGTCACCTCGTGACCAACCAACGCCGGGGACCCAAAAGCGGACGTCAGCCGTAGGGTGGTCGCATGAACGATCGCATGGTGTGGATCGACTGCGAGATGACCGGCCTCTCGCTGTCCGACGACGCGCTCATCGAGGTGGCCGCCCTCGTCACCGACTCCGAGCTGAACATCCTCGGCGACGGAGTCGACATCGTCATCCGCCCGCCGGACCGGGCGCTGGAGACGATGCCGGAGGTGGTGCGTCAGATGCACACCGCGTCCGGACTGCTCACGGAGCTGCCCGGCGGCACGACGCTCGCCGACGCCGAGGAGCAGGTCCTGGCGTACGTACGCGAGCACGTGAAGGAACCCGGCAAGGCCCCGCTGTGCGGCAACTCCGTCGGCACGGACCGCGGTTTCCTCCTGCGGGACATGCCGACGCTGGAGGACTATCTGCACTACCGGATCGTCGACGTGTCGAGCATCAAGGAGCTCGCCCGACGCTGGTACCCGCGGACGTACTTCAACAGCCCCGAGAAGAACGGCAACCACCGCGCCCTCGCCGACATCCGCGAATCCATCGCGGAGCTCCGCTACTACCGCGAGGCGATCTTCGTACCGCAGCCGGGCCCCGATTCCGACACGGCGAAGACGATCGCCGCGAAGTACGTCCTGCCCTCGTAGTAAGCACGTCCTGCCTGCGCAGAAGGCCCACGTCAGAGGCCCTCGAAGGGGCGCCGCGAAAACCTGGCGCGAGCACCCCTTCGGACCCTGTACACTTTTTCTCGGCCGGTCGGGGAAAACCCAGCACCGGTCATGGTGGGTGTAGCTCAGCTGGTAGAGCACCTGGTTGTGGTCCAGGATGCCGCGGGTTCAAGTCCCGTCACTCACCCTGAGTATTCGGCCGGTGACCTTGGCGACAAGGTCACCGGCCGAAGTCGTGTCAGAGGCGAATACATGGCGAATCAAGGCCCGCTCGCACACAGGACGTCCCGGGCGGGCAGCTCCCCGCCCCGCGGGTAGTCGTTGACGGCCCGGTCGGCGCACGGCACCGGCGTCAGTCCCTTCGCCCCACGGCCGTAACGGGACGTTGTTGTCGCGGCGGGCCTGGAGCATCAGGACGGGCACGGAGTTCCGTACAGCCGTGCCCGGCTCGTCCGGCGCGGCTGCGGACGCTGTTGCGCCAGTACGTCTCCGGGTCCTTCGGCCAGCCACCGGCCGGCCAGCCGCCGTCGCCGCACATGAACAGCGCCCCGCCGGTCAGGCTGTCCGCCGGCTCGGAGGACGACAGGAGGTCGAGCAGGCCGGCCAGGTCCGGGCCCGGCTCGGTCAGTTCGCCGGCCGCCGCGGCCGACAGGTCCCGGACGACCGACGCGAGCGGGGCGTCGTACTCCTGATGCTGGATCAGCTGGCGCAGCAGCAGGCACGAACGAAGTTGAGAGCTGGGGGAGGGTGGAGGCGTGGGGCAGGAGGCCGGCCGCCGGGCGGCAGCGCGCGGCGAGGTCCCGGGCGGAACGGACGGACGCGTCGAAGTCCTGCCGCGGGGACGTCGACTCCGCGGGCGCGGGTGCCGGTCCGGCCGGGGCGCAGTGCAGGGGCGTGCTCGCGACGAGGAACCTCGGGTCGAAGCCGATCAGGGGCGAGGGTGTGCGCGAGTCCGGTGCCGCCGGGGCCGCCCGGATTGGAGAGGAGGATTCCGCGTCGGTGCCTGCCGTCCCGGGCCTCGACACGGGAGATCGCGATGCGGATCGTACGGCCGCCGGGGTCGGAGTAGTCGAGCGGAACCGTCACCTCCGCGCACCGTGCGCCCGCCTGGTTCAGCTCCTTCTCGGCGGCCGGGCACGGGCCCCAGGTGAGCCGCTGGTGGGCGAAGGCGGCGGCCCGGCAGGTAGAGGGATAAGGGCGTGGTGCTCCTTGACGGGCTGGCATGGTCACAGGCGACGCTAGAAACTCGGAAGCCTCAGTACCATCGGGCCACCTGGCCGATCCCTCCTGGGGCTGGCCCCAGCCAAGCCGTTCCGGAAGGACCGACACAATGATCATCTTCGGCACCAAGGGATACCTGTACCAGCTCGCGATACTGACGCTGGTGTGCGGTCAGTGCGGCAACCCCGCCGCACACACGCTCAGGAAGCGCGTCACGAAGTTCACGCTGTTCTTCGTGCCGCTGTTCCCGATCTCGACGAAGTACGCGACGCAGTGCACCTTCTGCGGCGCGGAGCAGAAAGTGACCAAGGAACAGGCGGAGCAGTTGCAGGCACAGGCCGCGAGCGGCCAGGGCGGTCAGCAGTACGGGCAGCCGCAGCAGCAGCCGTACCAGTCCTGAGCGGTGTCTCCCTCACCCCACAAGCTTGGGCGTATCGTCTGCTTATGAGCCATTCGTGAGGTTGGGAGGCTCGTCATGCGGTCGCGGCGGATTCCTCGGTGGCGGCTGCTGACGTGGGTGATCCTCGCGTTCAATCTGGCGATGCTGCTGTGGCTCGTGATCGCCCTCGACGAGGCGGGCGAGAGGTGTGTCGGGGAGCTGTGCCGGGACGCCAACGATCTGGGTTCCACCGTCGGCGCCTGGCTGGTGATCTTCTTCTGGCTGGCGGGCGTCGTGCTGCTGGGCGTCGCCTGGCTGGTCACCCACCGCACCGAGCGGCCGGAGCCGCGGCACCGCAGAGGGTGGCACCGGCACTGACGCCGGCCGGGATCAGGACGACGTCCGCGGCACCAGCTTCGTCGCCAGCACCACCTGCCGCCGCTCCAGCTCCCGGGACATCGTCGGACGGCGGTCCGCGATCTCCGACAGCAACAGGTCGATCATTCTGCGGCCCATCTCCTCGATGGGCTGGCGGACGCTGGTGAGCGGCGGATCCATGTGGCGGGCGATGGCGGAGTCGTCGTAACCGACCAGCGCCACGTCGTCGGGGATACGGCGGCCCGCCTCGCGCAGGACCTGGCGGGCGCCGGCCGCCATCACGTCCGACCCCGCGAAGACCGCGTCCAGGTCGGGCCGGCGGGCCAGCAGGGTCGTCATCGCGCGGCGGCCGCCCTCCTCCGTGAAGTCGCCGGGCTCGATCAGCTGCTCGTCCACCTCGTGCCCCGCGTCGAGCAGGGCGTCGCGGTAGCCGTCGACGCGCCGCTGGGCGCCGTAGACGTCGAGGCGGCCGGTGATGTGGGCGACCGCGCGGCAGCCACGGGCCAGCAGGTGCTCGACCGCCGAGCGGCCGCCGCCGTAGTTGTCGGAGTCGACCGATGGGAGCGTCTCCGCGGCCGACCTCGGGCCGCTGATCACGGCCGGTATCTCCAGCTGGGCGAGCAGGTCGGGAAGGGGGTCGTCGGCATGGACGGACACCAGCAGGACGCCGTCCACCCGGTGCGCGGCCAGGTACTGGGCCAGCCTCTGCCTCTCGCGGTCGCTGCCCGCGAAGATCAGCAGCAGCTGCATCTCGGTGTCGGAGATCTCCGCGCCGACGCCCTTGAGCATGTCCGAGAAGTACGGCTCGGCGAAGAAGCGGGTCTCCGGCTCAGGGACGACCAGGGCGATCGCGTCGGTGCGGTTGGCGGCCAGGGCGCGCGCGGCCGTGTTGGGGACGTAGCCGAGCTCGGCGACCGCCGCTTCCACCGCCGCGCGGGTCGCGTCGCTGACCCGGGGCGAGCCGTTGATCACCCGGGAGACGGTGCCGCGCCCGACGCCCGCCCGTGCCGCCACCTCTTCGAGGGTGGGCCGGCCACCGCTCCGGCCCCGCGCTCCGTGGCTTGCCATGGGCTCCGCCCTCTCGTCGACCCTTACGTTGGCCTGGAATCTAACAGTCCTGTCGCGGGCGACACCGTCCCTGGTGGGCTCCGGCCTGCCGGGGACTGTTTCCGCAGGAGGGCCGCAGGAGGCCCCTGCGGCTGGCTGGATCGTTACCCCGGGGTTCCAGTTAACAGCCCGATAACTGAACGCATCTCTCGGCTCCTAGTCCCTTGACACCCCCGCTCGGACCGACGAACCTTCAACACATCACAAGTGGGAGCGCTCCCACGGTACCTGACACATACACAACCCGCACGTTCCCCGCCCGAGCCGCAGCAAGAACTAACGGGTCCAACAACGCAGTTGGCCGGGGGGTCGGCACGTCAGGGCAACAGGAGGACGCAATGCGAGCACGCAACCGAACCGCCCGCAAGGCGATGGTCCTCGCGGCCGTCGCGTCGCTGGGCGCCGGGCTGCTGGCCGGCTGTGCCGACGACGGCGGAGACGACGACTCCGACTCGCCGTCGGGTGGCGGCGGCAAGACCACGATCACGCTGGGACTCTTCGGTACGCAGGGCTTCAAGGAAGCCGGACTCTACACCGAGTACGAGAAGCTCAACCCGGACATCAAGATCGCCGAAAACGTCGTGGAGCGGAACGAGAACTACTACCCGGCTCTCGTCAACCACCTCACCACCAACAGCGGTCTGCAGGACATCCAGGCCGTCGAGGTCGGCAACATCGCCGAGGTGGTGAACACCCAGGCCGCGAAGCTGATGGACCTGTCCAAGGTGTCGGGCGTCCAGTCGAGCAACTGGCTGGACTGGAAATGGAAGCAGGCCACCACCAAGGACGGCCAGACCGTCGGTCTCGGCACCGACGTCGGCCCGATGGCCATCTGCTACCGCAAGGACCTGTTCGAGCAGGCCGGTCTGCCCTCGGCCCGCGAGGAGGTCGGCAAGCTGTGGGCGGGCAGCTGGGAGCAGTTCGTCGAGGTGGGCAAGGACTACCAGGCGAAGGCTCCCAAGGGCACCACCTTCCTGGACTCCCCCGGCGGTCTGCTGAACGCGATCGTCAGCGGTGAGAGCGAGAAGTTCTACGACGCCTCCGGCGAGGTCATCTACAAGACCAACCCGGCCATCAAGAAGGCCTTCGACCTGACCGCGCAGGCCGCCGAGGACGGGCTGATCGGCAACCAGACGCAGTTCCAGCCCGCCTGGGACACGACGATCGCCAACAGCAAGTTCGCCGCGATGTCCTGCCCGCCGTGGATGCTCGGCTACATCAAGGGCAAGTCGAAGCCCGAAGCGGCCGGCAAGTGGGACGTGGCCACCTCCCCCAAGCCCGGCAACTGGGGCGGCACCTTCCTCGCCGTGCCGAAGTCCGGCAAGAACACCGAGGAGGCGGCGAAGCTCGCCGCGTGGCTGACCGCGCCCGAGCAGCAGGCCAAGCTGTTCGCCAAGCAGGGCAGCTTCCCGAGCGCCCCGGCCGCGTATTCTCTGCCGCAGGTCACCGGCGCGAAGAACGACATGACCGGTGACGCCCCGATCGGCACGATCTTCGCCGAGGCCGCCAAGCAGATCCCCGCCCAGGTGATCGGCCCGAAGGACCAGATCATCCAGCAGGGTCTGACCGACAACGGCGTCATCCTGGTGACCCAGGGCAAGTCGGCCAAGGAGGCCTGGGAGACGGCCACCAAGACCATCGACAACAACCTGGAGAAGTGACCGGTATGACCACCCGGCACGACACCGCCGCGCCCCCCGACAAGGAGGGGGGCGCGGCCCCGGGCCGCCCGCCCGCCGACGCCGTGCCCGAGGTGGACAAGCGCCGCCGGGCCCGGCTCTCCCGCCGCTGGCAGCGGGACATGCGCTGGAGCCCGTACGCCTTCGTCTCGCCGTTCTTCCTGTTGTTCCTCGCGTTCGGCCTGTTCCCGCTGATCTACACCGGCTGGGCCTCGCTGCACACGGTGGAGATGACCGCGCCCACCGACATGGAGTGGGCGGGCCTGCGCAACTACACCCGGATCTTCGACGACGACTTCTTCTGGAACGCGGCGAAGAACACCCTGACCATCGGCATCATCTCGACGGTCCCGCAGCTGCTGATGGCGATGGGCATCGCCCACATCCTCAACTACAAGCTGCGCGCCTCGACCTTCTACCGGGTCATGATGCTCGCGCCGTACGCGACGTCGATCGCCGCCGCGTCCCTGGTGTTCGTGCTGCTCTTCGGCCGCGACTACGGCATGATCAACTGGGCCCTGGGTGCCGTCGGCATCGACAACATCGACTGGCAGAACGACAAGTGGGCCTCCCAGATCGCCGTGTCGTCGATCGTGATCTGGCGCTGGACCGGCTACAACGCGCTGATCTACCTGGCCGCGATGCAGGCGATCCCGCAGGACCTGTACGAGTCGGCGGCCCTGGACGGGGCCAACCGCTGGCAGCAGTTCCTCCACGTCACCCTGCCGTCGCTGCGCCCGACGATCCTGTTCACCTGTGTCGTGTCGACCATCGGCGCCTCCCAGCTCTTCGGCGAGCCGCTGCTGTTCGACGCGAACAAGGGCACCTCCGGAGGCTCCCAGCACCAGTTCCAGACGCTCGGCCTGTACCTGTACGAGCAGGGCTGGGTCAACCAGCACCTGGGCCGCGCCTCGGCGATCGCCTGGACGATGTTCCTGATCCTCATCGTGATCGGGATCGTCAACTACGTCATCTCGCGCCGGCTGCGCGCCAGTAGTTAGGAGACCCGGCCGTGACGACGACACTGACCCCGGTGGACACGCCCGAACACAAGCCGAAGCGCGTACGGCGCCCCAAGTCGGCCCGCGCGGGTGGGCAGATGCATGCCGGCCCCCTCGCGTACGTCATCCTCGCCCTGTTCACCATCGGCTCGCTGTTCCCGCTGGTGTGGACGGCGATCGCCGCATCCCGCGACACCCAGCGTCTGGCGCAGTCGCCGCCGCCGTTCTGGTTCGGCTCGAACCTCTTCGACAACCTCGAGATCGCCTGGAAGGACGCCAATCTCGGCGAGGCGTTCATCAACACCACGTTCGTGGCGGGGGTGTCGGCGCTGACCATCGTGTTCCTGTCGACGATCGCCGGGTTCGCCTTCGCCAAGCTCCGCTTCAAGGGCCGCGGCGCGATGATGCTGATCGTGATCGGCACCATGATGGTGCCGCCCCAGCTCAGCGTGATCCCGCTGTACATGATGGTCGCCGAGCTCGGCTGGACCGACCAGCTGAAGGCCGTCATCTTCCCGTCGCTGGTGAGCGCGTTCGGGGTGTTCTTCATGCGGCAGTACCTGATCCAGGCTCTGCCGGACGAGATCATCGAGGCGGCCCGGGTGGACGGCGCGAGCAGCTGGCGGGTGGTGTGGCACGTGGTCTTCCCGGCCGCGCGGCCCGCGATGGCCGTCCTGGGCATGCTGATGTTCGTCCAGACGTGGAACGACTTCCTGTGGCCGTTCCTGGTCCTGACCCAGACCGGCAGCCCGACCGTCCAGGTCGCGGTCGCGGGCCTCGGCCGGGGCTTCACGCCGGACCAGTCGCTGATCATGGCGGGCGCGCTGCTGGGCACACTGCCGCTGCTGCTGGTCTTCGCGATCTTCGGCAAGCAGATCGTGGGCGGCATCATGCAGGGCGCGGTGAAGGGCTGACGCCCTGCGGCTCGCTCTGCCGCTCGTTCTGTCCGCTCGTTCTGTCGCTCTTCGGGGGCCGGGTCACCGCCGCCTCGGCCCCTTCTCTCCCTCCCTTCCCCCCATCCACCCGACGGTCTCCACGACCTCCTATGGGAGCGCTTCCATGCCTGAGTCCGAAACGCCGGCGACCCCGGCGACCTTTCCTCCCGCCTTCCTCTGGGGCGCCGCGACCTCCGCGTACCAGATCGAGGGGGCGGTGCGGGAGGACGGCCGCACACCCTCGATCTGGGACACCTTCAGCCATACGCCGGGCAAGACGGCCGGCGGCGAGACCGGTGACATCGCTGTCGACCACTACCACCGCTACCGCGACGACGTGGCGCTGATGGCGGAGCTGGGCCTGACCGCGTACCGCTTCTCGATCTCCTGGTCGCGCGTGCAGCCGACGGGCCGGGGCCCGGCGGTCCAGGTCGGCCTGGACTTCTACCGGCGCCTGGTGGACGAGCTGCTGTCCGCCGGGATCAAACCGGCCGTCACGCTCTACCACTGGGACCTGCCCCAGGAGCTGGAGGACGCGGGCGGCTGGCCGGAGCGCGACACGGCGTACCGCTTCGCGGAGTACGCGCAGATCGTCGGTGAGGCGCTCGGCGACCGGGTGGAGCAGTGGATAACGCTCAACGAGCCGTGGTGCAGCGCCTTCCTGGGCTACGGCTCCGGGGTGCACGCTCCCGGCCGTACGGACGCGGCGGCTTCACTGAAGGCCGCGCACCACCTCAACTTGGCGCACGGGCTGGGCACGTCGGCCCTGCGGGCCGCCATGCCGGCCCGCAACTCGATCGCGGTGAGCCTCAACTCCGCGGTCGTGCGCCCGCTTTCGCAGGACCCGGCGGACCTGGCGGCGGTCCAGAAGATCGACGACCTGGCCAACGGCGTCTTCCACGGCCCGATGCTGCACGGCGCGTACCCGGAGACACTCCTCGCGGCGACGGCATCGGTCACGGACTGGTCGTACGTCCTCGACGGCGACCTCGTCGCGATCAACCAGCCGCTGGACGCGCTGGGCCTGAACTACTACACCCCGGCGCTGGTGTCGGCGGCCGAGACGCAGGCCGACGGCCCGCGCGCCGACGGCCACGGCGCCAGCTCGTTCTCCCCCTGGCCGGGCGCGGACGACGTCGCCTTCCACCAGACCCCCGGCGAGCGCACGGAGATGGGCTGGACGATCGACCCGACGGGCCTGCACGACCTGATCATGCGCTACACGCGCGAGGCCCCGGGTCTTCCGCTGTACGTCACGGAGAACGGCGCGGCGTACGACGACAAGCCCGACCCCGACGGCCGCGTCCACGACCCGGAGCGCGTCGCCTACCTGCACGGCCACCTCAGGGCGGTCCGCCGCGCCATCGCGGACGGCGCGGACGTCCGCGGCTACTACCTGTGGTCCCTGATGGACAACTTCGAATGGGCGTACGGCTACAGCAAGCGCTTCGGCGCGGTCTACGTCGACTACGCGACGCTCGCCCGCACCCCCAAGTCGAGCGCGCTCTGGTACGGCCAGGCGGCCCGCACGGGAACGCTCCCGCCGCTGACGATGGACCTTCCACCGGTGACCGCGGCCGACTAGGCCCGGTCACACACCCGGGGGGAACCGGGGGATGGGGCGCGGCATCCGAGGGGTGCCGCGCCCCGCTGGTGTTCAGCTGCCGTGTCCCAGTGACGGGCAGCTGTGTACCTCCCCCGTCACCGTCCGCCGCGCGGTTCCCGTACCACCACGACCTCTCCCGGCGGCACGATGACCGAACCGCCCGGCAACGGCTTGCCTGTCAGGAGTTCGGTCGCGTCGCGGGCCACCGGGACCTCCGCACCGCGTCCCGCGTGGTCGATGAGGAACAGGTAGTCGGCGTCCTCGCCCCGCCGCAGTGCCGCCTCGACGCCCGCCGGGGTGACGCGTACCGGCTCGACGCCCGCCTCCACACGGATGCGGTCCAGTAGGGCAGCCAAAGCCGCGGGATCCGGCTGGGTCGCCACGTACCACGTCGTGCCTGTGCCGTGGGTGTGGCGGGTCACCGCCGGGACGCCGGTGAGCGGGCCGGACGTGTACGAGGCCACCGTCTCGGCGCCGGCCAGGGTCACCCGCTCCGACCACAGCGACGCCGTACCGCCCCCGCTCAGCCCGACCGGTTCCCCCGGCAGCAGCGGGAACAGCTCGTCCGTGCGCACGCCCAGCGCCTCCCGGAACGCGCCCGGGTAACCACCCAGCCGGACGTGGCAGTTCTCGTCGACCGCGCCGCTGTGGAAGCCGACGGCCAGAGTCCCGCCGCCCTCGGCGAAGGACGTCAGGTTCGCCGCGCCGGCCTCGTCCACCAGGTACAGGCTCGGGGCCAGGACCAGGCGGTACGGCGACAGGTCCGCGTCCGGGCGGACGAAGTCCACCGCGACGCCCGCGCGCCACAACGGCTCGTACCAGGAACGGATCCGGTCGAGGTAGCGGACCTGCTCGCTCGGCTGGGAGGGGAGCTCCAGAGCCCAGCGCGCGTTCCAGTCCCAGACCACCGCCACCGATGCCGTGCCCGTGCTGCCTCGCACCTCCGCCAGTGCCTTCAGGTCCGCGCCCAGCGCGACCACGTCCCGCCAGATCTGGCTGTCCGTGCCCGCGTGCGGCAGCATCGCCGAGTGCCACTGCTCGGCGCCCGCCTTCGCCGCCCGCCACTGGAAGTAGGCGATGCCGTCCGCGCCGCGCGCCACGTGGGCGAGGGCGTTGCGCCGCAACTCCCCCGCCGTCTTCGCCCGGTTGACGGGCTGCCAGTTGACCGCGCCCGTCGAGTGCTCCATCAGCAGCCAGGGGCGGCCACCCGCCAGCGAGCGCACCAAATCGCCGCTCAGCGCGATGTCGATCTCCGACTCGGGGTCCGTGGAGCGCAGGTAGTGGTCGTTCGAGACCACGTCCAGCTCCGGGGCCCAGCGCCAGTAGTCCAGCGCGTCGAAGTTGTACATCACCATGAAGTTGGTGGTGGCGGGGATCGACGGGGCCACCGTACGCAGCACCTCCCGTTCCGCCTTGTACAGGGACAGCAGCTCGTCGCTGCAGAAGCGGCGCCAGTCCAGCTGGTGGGTCGGGTTCGGCACCGCGCCCGTCGGGCGGGGCGGCAGGATCTCGTCCCAGTCGTAGTACCACTGGCTCCAGAACGTCGTGCCCCAGGCGTGGTTCAGCGCGGCCAGGTCGTCCTCGTACCGGGTGCGCAGCCAGCGGCGGAACGCCTCCGCGCTCGTGTCGCAGTAGCACTCCGCGTTGTGGCAGCCGTACTCGTTGTGGACGTGCCACATCGCCACCGCCGGATGGTCCGCGTAGCGCTCGGCGACCGCCCGAGCGATCCGCAGGGCCGCCGTGCGGTAGGCCGGACTGCTCGGGCAGAACGTCTGGCGGCTGCCGTACGACAGTGCGCGGCCGTCACGGTCCACGGGCAGCGCCTCCGGGTGGGCGCGGAAGAACCACGCCGGTGGGGCGGCGGTGGGGGTCGCCAGGTCGGCCGCGATGCCGTTCTCGTGGAGCAGGTCCAGGATGCGGTCCATGCGGGAGAACTCGTACTCGCCCTCCGCCGGTTCCAGCAGCGCCCACGAGAAGATGCCGACGCTGACCATGGTGACGCCGGCCTCCCGCATCAGCCGTACGTCCTCGTCCCAGACCTCCTCGGGCCACTGCTCGGGGTTGTAGTCGCCGCCGTACGCGAGGCCGCGCCCCGGGATCACTGGTCGACTCCCGAGAGAAGACGGCGAGTTGTCTCCACGCCCCACTGGTCGAGGGACAGCAGGCGGTCGCTGGAGGCCATCAGGCCGCCGGCCGCCTCCACGTGTGCCGCCCAGCGTTCGCGGGTCTCCACGGCGGGGCGCGCCATCAGGCAGTCGGGGTCGTTGATCCACAGGCGGCCGTGCTGCCACTGGCGGCCGACGCCGGTGAACTCGGCCGGGTCCTGGCCGGGCTGGCTGTAGTCGTCGGCCTCGGGGCGGCGGTGCGGGGCCGTGTCGGGGCTGACCCGCATCGCGTCGAACAGGCCGATGGAGGGGAGCAGCGGGGCGCCGCAGCCGAGCAGGTACGCGTCGGCGCCGATCGCCTCGCGGATCAGCTCGATGCCGGAGCGGTACGCCTGGAGCGCGTCGACGGACGCGTGCCGTACGCCGTCCAGCGCGCCCGCGTACAGGAAGTCGACCTTGAAGTAGTCGTAGCCTTCGGCGCGCAGGGTCGTGAAGACCGAGGTCAGATATGCCGCCGCGTCGGGGTGGGTGGTGTCGAGGACGCGCAGGTCGTGGCCCCAGTTGCGGCCGGCGTGCGTGAAGCCGCCGTCCGCGTCCCGGACCAGCCACTCCGGGTGCTCGGTGGCCAGCTCGCTCGCCGGGTCGACGAGGAAGGGTGCCGTCCAGATACCCGCCCTACGGCCCCGGGCCCGGATCGCGTCGGCGATGCCGGCGCGGGAGAGGAAGCGGCCGGAGAGGGTGAGCCAGTCGCCGAGGGCCTTCTGGTAGCCGTCGTCGATCTGGACGACGTCGATGGGCAGGTCGAGGGTGTCCATCGCGCGGAGGTTCTCGTGGATGTCGTCCTCGGTGACGGCGGTGAAGTACTCGTACCAGGAGCACCACACGGTGGGGGCCGGGCGGGGAGCCGTAAGCCCCAGGCCGTCGGCCCAACTCCCCAGCACCGCTTGGATGTCCGTGCCCGTCCACTCCTTCACCGGGCCGTCCGCGCTGACCTCCGCCCGGTCGCCGCTGACGACCAGGCGGATCGACGGCACCTCCCGCACAGGGTCGGCCGCCGCCCACAGCCGGACCGGTGTGCCGTCGCCGGGGTCCAGGGCCAGCAGCCCCTCGCCCTGGAAGGTGCTCTCGGGGACGGTGACGCCGGGGCGGTAGCAGACCGTCGCCCAGTTGTCGTTGGTCGGGCGGTACGGCTTGTCGCCGAGGGCGTAGGCGCCGCTGGGGCTCCAGGACTGCCAGCCCTCCTCGTGAACTCGGGCGGTGCGCGGGTTCACGGGCACGGAGGCGATCGGCGTGAAGGGGTTGTGCACGGAGGTCTCTTTCACGGAATCTCAGGGAAAGGGCTGGTCAGCCCTTGTTGGCGCCCAGGGTCAGTCCGCTGACGAACTGGCGCTGGAGCACGAAGTACACGATCAGGGTGGGGATCGCGGTGAACAGGGCGCCGGCGGCGACGAGGTTGGGGTCGGTGAAGTAGGCCCCGGTGAGGTTGTTCAGGGCGGAGGTGATCGGCATGTTCTCGCCGGTGGAGATCAGCACGAGGGCCCAGAAGAAGTCGTTGTAGATCCAGATGGACAACAACGTGGCCAGGGCCGCCATCGCCGGGCGGCACAGCGGCAGCACGATCTGCCAGTACAAGCGCCACACCGAGGCGCCGTCCACCAGCGCGGCCTCGGTCAGCTCGTGCGGCAGCGTGCGCATGTAGTTGCTCAGCACGAAGGCGCAGAAGCCGGACTGGAAGGCTACGTGGATGAGGACCAGGCCGAGCGCGGAGTCGTACAGCTTGCCGGACATGGTGATGCCGGGCAGGTCGACGAGCAGGTACAGGCGGTACAGCGGGGTGATGATGACCTGCTGCGGGAGCAGGTTGCCGGCGGTGAAGACCAGCAGCAGGAACAGGTTGATGCGGAAGTCGAAGCGGCTGACGTAGAAGGCCACCATCGACGACAGGAACAACGTCACCAGCACCGCCGGCACGGCGATGATCATGGTGTTGACGAAGTAGTGCCCCATGTCCGACTGCGTGAACGCGTTGGTGAAGTTGTCGAAGCTCAGCGTGTCGGGCCACGAGACGTAGCCCTTCTCGCTGGTCTCCGCGTAGGGCCGCATGGCCGAGTACAGCGCCCACAGCAGCGGCCCGAGCCAGGCCAGCGCGGCGCCCGCGAGGAAGAGGTGCAGCAGGATCCGGGCGGGGCGCAGGGGCGTACGGACCTTGGTCGTGACGGTGGTGCTCATGCGCGCCGCTCCTTGCGGAAGGTGGCCACCAGGTACGGGATGATCACGACGAGGGAGATCAGCAGCAGGACGACCGCGATCGCGGAGCCGTATCCGATGCGGCTGGACTCGCCGATGATGTTGTTGGTGACCAGGATCGAGAGCAGTTCGGTGCCCTCGGCGCCCTTGTTGAAGACGAAGACCAGGTCGAAGGCGCGCAGGGCCTCGATGATGGTGACGACCAGGACGACGGTGTTGGTGGGGCGCAGGGTGGGGAAGATGACGTTCTTGAACGTCTGCCACTCGTTCGCCCCGTCCAGCGCGGACGCCTCGCGCAGCGAGGGGTCGACGCCCTTCAGGCCGGCCAGGTAGAGGATCATCATGTAGCCGGTGTGCCGCCAGGACGCGGCGATGAGGATCGCCCACAGGTTGAGGTCCGGGTCGCCGATCCAGTCGATGTACTTGCCCGGCTCGTTGGCCCCGATGACGCTGTTGATCAGACCGGTGTCGGGGTTGTAGATGAGCTGCCAGACGAAGCCGATCACGGCCATCGACATGACCACGGGCAGGAAGAACGCCGTCTGGTAGACCCTGCTGAACCGGATCTTCTTGTCCAGCTGCACGGCCAGGAACAGGCCGAGCGGGGTGGGGATCGCGATCAGGACGACGAACCAGATGACGTTGTGCTGGACGGCCGGCCAGAACTGCGGGTTCTGCTCGAACAGTTCCTTGAAGTTCTGGAGTCCGACCCACTTGATCGAGTCGAAGCCGATGCCGTCCCAGGTGGTGAAGGCCAGGGCGATCGAGGCGAGGGCCGTCACCCACACGAGAGTGATGTGCAGGATCGTCGGCAGGCCCGCCATCAACGCCAGGGCGAACCGGTCCCGGCGGGTGAGCAGGCGGCGGTGCCCCTGGGGCACCTTCTTGCCGGTCTTCGCGGGCGCGCCCGGAGGCGGCTCGGGGGCCGCCTCCGGGGTCTTGGTGGGGGTGGTCGTCATGTCGACTCCGTCAGATCGATCTCCGTCAGGCCGATCCGCGTCACGAGGACGCGAAGATCGTCTTCTTCTGGCGCTCGATCGACGTCAGCAGGCTGTCGACGCCCTTGGGGTCACGGATGAACTTCTGCAGCGCGGGCTGCATCACCGTGGAGGTGAAGTCCGGACGGCTGTCGCGGTCCATGAACTGGGTGAGGCTCTTGGCGCCGGCGATCATGTCGTACGCCTTCTTCTGAAGGGTGGTGTACGAGGAAGTGTCGGCCTTGGTGGAAGCGGCGACGACGCTCGGGTCGGCCTTGAGGTAGATCTGCTCGGCCTCCGGGGTGCCCAGGTACTCCATGAGCTTGACCGCCTCGGCCTTGTTCTTCGGGCTCTTGCTCATCATGAAGCCGTCGGTCGGCGCCTCGACGGTGTCCTGACCGTACGCCGGGTCGATCTCCGGGAAGGCGAAGAAGTCGAGGTCCTCGAGGTCGGCCGCGTTGGTGAACTGCTGGCCCACGAAGGTGCCCAGCAGGTACATGCCGGCCTTCTTCGACACCAGGGTCTGCGCGGCATCCTGCCAGGTGCGGCCGACGGCGCCCTCCTGGTGGTACGGGAGGATCTCGGTCCACAGGTCGAAGACGGACTTCACCTTGGCGTCGGTCCAGGAGGCCTTGCCCGCCATCAGGTCGACGTGGAAGTCGTAGCCGTTCTTACGGAAGTTGATCTGGTCGAAGGTGCCGAGCGCGGGCCAGGCGTCCTTGTCGCCGAAGGCGATCGGGACCAGCTTGTCCTTCTGCATCTGCTTGCACAGCGCGACGAAGTCGTCCCAGGTGGTGGGGACCTCGTAGCCGTACTGCTTGAAGACGCTCTTCCGGTAGAAGACCGCCCAGGGGTACGTGTACAGCGGCACGAAGTAGTACTTGCCGTCCTCGCCCTTGCTGAGCTTCTGCATCGCCTCGGGGAAGTTGCCCGCGATCGTCTGCCACACGTCGTCGATCGGGGTGGCGAGACCCTTGGCCGCGAAGAACTGCATCCGGTAGCCGGCGAACCAGGTGAACACGTCGTCCGGCGTGCCCTGCAGGTAGGAGTTGATCTGCTCCTGGAAGGTGTTCGAGTCCTTGGTGTTCACGTCGACCGTGATGCCGGACTTCTTCTTGTACGCCGCGTAGATGTCGGCGAACGCCTTCTTCGGCACCGCGTCGGACGCCTTCGACCCGAGGGTGACCGTCTTCGGGTCGGCGGACGTGCCGCTGCCGCCACAGGCGCTCAGCAGGGGTATACCGGCGCCGAGCAGGGCTGCGCCGCCCATGCCGCGCAGCAGGGTGCGGCGGGTGGGAGCAGGGAGGGAGGGGGAGTGGTGGTGCATGGACGGCTCCTGAGGGCAGGGTTCGGCCGGGGAGGGATTGAAGCCGGTCGCAATCAACCAGAAATCAACTTGACCGAACACGATGGCGCAATGACAGCCGTATGTCAGGTCATACGTCAATAGCTGTCACCCCCGTTTGTCGAAACGTAATCGACACAACCCCGCTCACCTCGGCGGTGTGGATCACTCATGGGTGAACGTGGAGACCAATCGGATCAGGGAGATGGGGGCGACGCCGTGGCGGGCGGCTGCAGTTTCACGCCGACGCCCCGCAGAGTGTGCAGATAGCGCGGCTGCGCGGCCGTCTCTCCCAGCTTGCGGCGCAGCCAGGACAGATGGACGTCGATGGTCTGGTCGTCGCCGTACGACTGCTGCCACACCTCGGCGAGCAGTTCCTTGCGCGGGACGACGACACCTGGCCGGCCGGCCAGGAAGGCGAGCAGGTCGAACTCGCGCCGGGTGAGATCGAGCTGTACGCCGTCCAGCTCGGCCTGTCTGCGTAGCGGATCCACGGTCAGTCCCCCGACCCGGAGCACGGTCTGCGACGACGCGTCCCCTGAGGCGGCACGGGACCGCCGTAGGACGGCCGCCATCCGCGCCGCCAAGTGCTCGGCCGAGAACGGCCTGGTCAGATAGTCGTCCGCCCCTGCGTTCAGCAACCGGACGATCTCCGTCTCGTCGTCCCGGGCGGTGGCGATGATCACAGGGACATCGGTGATGCCACGCAGCATCTTCAGGGCCTCGGCGCCGTCCAGATCAGGCAGACCGAGGTCCAGGATGACCACATCGAAGTGGAAATGGGCGACCTCGCGCAGCGCCTCCAGTGCCGTACCGACGCTGCGCACGGTGTGCGAGGCGTCGGTCAGATGCCGGATGAGCGACGAGCGTACGAACTGGTCGTCCTCGACCACGAGCACACTTGCCATGCGCCGCACCGTACGCCATGCGGCACAGGTCCATCCGGCGCCTGTGGAGGGCGGCGGCGACCGTAGGACATCGTTGACATCCTCCGCCTCTTGAAAGAGGGGGATTCCACCCCGGGTGGGTCGAGGTTCACGGGCGCTCGAACGGCCGGTGGCCGCTGTCACCCCTCCGGCACCGGCTGAGCGCCGGGGGCGGGGAATTCCGCCCTGTCCTGCCGCGACGTTGTGTGCTGCGTTCTCGTCCGCGTTGCAGGTGAAGCAGCAGGAGTCTTCGCGTTCACCAGGGGCGTGCCGTCGGGCCGGCACTGCGGAACCCGGTCCGTGCCGATCACGCGGAAGCCCTCGTGCCGGAACTTCTTCCGCCAAGTCGGCTCACCGAACCCGGACGTGAACCTGGCTTTCTTGGCCTTGGCGAAGTCCACTGCTCTGAAGGCCGGGGCACCCTGCGAGGAAACGAGGTGGAAGACGGAGACCTGGACCCGGGTGGAGATCGGGAACTACTAAATCGGGAACTACCAGGGGACCCCGCGTCACCTGAATACGGCTGGCGGCGGCGCCGGAGAGGCCACCGCGGCCGCGTCGGTCACCGGTACGGCCCCTCCCGTGAAGTCGGTGAGGGCCTTGCCGTGTTCCACGCGGCCCGGATGCGGGTCGGAGGCGGCGCGGCGGGTGAGTTCGGCCAGCGGGAGCGGGTGGTCGCAGGCGACGAGGACCGCGTTGCCGAAGCGTTTGCCGCGCAGGACGGTCGGGTCGGCGACCAGCGCGAGCTCGGAGAAGCAGGCCGCCGCGGTGGCGATCTGGCCACGCAGGTGGGCCAGCGGCGGCCCGTCTGCGAGGTTGGCGGCGTAGCAGCCGCCCGGCTTCAGGGCCCGGCGAACCTCGTCGAGGAACTCGGTCGAGGTGAGGTGGGCCGGGGTCCGGGCCCCGCTGAAGACATCGGCGATGACGAGGTCGGCCCAGCCGTCGGGCACCTTGGCGAGGCCGTCGCGGGCGTCCGCCGACCTGACCCGGATCCGCGTGTTCGGGGCCAACGGCAGTTCGCGGCGGACCAGTTGGACGAGGGGCGCGTCGCGCTCGACGACCTGCTGGGTGGAGCGGGGGCGGGTGGCGGCGACGTAACGGGCCAGGGTCAGCGCGCCGCCGCCTAGGTGCACCGCGTGCACGGGCCGGCCGGGCGGGGCGACCAGGTCGATGACGTGCCCGAGCCGCCGCTGGTACTCGAAGGACAGATACGCCGGGTCGTCCAGATCGACATGCGACTGCGGCGCCCCGTCGACGAGCAGCGTCCAGGCTCGCGCCCGGTCCCGGTCGGGTATGAGCTCGGCGAGCCCGCCGTCGACGGCTTCGACGACGGCGGCCGCGCTTTCGCGCCGGGCGTTCCTGGACTTTCCCATTGGGCCATTATCCGGCGCGGTGGAGGGGTCGGCTCAGTGAACCTGAACCGTCACGTGCAGTTGTCCGCCGCCTCGATCATCCGCGCCGCCTCCCCCAGTGCCGCGCGCAGCACCGCCGGATCGGTCGCGAGGTCCGCATCGCCCGGCGGCAGCAGCCAGTCCGAGCCCGCGACCGGCGGCTCAGGGCTCAGCCGCACCCCGCGCCCGTCCGTCTCCGTGCACGTGCTGCCCGGCACGTCCCACCCGGCCGCCGTCCCCGGCGGCACCACGAACCCGAGGGTGTCGCCGCCGTCGTCGTGCAGGACGGGCCCCACCGCCTCGTCACCCGCCCCGCGCCGCAGGATGTCGACCGCCTCGAGCCCGTGCCGCGTCGGCACCGTGACGACATCGCACCCGGGGTCCGGACACGCGGGCGGCGCACTGGACATGGCCGGCGTAAAAGGATCGATGCTCTGGCTGGTCTCCATCCCGGCCTCCACCACGGAACCTCTCCTCCAACAAGCGGTTCGGGAGTCGGGCTGCTCCCGGTCCGCAAGGTTCAACGCGTCCACGCGTCAACGGCTACGGCGGAAGTCCGCCGCAAAGGATGGCAGTTCATGGCAGATCCCGGATGAGATATCCGGTTTGTAGCCAAACACCGCGTGGCGGGTCCGGCACAGCCGGTACGTTCTTGCCCGCCGGAAGCAGGGTGACAACATCGATTAATTCGATTAATCGGTCAAATCATCCTGAGTCCGGCATGGTTCGACGGTTCGCACGAGAGGACCCGGCCATGGCGTCGTCACAGGAGACCCCGCCCCAGTCCGCCGTACCACCGCAGCCGAACCTCGCGTTCCGGCGCCTGCGCGGACAGCGCTCGCCGGCCGAGTTCGCGGCGGCGGTACGGCGGGCCGCCCGTGAGATCGGCGAGCGGGTCAGCTGCGACGCACGCTACGTCGGCCGGGTCGAGGCGGGTGAGATCCGCTGCCCCAACTACGCCTACGAGCGGGTGTTCTTGCACATGTTTCCCGGCCGCACTCTCACCGACCTGGGGTTCGCGCCCCGCTCGTCCGTACGCGGACGCCAGGCGCGCGCACCCGAGGACGCGCCCCCTTCGGGCGCCACGCTCCCGGCGTACGCCACAAGTGAGACACCGGGGGCGTACGAGCCGTATGAAACGCAGGACCCGCAAGACCCGTATGACCCGCACGACTTGTACGAAACGCACGACAACTACGAGGAGAGCGACGTGCTGCGTCGCGCATTCATGACCGGCGGTGGTGCCACGGTGGCCGCCGCCTCCCTGAGCCCCATCGGGCTCGCCTTCGACGCCGCGGCCGCGGAACGTCCCGTCCGGCGCGTCGGGGCGAACGAGGTGAGCGCCCTCGAAGAGGCCGTCCGCAGGATCCGGCTGCTCGACGACCGGCACGGCGCCGACGGCCTGTACCGGCGCGCGGCGGAACCCCTGCGCGCTGCCTACGCACTGCTGGACGCGGGCGTGACCCGGCCGACGAGCGCCGAACGGCTCCACTCGGGCGCCGGTGAGCTGGCCATCTCGGTGGGCTGGCTGGCCCACGACTCGGGCCGCTTCGACGACGCCCGCTCGCACTACGCGGAGGCGCTCGCGACCGCCCGGATGACCGGCGACGACGCCCTGGAGGCGCACGCCTTCTGCAATACGGCGTTCCTCGCGCGCGACGCCGGCCGGCCACGGGAAGCGGTGCGCGCCGCGCAGGCCGCACAACGCGTCGCCCGTCCCCTGGGCTCCGCCCGCCTGATGTCGCTGCTCTCGCTGCGCGAGGCGGGCGGCTGGGCCGGGCTCGCCGACCGCACCGGCTGCGCACAGGCGCTCGCCCGTGCGCAGGCCCTCTACGAGCGCGGCCACTCGGACGCCGACCCCGAGTGGATGAGCTTCTACGGCGAGGCCGAGCTGGAGGGTCTGGAGGCGCAGTGCTGGTCGATGCTGGGCGACTGGCCGCGCGCGGCCCGGCACGCGCGCCGTGCGGCCCACCTCCAGGACCCGCACTTCACGCGGAACATCGCGCTGTACACGGCGGAGCTGGCGGACGACCTCGCGCGCGGCGGCCGCCCCGACGAGGCCGCGGCGGCGGGGATGCGAGTGCTGGACCTGCTGGGCGAGGTGCAGTCGTCGCGCATCCAGACGATGCTGGCGGGGACGGCGAGGGTGCTGCTGCCGCACCGGCGGGCTTCGGGGGTTTCGGCGTTTTTGGAGAGGCATGGTTCGTTGCCGCGTACGGCGTGAACAAGGGTGCCCGGCGCGGATGCCGGGCGGGGGTGGGTCGCGCAGCCCGGCGCTTGCGGGGTGCCGCCTTCTGTGGGTCGGGAGCCGCCCCAGCGGCACGACTGCCCGCAGCTACGCCAGGTGGCCGAGGTCGTTCCAGCTCTCGATCGCAGGCTCCCCATAAGCCCACCCGAGCACCGACAAGGACGTCGGATTGAGCCGTATCCGCGCGGCAAAGTCGATCGGCAGCCCCAGCCACCGCGCCCCAATGGACCGGAGTATGTGCCCGTGCGCGAACACCAGCACATCCCGGTCCTCCGCCCGCGCCCAGCCCACCACCTCGTCCGCCCGGGCCGTCACCTCAGCCAGCGATTCCCCCTCCGGCACCCCGTCCCGCCAGATCAGCCACCCCGGCCGCACGGCCTGGATCTCCTCCGGAGTCATCCCCTCGTACGCCCCGTAGTCCCACTCCATCAGCGTGTCCCAGGTGCTCGCGCGCTCGCCGAATCCGGCGAGTTCGCACGTCTCACGCGCGCGTGCCAGCGGGCTGGTGCGCACCTCGACCCCGGTCAGGCCGTCGAACGGCGCCCGGTGCAGGCGCTCGCCGAGCAGCTTCGCGCCCCGGCGGCCCTCTTCCAGTAGCGGCACGTCGGTCCTGCCCGTGTGCTTGCCGGACAGCGACCACTGCGTCTGTCCGTGCCGGGCGAGCAGGATGCGCGGTGCCATGAACGGAACCTCCGGGAGAAATGAGAGGCGGAACCCCTACATCATCGCGCACGCTGTTCAGGGGCAACCCGACGGGCGATCTTTGCGTCTTTGAGGGCCGGGGGCGCTCCACGGGAGCGCGCACACGCGCCTTAAAGTGGCACGACCGAAAACACACCACGGGACGCCGCGCGACACGAAGGGGGAGGGCGATCGGATGCCGCAGACCGAGTCACCAGGCATCGAGGCGGTCCCGAGGACCCGGCTGCGCTGGTGGACCGAGCTGCCGCTGATCCTCCTGGTGTACGCCTGCTACTCGGCGGGCCGGCTGCTGGTGCGGGGTGACGTCAACAGCGCCGTCGACCACGGCCTGGCCATCCTGCGCATCGAGAAGTTCCTGCACATCAACGCGGAACACCCGCTCAACCGGCTCTTCACGCGCGAGGCGTGGATCGGCATACCGGCCGACTTCCTGTACGCGTCGCTGCACTACCTGGTGACGCCCGCGATCCTGGTCTGGCTCTTCAGATCCCGCGCCGTGCACTACCGCATGGCCCGCACCTGGCTGATGACGTCCACCTTCATCGGTCTGATCGGCTTCACCCTGCTGCCGACCTGCCCACCCCGCCTGCTCTCCTCGGACCACGGCTTCGTCGACACGATGGCCCAGTACAGCTCGTACGGCTGGTGGGGCGGCGAGGCGAGCGCGCCGCGGGGCCTGGGCGGCATGACGAACCAGTACGCCGCCATGCCGAGTCTGCACGTGGGCTGGGCGCTGTGGTGCGGAGTGATGCTGTGGAAGTACGGCGGGACGCGTACGGCGAAGGTCGCGGGCGTCGTCTATCCGCTGGTGACGACGATCGTGGTGATGGGCACCGCGAACCACTACTTCCTCGACGCGGTCGCGGGCGCGGCCGTGATGGGGATCGGGCTGCTGCTCGCGCCGGTCGTTCTGCGGTACGCGGACCCGGTGATGGCGCGGATGCGGGCGCGGGTCGCGGCCGTCGCGCCGGTCTCTCCGGGCGCACGTGCCTCAATTGTCAGTGGCGGATGCCAGACTTCCGCGGGTGAGCGAATTCCACGGCAGCGCGAGTCACGGTTCGCAGACGGAGCCGAGCCGAGTGCCGCCCCCGCGGACGCGGGGGACGGCGCTCCGGCAGCGGTTCGCTGAGCTGCGCGGTCCCGACGTACCGGCCAAGGCCCTGGACGCACGCGCCCTCGCGGCGCTCGCCGCGAACCCCGGGTGCAGACGGCGCGCGATCCTCGACGGGGCCGGGGTGAACAAGGCGGCGCTGGCGAGCGCGCTGGGCTCGCCGTCCGCCTTCGGGCAGTCTCAGTTCGCGCTCACGCGGGGGAACGCCTTCGAGAAGCGGGTCAAGGCGGACGGCGGCGCCGAGCTGCTGCGGCTGGTGCACGAGAAGCTGGACCGGGGCGCCGAGCCACCGTCGGACGCCCAGGTGCCCGAGCTCACCGCGATCGGCCCCGAGGGCCGCACCGCCCGTACGGCCCTCGCCCTGCGCGAGGCCACCGCGGCCGGCGGCTGGACGCTGCTCGACCATCCGATGCTGGCGCTCGACGTCGCCGGTTCGCCCGCCTTCCTGGAGCCGGACGCGGTGGTCGTGCACCCGGACGGAAGCTGGACGGTCGTGGAGATCAAGTCGTTCCCGATGCTGGACGGTTCGGCGGACCCGGCGAAGGTGGGCGCGGCCGCGCGACAGGCCGCGGTGTACGTGCTGGCGTTGGAGGGGGTCGCTGCACGCCTGAACCCGCCCCCGCGCGTGCGCCACCACGTCCTGCTCGTCTGCCCCAAGGACTTCTCCAACCTGCCCACCGCGTCCGCCATCGACGTCCGCAAGCAGCGCGCGGTGACCGCCCGTCAGCTGGCCCGCCTCACCCGCGTCCAGGACATCGCCGACGCCCTGCCCGAGGGCACCTGCTTCTCCCCCGACCTGCCGGCCGACGAGCTGACGGCCGCGGTCGAGTCGGTCCCGGCGACGTACGCGCCCGAGTGCCTGTCGGCGTGCGAGCTGGCCTTCCACTGCCGCGACCGTTCCCGGACGGAACGCGTGGTGACCTCCCTCGGCCGCTCGGTGCGCGCCGAACTGGGTGGTCTGACGACGGTCGACGACGTCCTGGCGGCGGCCCACGGGGAGGCCGGGGACCCGGAGGATCCGGCCGTGGCGGCGCTGCGGCGAGCGGCGGCCCTGCGGGCGGAAGCGCTGGGGGCCGCATGTCGCTGATCGCCACGCTGGCCCGGCTGGAGGCCGTCAGTACCGGCCGCGCCCAGCCCGCCGCCACCGTCCGGCACCGGCACCTGTCCGAACGGCCCCTGGTCCTCGTGCCGCTCACCACCGCCGGTGAGGCCGGTGCGCCGCTCGGCGCACTGGTGGGCACCGACCGGGACGCGCCGCAGCTGCTCGTCGTCCCGCAGCCGCGCGACCGCGACCTCAGGTTCGCGTTCCTCGCCGAGCTGGCCGATGTCGTCCTGCCCTATGTGGACACGTACGCCGATGTGGTCGAGGCGGCCGAGCGCACCGAGACCGACGCGGAGACCGGCAAGCGGGTCAAGGTCGAGGTCGACCTGTGCGCGGACGCCCCGCAGCTGCTCGTGCCGAGCCGCGCGGGCATCGAGTTCCTACGGCTGCTCGGGCGGTCCATGCGCTTCAGGCGTACGGCGGAACAGGACCCGGAGACGCCGTACCCCGCGCCGCCGCGACTGCCGTTGCTCGGCCGGTGGCTGACCCACTTCGCCGAGCGCGCCCGCGTCCCCGGCTCCTCGCTGCTGCTGGCCATGACGGACGTACTGGCCCGGCACTGGGCGACCGGCCAGTCCACCCTGGAGGACCAGCACCTGGGGGCGCTGCTCGCCTGGATCGACCCACCGGAGGGCACCACCGGGGCCGAGGCCGCGCTCCACGCCGAGCTACGGCGGGACGCGCAGGGGCAGCTGCTGTGCCCACCCGCCGGGCCCGCCACCGACCCGGCGTTCGACAACAAGCTCCTCGCCCCCGCCATCGAGCGCTACGACCGCGCCCGCACCGCCCTCGCCGCCGCCGAGGACGGCCTGGAGGCCGACGACCGGCTCGGCGCGCTCACCACCGCCGAGCGGGAGATCCGCGCGCTGGTCGAGAGCCGGACGCGCCCCACCTGGGACGCGGTGTGGCGCGGCCTGGAACTGCTGCGGGCGCTGCCCGACGGCGCGCACGTCGAGGAGCGGTGGACGCGCGACCGCTGGTCGTTCACCGGTCACCGCGACCGCGTCCTGGCCGGCGAGCCCCCGCAGCCGCGCCGCGACGACGCGGTCACCGCCGCGAACAAGCTCGCCGCGCGCGAACGCGAACAGGCCCGCCTGGAGGCCCAGGAGGCCCTCGACGACCCGCTGGTGATGGCGGGGCGGCGGCTGTCCGGGGAGGCGTTCGCGGGTGAGGTCACGGATGTCGTCATGGCGTACAGCGAGGGCAAGCGGCCGAGCCCCCGCCCGCTGGTGACCGTACGGACCGACGACCGGCCGCATCTCGGCGAGCGGGCCAAGGTGTACCGGTCGCTGGGCGGCAAGCCGCAGGCGGCCGAGTTCGTGGGCCAGGAAGCGGAGGATCTGCTGGTCCTGCGGATCGTCGACAAGATGGGCCGGGGCAAGGAGCCCGAGACCGGTTCGGTGCCGGAGAAGGGCGACCGGGTCTGCTTCACGCTCTTCGAGCACGAGCAGCGCGGCGGCGCGAAACTGCCCGACCCGGAGGACACGCCGTGGACTCACGGCGGGCCGCCGGGCGAGGCGGCCACTCCTGATCCCGACCCCGTGACCGAGGAGGACGTCCTTTGACCACGCAGGCCTTCGACCCCGGCGCCGAGGCCTCCCGCGCCACCGACGCGATCCTGCGCGACACCCTGCACGGTCCGGCGCGCGGTGTCGTCGTGGACTCCCCGCCGGGTGCCGGCAAGTCCACGCTCGTGGTCCGCGCGGCGCTGGAACTCGCCGACGCGGGGCGCTCGTTGATGGTCGTGGCACAGACGAACGCCCAGGTCGACGACCTCGTTCTCCGGCTCGCCGAGAAGAACCCCGAGCTACCGGTCGGCCGGCTGCACAGCAGTGACACCGACCCGTACGACAAGGCGCTGGACGACCTGCCGAACGTACGGAAGTCGGCGAAGGCGGCCGACCTCACCGGGCTAGCGGTCGTGATCTCCACCGCCGCCAAGTGGGGGCACGTCAAGGTCGACGAGCCCTGGCGGCACGCGATCGTCGACGAGGCCTACCAGATGCGCTCCGACGCGCTGCTCGCCGTGGCCGGCCTCTTCGAGCGGGCGCTGTTCGTGGGCGATCCGGGCCAGCTGGACCCGTTCGCGATCGTGGGCAGCGAGCAGTGGGCGGGCCTGTCGTACGACCCCTCGGCCTCCGCCGTGACCACGCTGCTCGCGCACAACCCCGAGCTGCCGCAGCACCGCCTGCCCGTGTCCTGGCGGCTCCCCGCGTCGGCCGCGCCCCTGGTCTCCGACGCCTTCTACCCGTACACGCCCTTCCGCAGCGGCACGGACCACGGCGACCGCCGTCTCGGCTTCGCGGTCCCCTCGGACGGTTCGGGCCCCGACCGGGTGATCGACGAGGCGGCGGAATCGGGCTGGGGCCTGCTGGAGCTGCCCGCCCGGCACACACCCCGCACCGACCCCGAGGCGGTGCGGGCGGTGGCGACGGTCGTACGACGCCTGCTGGACCGGGGCGGGGCGGCCACGTCGGAGCGCTCCCCCGACCCCACACCGCTGACCGCCGACCGGATCGCCGTCGGCACGGCCCACCGCGACCAGGCGGCCGCCGTCCGCGCGGCGCTGGCCGGCCTGGGCGTCACGGACGTCACCGTCGACACGGCGAACCGCCTCCAGGGCCGCGAGTACGACGTCACGGTCGTCCTCCACCCGCTCTCCGGCCGCCCCGACGCCACCGCCTTCCACCTGGAGACGGGCCGCCTGTGCGTCCTGGCGTCCCGCCACCGCCACGCGTGCATCGTGGTGTGCCGGGCCGGGGTCACGGACCTCCTGGACGACTACCCGTCGACGGAACCGGTCCAGCTCGGCACGGTCGTGAAGTTCCCGGACGGCTGGGATGCGATGCTTACCACATACCTTCATTTCCTGGAGCACCGTGTGTCCTGGCGTCCGTGACGCTCAGCGGGACCTCGGGCCTGGCGGTGGTCGGTCATGCACAGGGCACGCGACCGGCGACCGTCTTCCCTGCCCAGCCGGTGTCGGCGGGTGACTAACACGCACGGGTCCAAGAGAGAGGGCCCCGGCAAAGGGGCCCCTACTGAGGTTTTCTCAGAGGCTAAGTTCAACGTCTGTGCGGGATCCGGCGTGGACCACTTCGAGTATGCGCGGCCTTCGCCGGTAGGGAGTCACACCGGGTCCGGCAGGTCCATGAGCGCGAGTTTGGCCGGGTCGACCACGGCGGTGATCTCGGTGATGTGGCCGTCGGCGACGGTGAAGGCCAGGAGGGAAAGCGGGGTGCCGTCCTCGCTCCAGGAGATGACGCCGGGGCGGCCGTTGACGGTCGCCGCATGTCCTCGTGCCGCGCTGCCGACCACTCGCGCGCGGGTGGCGACTTCGGTGGCCCCGAGCGTGACGAACGTGCCGTTCGGGGTGTGGACGGTGAACTTCACTTCGGGGTGGAGAACCTGCAACAGCTGCTCGAACCGGCCGTCGCGGGCCGCGGCCAGGAAGGCTTGGACCACCTCGCGTTGTTGTCGTCCGGCGCTCGCCGGCTGCTGGGCGGCCTGTACCTTCCTGCGGGCGCGGCTGGCGAGCATTTTGGTCGCGTCGGCGGATTTGCCGAGAATGGTGCCGATCTCCGCGAAGGGCACGGCGAACACGTCGTGCAGCACGAACGCCAGTCGTTCGTCAGGGCGCAGCGAGTCGAGGACCGTGAGGAGCGCGAGGCCGACGGAGTCCCTGATTGCCGCGAGGTCTTCCGGAGCGGGAGCGTCGTCGAGCGTCACGGTGAATTCGGGTAGCTGGTCGTCGAAGGAGACTTCCGGGCGCGTCCGGCCCGACCGCAGGACATCGAGGCTGATGCGGCCGACCACGGTGGTCAGCCAGCCGCCGAGGTTGTCGATGGTGTCGGTGTCCTGGCGGGAGAGACGCACCCACGCCTCTTGGACCACGTCTTCCGCATCGGCATGTGATCCGAGCATGCGGTAGGCGACGGCGCGGAGCCGGTCACGGTGGGACTCGAAGGCATCGACGATCGGGTCCGCGGGATGGGTGCCGGCCATGTTGTTACCTCCGTGGAAGCTGCTCCGTCATAGGGATGACGCGCACAGGCGCCGCAACGTAACCCGATGAAGGAGAGCACTCCCACATGGAAAACCGGCTCAAGAACAAGAACACGAACAACCCCGATGTGTGGACCGCGATCCAGCACCTCCAGAAGGCGATCGCCGCCGGGGGCGTCGACCCGAAGCTGCTCGCGCTGGTCCACCTGCGCGCCAGCCAGATCAACAGCTGCTCGGCGTGCGTCTACGCCAGTGTGGCCGGCGGGAAGAAGGCCGGTGACACCGACGAGCGGCTGCACAACGTAGCGGCGTGGCGCGAGGCGCCGTTCTACACCGACGCGGAGCGCGCGGCACTGGCGCTGGCCGAGGCAGCCACCCGGTTGCAGGACGGCGCGCCGGGCGTCACCGACGAGATCTGGGAAGAGGTCAACGCCCATTTCACCGAGGAGCAGATCGGCGCGATCAACCTGGAGATCGCGCTGACCAACTTCTTCAACCGGATCAACCGCACGATCAAGGAACCGGCCGGCAAGACCTGGGGCTGAGCCCAGCGTGGCTCTTACCCCTGAGGCTTCGCCAGCGAAATGATCTTCGGGTGGTCCACGAGGCCGGGCAGGCGTGAAGCCCCTGGTAGGACTGGTCTGCCAAGATCATTTCCGCTCGAACCAGAGGCTTCACGTTGGTCACCTATGCTGCGGCGCTCGACGTCCCACGTCGTGGAGTTCCTCGCCCGGTTGCTGGCCGCCCACCGGCGCGGGATCGGCACCCCGAAGGCTCTCGCGCCCTGGGCCCGTTCCGCCAGGCGGTATTGGTGCTGCGCTGGTTCCGAGAACACAGCTGCGTGCAGTGCCTGGCCGGGGACGCCGGGATCTCGCAGGCCACCGGCTACCGCTACCTCCATGAGGGCATCGGCGTGCTGGCCGCCCAAGCTCCTGATCTGCACGAGGTGTTGGACCTCTGTCGCGCCGAGGGGATGACACACGTGGTGCTGGACGGCACGCTGATCGCCTGCGACCGGCCGGCCGGGGTCCGGGAGAACGGCAACGACCTGTGGTTCTCCCAGAAACACAAGAGCTTCGGCGGCAACATTCAGTTCCTGGCCGCGCCGGACGGCACCCCATTGTGGGTCTCCGATGTCGAGCCGGGTTCCACCCCGGACATCACCGCGGCCCGTATCCACGTGCTGCCCGCGCTGTACAAGGCCGCCGCCGACGGGCTTCCCACGCTCGCCGACAAGGGCTACATCGGCGCCGTCATCGGCATTCACGTGCCCGTACGCCGCCCCAAAGGCCACGCGGAGACCGCCCTGGACCGAGGAACCCGCGCCAGGAATGCGCTGATCAGACACGTGCGGGCGCGCGGCGAGCGCACCGCGGCGGAACTGAAGGAGCGCTGGCGAGCCCTCAAGCACGTCACCCTCAGCCCTAGCAGAATCGGCGACATAGCCCGCGCCGCACTCCAGCTCCTCCCCCTGGCGCCGGTCGTCCAGGTTGACCGCGCCGGAGACACAGACATCCGCTCTGGCACGAATGGGACGCGATCATGATCACGTCGCTGGACCGGATCACCCGGGATCAGCACCACTGGGACAGGTTCGCGGAGCGCTGCCACAAGGGCGGCAAGGAGATCGTCTGCATCGATGACCCGAGCCTGGACATCCGGCGTTGATACTCCGCTGATAGTCCTGGGAGGTCAGGACACCGCGCGGGCAGTCGCACTGCGGCGTCTCGCTGCCCTGGTCGACGCAATCCGCGACATGGAGGCGGCGATGGAGAAACCTTTCCCAGGCCATCGCCCAAGCCTCTGGCGGAGCGCCGGGTGACGTGGCGACCGTGACGGCAGCCTGGGGAACACGCGTGGCGCCGGGCGGATCTGCACGCCGCCGGAGGCGGCCAGTGGATACAGCCCGGACGGCGGCGGAACACCGAGCGACCCGGCGCCCGTGACCCCCGGGGAACATCGCGTGGCCCGGGGACCTTGATACGGCCGGAGTGACCAGGGATACGGCCGGAGGCACCGACCCTCTTGCGCGTTCGCGGGACAATGGACGGTGGCCCACTTCCCACGGGTCATCCGGTACGTACGAGGAGGAGAAGACATGGCGGAGCCCACGCCGCGTCGGAACGAACCGCGGCTACGCCCCGCGCCCCTGCTCTTCGAGCCCGCGGAGGCCGCGGCCGACCCGGAGCACTTCTTCGACCTGGAGTCGATCGACGACCCCCGCGCGCTGCTGGCCCGCGCCACGGAGCTGACGCAGGCGTTCCGCGCGGCCACCGACCGTGCCGTGGAATTCCAGGCGATCGCGGCGGCGCAGCTGGCCGACCCGCGGCGCTTCGACCGGCTGACGCCCGCGGACATCGCCGCGCGCGCCGAGTGGACCGAGGACTACGCGAAGAAGATGGTCGAGTTCGGCCGGGACCTGATGCGGGGCGCCGAGGGCCGGGGACATCCGGACCCGGTGTGAGGCGCCGACACCACGGGGCATATGCCAGGCGGGCAAGGTACTCGCTCCGCCCCCCTCTCGTCCCGATTTCCGGCAACTCTCGGAGACGGACTCCTCACGCCCGGTAGACGTAGGCGGCATGAGCAGCACACGCGACGAGACCATCTGCCACCGCATCGACGACCGCGTCGACGCCTCGGGCGTCACCCCGGACGGCGCCGCCTGGCTCGCCTCCGCGGGAACGTATCCGCGCAGCACCCTGGCGCTCTGGGAGGAACGGCCGCACGCACCGGTCGTCCTGCCCTGCGGCACCGCCTTCGACATCGTCAGCGCACCCGCGCTCTTCGGGCGCCGGATCCTCGACCGGCTGTGGGACGAGGGCCCGGGGTCGGGGCCGGTGGCGGCGTTCCGGGGCAGAATGCTGCTGTTCGCCACCCCCGGCACGGCACAGCGGCTGCCCTCGCTGCTGCGCTGGGAGGAGTTCGGCCGTGCGGCGGCCGTCCCTCCGCTGCTGTGCCACGGCACCGGCGACGCGGTGACCGTCCCCGCCCCCGCGCGCGGCGCCTCGCCCACCCGGTTCGGCTCCCGCTGGCTGGTCGCGCCGGACACCCGTCGCCCCTGGTTGCCGGGCCCCGAGGTCCTGCTGTGGGCGGCCGTCCGGGCGGCCCGCGCGGCCGTGCGGATATCGATTTTTCCTCCCGCCGATCAGGGTGCTAAGGTCTACGACGTCAGCAGGCGCCGCTAGCTCAGTTGGTTAGAGCAGCTGACTCTTAATCAGCGGGTCCGGGGTTCGAGTCCCTGGCGGCGCACGACACCGAAAGGCCTCTCGCGGAAGCGAGGGGCTTTTTCGTATACCCCATCGCGACAGCCGGGCACTACCCGACCGCGATCTTCACCGTCCACGCCCCCGAGGCCGTCCGCCCCTCCACCGCCACCCGCACGTCCTCCCCCGGCACGGTGAAGCTCTCCCCGAGAGCGACCGGCGCGTCCGCGAGCGGAGGGTAGACGGAGTTCTCCCAGCATGCCTCGGTGTGCGGGTGGGCGTCGATCACCTCGACCGGCCCGCGACCGGACTCCGCCCCGCTGTGCACCCGGTAGACGAGGATGCCCGGCCGGCAGGCCGTCGCGTCGCTGCCCACCGGCCCGCGCGCCTCGAAGGCGAGCACGCTGTCGACCCCGGTGCGCACGACCGCGAGCTTGGTCCCGCGGCCGAGCCCGAAGGCCGGAGCCCCGGCCGCGCCGGCGACGGGGACGCCCGGTCCCGCGCCGAGCGGCTCCAGAGTCAGCCGCGTCGGCTCGAACGCCCGTACGCACGCCACCTGTCGCGGCTCGATCCACCCGAGCTTCCACTTGTGCCAGCCGAACAGGTCCGGTGCCAGCCCGAACTGGCTGCCCATCAGATCCCAGTCCCCGACGAACGTGTCCCAGTCACCCTTGCCGTCCATCGGCCGGTGATACAGGTCCGGCAGGTCGAACACATGCCCGGTCTCGTGGGCCAGGACCAGCCGGTCCGGCGGATGCCGCTCGAAGACCGTGACGACCCGCCGGAGGTCCGTGCCGTCGACCCGCAGCGGGGTGTCCAGGTTGACCACCTTCGTCGCGTCCGAGTCCACGCCGGGCGCGTGCGGATCGGCGACGAAGTACACGATGTCGTAGCGCGAGAAGTCGACCTGCCCATCGGCCACGGCGATCGCGTCGCGCAGGTAGGCGGCCCGGTGCGCGGTGCTCCAGTCGCGCTGCATGGCGTACGACGTCGAGGGCCGCGGCATCCGGATCCAGTGCCGCAGCGAGTGCGGGCGCAGGGTGAACCGGCCGTAGGAAGCGCGTTCGAAGAAGTCGCTGGTGGCCGGGAAGTGGTCGGCGGTCAGCTCGGCGGGCGTGGTCAGCGGGACCGAGTCCGGGAAGGACAGGAAGACCATCACCGCGTCGAGCGAGCGAGTCGGGCGCGGATACGCGGCGTTCCAGGTGTCCAGCCCCTCCGAATGGTGGGCGTCGGTGCGCTCCAGGGCGCAGGGGGCCGCCGCGAAGGGCTCGGCGACCGAGGGGCCGGTCACGAGGGAGGTCGCCGCGAGCGCCGAAAGGGTGGTGAACACGGCCGCGGTGTTGCGCAGTCGGGGGCGCGGGAACTGACGCGGCACAGGGACCTCCGGGAACGGTTCACGGGACACCGAACCCAGCTTGTGAGAATTTGTCATACAACGCCCTGTTTGCCTGCACCGGATGAGTGAGAAGGCAGAGCGATCGTCAGGAGCGACACCCCGGATCGCTCACGGAACGTCACAACTGGTCAGGTGTCCGAGGAACCCGTCCATACGCGAGCAGAAACGATCTGTCAGAAGTGCCGGTCGGTCCGGGACACTGGACAGTGGCTGGAAGGGCCCGGGGCCAGCCCCCTATGATCGGCACACTTTCCTGGCGGACAGCGATCGAATGCACTGCGGGAGTGAGCGGTGAGCGGAACGTCCGAAGGGCCGACGCCCGCGGCAGACCTCGACGGGTCGGCCGTCACAGAGAGTGACAGCACCGCATCTCCACGTACGGCGTGGGCGTACCGTTCGGTGTTCGACGCCGCGCCGCTCGCCATGGCCGTCGTCGACCGCGAGGGTCTGGTCGTCGGCGCCAACGACCAGCTCGGCGAACTCCTCGGCATCGCACCGGAGGCGCTGGCCGGGCGCGTCGCCGCCGATCTGGTGGACCTGGCCTCCGACGCCCGCTCCTGGCACGCCTACCGGGAGATCCTGCGCGGCCGACAGGCCAAGCTGCGCTGCACGCGCCGTATCAAGAACCCCGACGGCCAGTCCTTCTGGGCGCAGGTCATGGTCGCCCCCCTCCCACAGGACGGACCCGGCGTCGTCCTGCTGTCCGTCGCCGACATCAGCGGCCACCGTGAACTCCAGGCCCGACTGCGCCACTTGCAGATGCACGACCCGGTGACCCGGCTGCCCAACCGCACCCTGTTCTTCGAACGCCTCACGGCCGCACTGGAGGCGGAGGCGTACGAGCAGGGCGGCACCGGCCGGATCGGCCTGTGCTACCTGGACCTGGACGGCTTCAAGGCCGTCAACGACACCCTCGGCCACCGGGTCGGCGACCGCCTGCTGGCCGCCGTGGCCGGACGCCTCACGCGGTGCGCGGAGGAGGCCGGTGCCGGGCGGGTGAGTGCCCCGCTGGTGGCGCGGCTCGGCGGCGACGAGTTCGCGCTGCTCGTCGAGGACTCCACGGGCACCGAACAGCTCGCCGACCTCGCCGAGTCCGTCCTGACGGCGATTCAGGCGCCGTTCGACATCGTCGGCCGGCGGCTGTCGGTCTCCGCCTCCATCGGAGTCGTGGAGCGGCAGGCGGCGGGCACGACCGCCACGGGCCTCATGCAGGCCGCCGATACGACGCTGTACTGGGCGAAGGCCGACGGCAAGTCCCGCTGGACGCTCTTCGATCCGGAGCGCAACGCCCACCGCATGACTCGTCAGGCCCTCGTCTCCACGCTCCGCCCGGCCATCGAGCGGGGCGAGTTCACCCTCGAGTACCAGCCGCTGGTGTGCATGGAGGACGGCCGGCTGCGGGGCGTCGAGGCGCTGGTGCGGTGGAATCATCCGCAGTTCGGCGTACTGACGCCGAATCGGTTCATCGGATTGGCCGAGGAGGACGGCTCGATCGTGCCGCTCGGCCGCTGGGTGCTGGCCACCGCCTGCCGACAGGCCCGCCGCTGGCAGTTGGACCACCCCGAGGAGCCGCCGATCTTCGTGAGCGTGAACGTGGCGGTGCGTCAGGTCTGGGACTCGGATCTGGTGGCGGACGTGGCGGAGATCCTCACGGAGACGGACCTCGAGCCGGATTTGCTGCAGTTGGAGCTGACGGAGTCGGCGGTGATGGGCTCGGCGGGCCGCCCGCTCCAGGCGCTGCAGGCGCTCAGCGACATGGGCGTGCACATCGCCATCGACGACTTCGGCACGGGCTACTCGAACCTCGCGTACCTGAGCCGGCTGCCGGTGTCGGTGCTGAAGCTGGACGGCTCCTTCGTACGGGGGTTCCAGTACGAGGGGGAAGGCGTCCCCCCGAACCCGGCTGACGAGGTCGTCGTGGAGGCGATGATCGAGCTCGCCCACCGACTCGGCCTGACCGTCACCGCGGAGTGCGTGGAGACGTCGGCGCAGGCCGCCCGGCTGCGGCGGATCGGGTGCGACACCGGCCAGGGGTGGCTGTACTCGCGGCCGGTGCCGCCGGATCGTATCTCCGGATTGCTGGAGGTGCGGGTGTGACGTGGTGCGGGTGTGACGTGGTGCGGGCTCAGGCCGTGGGCAGTCCGTAGGCGTCCGCGATCAGTTCGTACGACCGCAGGCGTACGTCCCCGCTGTGGGCGTTGCCCGTGATCATCAGCTCGTCGGCGCCGGTGCGCTTGTGCAGGTCGTCGAGGCCGGAGCGGACCTCGTCGGGGGTGCCGTGGATGACGTTGGCGTTCCAGGAGTCGATGAACTCCCGCTCCATCGGGCTGAACTGGTAGGCCTCCGCCTCTTCCGGGGTGGGGACGAGTCCGGGGCGGCCGGTGCGCAGGCGGATCATGTTCAGCGCGGCGGCCATGACCTGCCGGCGGGCCTCGTGCGGGTCCTCGGTGGCGAGGGCGGAGACGCCGATGAGGGCGTACGGCTCGTCCAGGACGGCGGACGGCCGGAAGGACTCCCGGTACAGGTCCAGGGCCGGGACGGTGTTCTGCGCCGAGAAGTGGTGCGCGAAGGCGAAGGGCAGGCCGAGGGCGCCGGCGAGACGGGCGCTGAAGCCGGAGGAGCCGAGGAGCCAGACGGGCGGGCGGTGCGGGGACTGGACGCCGCCGGGGGAGGTCGCCTGGATCGGGCCCGGGACGGCGTGGATACGGCGGTAGCGGTGGCCGTCGGGAAAGTCGTCGTCGAGGAAACGGATCAGCTCGGCGAGTTGCTCGGGGAAGTCGTCGGCGCCTTCGTTGAGGCGGTCGGTACGGCGGAGGGCGGCGGCCGTGGCGCCGTCGGTGCCCGGGGCTCGGCCGAGACCGAGGTCGACGCGGCCGGGGGCCATGGCCTCCAGCGTGCCGAACTGCTCCGCGATGACGAGCGGGGCGTGGTTGGGGAGCATCACGCCGCCCGAGCCGAGGCGGATGCGGGTGGTGTGGGCGGCGAGGTGGGCGAGGATCACGGCGGGGGAGGACGAAGCCACGCCCGGCATGGAGTGGTGCTCGGCGACCCAGTAGCGGTGGAAGCGGCGGGACTCCGCCAGCTTGGCGAGGGCGACGCCGGTGCGAAGGGCGTCGGTGGCGGTGCGGCCCGCGCCGACGGTGACCAGGTCCAGGACGGAGAGGGGGGTGGGGGCGGTGCCGTGGGTTGTTCCCCGGATCTCGTGTGCCGTTGGGGTCACGGTGGGGGCCTCCTGTTGTGTGCCGTGCGCTGTCCTCCGGGGGTTAACAGGAGGGGGTCTCCGGTTATTCCTTTCACCCACCCGCCCACCCGACTCGGTCGGCCGGGAGGTCACCGAGTCGGGCGGGCGAAGGCCCCGGGGGCGGAGCCCCAGGGCGACCCCAGAGCCCCGCCGTCAGGCCTGGACGATCGGCTCCCTGGTGAACAGCGCCCCCAGCGCCGGCGCGTTCACCCGGCGGTCCGTCAGCCGCAGTGCCTCCCACACCGTCACCTGGTTCGCCGTGAGGACCGGCTTGCCGAGTTCCTTTTCCAGGGCCGGGATGTGGGCCGCCGTATGCAGCGCCGTGTCCGGCAGGAGCAGCGCCTCCGCGTCCGGATCGTCGGCCGCGCGCGCCAGCGCGGACACCTCGGCCTCCCCCCACGTCCCGACCTCCGCCGCCGTGATGATCCCGGAGCCGCGCAGTGCCACGACCTCCGCACCGCCCGCCCGCAGGAACTCCGCGAAGAGGTCCGCCACGTCGTCGGGATACGTCGCGCCCACCGCGACCCGCCCCGCCCCCAGCTCCCGCACCGCGTGCATGAAGGCGAACGACGTGGAGGAGGCCGGCATACCCGCCGTGAGGGCCAGGGCGCGCACCTGCTCGTGGGCACCCTCCCAGCCGTAGACGAAGCTGCCGCTGGTGCAGGCCCACACCACAGCCTCGGCGCCCGCCAGGCGCAGTTCCTCGACGCCTGCCGCGAGCCGCCCCGCGGAGCCCATCTCGCGCAGCGCGTCGACCCGGTGCGCGTCCTCGCCGATGTCGGTGTGCACCACGTCCAGTCGGACGTCGCTGCCCAGCAGCTGCTCGATGCGCGGATAGTCGTCCTCGGCGGAGTGGCCCGGGTAGAGGAATCCGAGTGCTGTCATGTCCAGCCTTCCTGCTGCTGTCCTTCGTCCGGCAGTTCCGGTAGTCCCTGCATGTCCGGTAGTCCCTGCATGTCCGGCAGTCCCGGCAGTTCCGGCACCACGGGACCGGTCCGCGCCGCCGGATCGATCAGCGCCTGGTACGGTCCCACGGCTCGTGTACCCAGTTGGCGCAACGCCGCCCACATGGTCACCTGGTTGGCCGAGATCACCGGCATCCGAAGTTCCGCCTCCAGCTGGGGGATCACGTCGTACGTCGGCAGATTGGTGCAGCTGATGAACAGCGCGTCGGCGGCCCCGCACACGGCCCTGCGGGCCATCTCCGCCACATCGCGGTACGGGACCTTCCAGATGTGGCTGGTCAGGCCCATGTACGCGCATCCGGTGACCGTGACCCCGGCCTCCGCCACGTACTCCTCCAGCGCCCGGGTCACCGACACGGTGTACGGCGTCACCAGCGCCACCCGCCGTACGCCCAGCTCCTCCAGCGCCGCCAGGAGCGCCCCGGACGTCGTCACCGAGGGCACGGCGCCCGCTGTGGTCATCGCCCCGCACATCGCGCGCTCCCCGGCGATCCCGCCGACGAAACTGCCGGACGTACAGGCGTAGGCCACGACCTCGGGCGCGATCGCGGTCAGGGTGCGCACCGCCTCGTGCAGGGTCTCGTGCTCGCTGACCAGCCGGGCCAGGTCGAGACTGACCTCGACCGGCACGTACGGCGTGCGTGTCAGGTGCAGTGACACGTCGTCGGGGACCCAACGCCACAGCTCACGGTCCAGGGCGAAGTCGAAGGGAGCCACGACCCCGACACCGCGCTGGCGGCGCGGGCCACCGAGAAAGGAAACGTCCATGGCAGGCACCGGCCTCACGGTGAGGGACCAGGGGACAACGGACCGTGCACATGTCCGTGTTGACGAAGGTAGGTTGGGGTGCGAGCGTGGTCAATCCGCCCTTGTCACGCCCGCGTCACACACTGGTCAACTCCCAGTATCCGCCCACGTCAGGCGGCTGTCATGCCCGAAAATCGGCTTCCGAACGGCACCCTCATGACCGCACCCGAATCCGGCCCACCTCCCTCTTTCGGCCCTTCTGCCGAAGGCACCCCCACCGTCCTCGTCCTCGACGCCGAACCGCTGCCCCGGCTCGGCCGCCTCACCGGCCGCGCCCGCGTCGAGCACGCGAACGAATCGACGCTCGCCGAGCGGCTCCCGTACGCCGATGTGCTGCTGGTGTGGGACTTCGCCTCGCACGCGGTACGGGCGGCCTGGCCGGGCGAAGGCCCGCGGCCGCGCTGGGTGCACACGGCGAGCGCGGGCGTCGACCACCTGATGTGTCCGGAACTCGCCGCCTCCGACACCGTGGTGACGAACGCCCGCGGCGTCTTCGACCAACCGATCGCCGAGTACGTCGCCGCGCTCGTCCTGGCGATGGCCAAGGATCTGCCCCGCACCTGGGACCTCCAGCGGGAGCGGACCTGGCGGCACCGCGAGTCGGAGCGGGTCGCCGGCACACGCGCGTGCGTCGTCGGGGCCGGGCCCATCGGGCGGGCGATCGTCGCCACACTCGAGGCGCTCGGCATCACCGCCGCGCTGGTCGGCCGCACCCCGCGCGCCGGTGTCCACGGACCCGAGGACCTCGACCGGCTGCTGGCCCGCGCCGACTGGGTGATCGCGGCGGCGCCGCTGACCGAGCAGACGCACGGCATGTTCGACGCCCGCCGCTTCGGCGTGATGCAGCCCTCGGCGCGGTTCGTCAACATCGGCCGGGGGCAGTTGGTCGTCGAGGACGCGCTGGCCGAGGCGCTGTCCAGGCGCTGGATCGCGGGCGCCGCCCTGGACGTCTTCGAGCACGAGCCGCTGCCCGCCGACAGCCCGCTGTGGCAGGTCCCGAACCTGATCGTCTCCCCGCACATGAGCGGAGACACGGTTGGCTGGCGGGACGAATTGGGCACTCAGTTCGTGGAGATGTACGAGCGATGGGAGGCGGGAAAGCCGCTGCCGAACGTGGTCGACAAGCAGCGTGGGTACGTACCCGGACACTGATCGTCCTATGGAGGCGCGGATGCCGGAGCTCACCGAACTGACCGCAGTACAACTCGTCGACGGCTACCGCAAGGGCGAATTCAGCCCCGTTGAGGCGACCCGCGCGGCCCTGGAGCGGGCCGAGGCGATCCAGCCGGAGGTGAACGCGTTCGTGCGCCTCCTCGCGGACGAGGCCCTCACGCAGGCGCGGGCGTCGGCCGACCGATGGCGGCGCGGCGAGCCGGCCGGGCTGGTGGACGGCGTGCCGGTCACGGTGAAGGACATCCTGCTGCTGCGCGGGGCGCCGACGCTCAAGGGCTCGAAGGCGATCTCGGAGCAGGGCCGCTGGGACGAGGACGCCCCCTCCGTCGCCCGGCTGCGCGAGCACGGCGCCGTCTTCCTCGGCAAGACCACGACGCCCGAGTTCGGCTGGAAGGGGGTGACGGACTCGCCGTTGAACGGTGTGACCCGCAATCCCCACGACCCGTCGCGGACCGCGGGCGGCTCCAGCGGCGGTGCGGCGGCGGCCGTGGCGCTCGGCGCGGGACCGCTCGCCCTCGGCACGGACGGCGGCGGCAGTGTCCGTATCCCGGCGGCCTTCTGCGGGATCTTCGCGCTGAAGCCGACGTACGGCCGAGTCCCCCTCTACCCCGCGAGCGCCTTCGGCACCCTCGCCCACGTGGGCCCGATGACCCGGACCGCAGCGGACTCCGCCCTCCTCCTCGACGTCATCGGCGCTCCGGACGCCCGTGACTGGTCGGCGCTCGGCGCGGCACCCGGTTCCTTCGCGGCGGGGCTGTCGGGCGGCGTGCACGGCCTGCGCGTCGCCTACTCGCCCACCCTCGGCGGCCAGGTGGCGGTGCAGCCCGCGGTCGCGGCGGCGGTGCGTGGGGCGGTGGAGCGGCTGGCGGACCTCGGCGCGTACGTCACCGAGACCGACCCCGACCTCACCGACCCGGTGGACGCCTTCCACACCCTGTGGTTCAGCGGCGCGGCCCGCGTCACCCAGCACTTCGGCCCGCACCAGCGGGCGCTGCTCGACCCGGGCCTGCGAGAGATCTGCGAACAGGGCGCCCGCTACAGCGCGCTCGACTACCTGGCCGCGGTCGACGTCCGCATGGAACTCGGCCGCCGCATGGGCCACTTCCACGACTCCTACGACCTGCTGGTCACCCCCACCCTCCCGATCACCGCCTTCGAGGCGGGCGCCGAGGTCCCGAAGGGCTCGGGCCACCGCCGCTGGACGGGCTGGACGCCCTTCACCTACCCGTTCAACATGACCCAGCAGCCGGCGGCGTCGGTACCGGTGGGCACGGACGGCGACGGGCTGCCGGTGGGCCTGCAGATCGTGGCCGCCCGGCACCGGGACGATCTGGTGTTGCGGGCGGCGCATGCGATGGACGAGGCGGGGGTGACGGGGGGCGGAAGCTGAGCGTCTCGCGGGACGACGAGTGGTCCACCTCTTCCCCCCGCGGTCATCAGATGGCCAGGTCCCGAACGGCCTCGAGGAACCCGGGCCAGGAGGTGCTCCGACGAGCACCGAGTGCCTGCTGGAGGCTCAGCTGAAGGGTCTTCTTCAGCGGGTGCGGAGAGTCCATGATCGCTTCGTTGCGCAGGGCGAGACGGTGCACCTCCACCGGCAGGGGCAGGCGGTCGCTCTTGCCGCCGTTGCAGGTGGCATGGGCGGGGGCGAGGTTCCACAGCGCGTCGAGGTCGGGACCGGCCCAGGCCCTCACGCTGTGCAGGCGCCGCATCAGGGCGAAGGGGAAGACGTGATCGACCGCCACCGCCTGGCCCGGGGCGACGACCTCGTCGCAGATGAGACAGCGGCCGTGCTGGAACCCGATGAGCGCGTCCGCGACCTTGGCGACGGAGCGACGCCGTTTCTTGTCGGTGAGCTTGAGCGAGTCCCAGTCGACCGCGACACCGTCCTCGATGAGACTGCGCCCCACGCCTGCGGCGAAGGAGCTCTCGACGATGCTCCACCGAGCGTCGAGTTCCGCGCGCAGGCCAGCAGCCTGCTCGGACCGCGCGACGCGTAGGGCGTCGGGGGTGAGGCGAACCGAGCGTCGCCCGGCACCGCCCGTCAGGTCGAAGAAGCGGTGGGGCGCTTGAGTGCCGCCCCGTAGGTTGTGGAACTTCTGCATGACCATGGCCGGCATGGACCGGGCCGCGGCCTCAAGCAGTCGTTCGGTCGGCTGCCCGGCGGCCAGCGTCTCGGCGCGCTCCTCCTTGACGATCACGAGGAAGTCCGAGTCACGCAGGGCGACACCCTCGGGGGCCTGGGGCGCGTCGCCGAGATGACGCGCCAGCTCCAGGGCGTACGGGGCCGCGAGTTCGGCGAGCGGGATCTCGCTTTGCCCGCGTCCGGCCGCGTCGAGCAGCGCCGTGCCGAGCGCGAACTTGTACGTCCGGGAGTTCGCGCCCATGAGCACTGCCAGCCGCCACGAGGTACGCGCGGAGGCATCCTGCGCGTAGAAGTAACTGCTGCCGCTCATCCCTGCTCTTTCCGGAGCGCCACGGAGTTCCAGCGCACCGCCTCGCGGCCGAGCCGGTCAGTTCCCTCGTCGACGACCCGAAGCAGAGTGAGCCCCGCATCTGCCCCGTGTCCGGCGACCTCCTCCGGCGGGATGTCGAACATGCGCCGGTCAACAGGCGGTTCGCCGCGGCGCAATGTGATCAACAACGTGCCGGCCGGAGCCAGCAGCCCGGCCAGGCGCCGCATGGCGATCGGACGGTCCTCCGGCAGGAGATGCATCCACACGGCGGACAGCAGAACGACGTCGTAAGGCCCCTGGACACCATGCAGTTCCGGGAGCGCGCCCTCTCGCCAGGTCACACCCGACTCGGGGTGCAACCGCGCGGCCACCCGGCGCAACTCCGCCACCGGCTCCACGGCATCGACCGAGAATCCAAGCGCCGCCAGCGCCGCCGCGTCGCGCCCGGTCCCCGCACCGACGTCCAGCACGCGCGCGGGTGCGTCCGGAAGCAGGTCCAGTAGCGCCTCATGCACCGACTCGAACGAAACGCTCTCGTAGACCCTCCCCAGCCGCTCTGCCGACTCGGCGTAGTAGGCCTGTACCTCCGCACCTGAAGTTCGCTCCATGCCAGAACCGTAGGACCCGGCACTGACAGCGCTTCCCGGCCTCACGCTCGGCGACTACCGCAGGGCTGAGCCCCACTCCGCCAGACCGGCCTCACACCCGCCGAAAACTGAGCGTCTCCCCCGCCGCCCCGGACCGCCACAGGTCGTTGCAAGCCGCCGCCATGTCCTCCAGGCCCTCGACGATCTGGCCCCAGACGATGCCGGGGACCCAGCCGACGTCGGCGTTGAGGAGGAGGTTGTTGCGTTCGTAGAAGAGGGCCAGGTCGACCAGGGTGGTGCCGGGGCGGACCTCGCGGTCGTAGCCGTAGGCGCTGGTGCCGAGTTCGGCGCCGGCGAAGGAGAAGTAGCAGAGGTCGCCCGGGATCGGGGTGACCGTCGGGTTCTCCAGGGGCGGTTCGGCTTCCGCGAAGGGTGGGAAGAGGGCGTAGATCTCGTTGCGCGCGTACTTCGCGTGGTAGACGTCGCTGCTCAGGGGCAGCGCGTCCCACACCGCCGCGCACGTGATCGGTGCCCGGTCGTCGAGCAGTCGTGCCCGGCACCGGACCCCGCGTCGGTCCAGCGCGACCTCCACGTAGCGTTCTGCCATTCCGTCCCCTTGAAGTCGCTTGAAGTCGCTTGAAGTGCCTCGGAGTACCTCGGAGTGCCTTGGAGTTCCTCGGCGTTGCTCTGCGTTCCTCCGGGCCCATCTGCCCTGCGGCGGGCGTTCCAATGCAACTCGCTGGAGAACACCCCCGTACGTGAATAAACGGGGAGTGGCCGGAATACCCGGTGTCGATCCGGGTAGCCGCGCGCCCATGGTTGGACTGCAGGCAGACGACAACGGCTCACGAAGCACGAGGAGACCCGGCATGCGCCGGCGCACCCTGCTCTCGGGCACGGCCGCGCTGGTCACGGCGGGCGCGGTCGGGGCGAGCAGCGGGTGCAGCCGGGTGGCCACGGCCGACACCGGGGACGGCGGGCACCTGCTCGACCAGTTGCGGGCCAACGGCACCGTGCGACTGGGCATCGCGGGCGAACAGCCGTACGGCTACATAGGAACAGACGGCAAGATCACCGGGTCGGCCCCGGCCATCGCCGAGCACATCTTCCACAACCTGGGCGTCGACAAGGTCGAACCGTTCCCGACCGAGTTCGGCTCGCTGATCTTCGGACTGAACTCGCTCCAGTTCGACGTGGTCGCCGCCGGTATGTACATCAACCCCGAACGCTGCGAACAGGTGCTCTTCGCCGACCCCGAGTACCAGATGAAGGACGCCTTCATCGTGCCCAAGGGCAACCCGAAGAACCTGCGCACCTACGCCGACATAGCGCGGGCGAACGCCCGGATGGCGACCGGCATCGGCTACGCGGAGATCGACTACGCCAAGGAGGCAGGGGTGAAGCAGATCACCACCCTGCCCGACCAGCTGGCCGGTCTCCTCGCCGTCGAACAGGGCCGGGTCGACGTCTTCGTGGGCACCGCCGTCACGGTGCGCAACGTGGTCGAGCAGACCGGCAGCAAGAAGGTGGAGGCGACCGAGGAGGTCACGCCGTACGTGGACGGTAAACCGGTCATCGACGTCGGCGCCTTCGCGTTTCGGCTGCCGGAGCGGAACCTTCGGGACGCCTTCAACCGTGAGCTGCACAAGCTGAAGCGGAGCGGTGAGCTGCTGGAGATCATGCGGCCCTTCGGCTTCACGAAGGACCAGATGACGAACCTCACGGCCGAGGAGAAGTGTCGGTCATGAGTGACATCACCTCCGGCCTGTGGGCCCTCATCCTCGACGGTGTCTGGATCACCGTCCAGTTGACCGTGTTCAGTGCCGCGCTCGGCGCGGTCGTCGCCTTCGTCGTGGGCATCGCCCGCACGCACAGGCTGTGGATCGTGCGGTTCGTGTCGGGCGCGTACTTCGAGTTGTTCCGCGGCACCTCCGCCCTGGTCCTGATGATCTGGGTGTTCTTCGTGGTGCCGTTGACCCTGGGCTGGCAGCTCGTGCCGATGTGGGCCGCCGTGCTCACGCTGGGCTGCACCTACGGCGCCTACGGCTCGGAGATCGTCCGGGGTGCGGTGGCCGCGGTGTCGCCGGCCCAGCGTGAGGCGGGCGTCGCCCTGGGCTTCACGCCGGCCCAGCGGATGCGCAAGATCGTGCTGCCGCAGGCCTGGCCCGAGATGGTGCCGCCCTTCAACAACCTGCTCATCGAGCTGCTGAAGGGCACCGCCCTGGTCTCCGTCCTGGGCGTGGGCGACATCACCTTCGCGGCCCAGCTGGTGCGCAACGCCACCGGTCAGAGCGCCCCGGTCTACACCGTCATCCTCGTCATGTACTTCGTGCTCGCCTTCCTGCTCACCCGCGTGATGCGCCTGGTGGAACGCAGGGCCAAGGCGAGTGTGGGACGGACCCCGCCCAAGGGCCGCATCGCGACCGCCCTGGCCCGGCCCGGGGCCGGGAAGGCCGACGCCGGACGGCCGCAGGACCTCGTAGCCGGCTCGTCCGCCGCCTCCGGAGGTGCCTCGTGAACTGGAACTGGTCCACGGTGGGCGACTTCATGCCGGCCTTCTGGGACGGCGTCGTCGTCACGTTGCAGGCCCTGGTGCTGGGCTCGCTGATCGCCTTCGGCCTCGGACTGGTCTGGGCCCTCGCCCAGCGCTCGCCGCTGCAGGTGGTGCGCTGGCCGGTCACGGCGATCACCGAGTTCATCCGCAACACCCCGCTGCTGGTGCAGCTGTTCTTCATCTTCTACGTACTGCCGGAGTGGGGCCTCACCCTCTCGGCGCTGGCCACGGGCGTGATCGGCCTCGGCCTGCACTACTCCACGTACACCGCGGAGGTGTACCGCGCCGGCATCGACGGCGTGCCCGTCGGCCAGTGGGAGGCGGCGACCGCCCTCAGCCTGCCGCGCGCGCGCACCTGGACCGCGGTGATCCTGCCGCAGGCGCTGCGCCGCGTCGTGCCCGCACTGGGCAACTACGTCATCGCGATGCTGAAGGACTCGCCGATGCTGATGGTCATCGGCGTGCTGGAGATGCTCGGCGAGGCCCGCCAGTTCGGTTCGCAGACCTTCCAGATGAACGAGCCGATCGTGGTCGTAGGGATCGCCTTCATCCTCATCGCCTATCCCGCCTCCCTCCTCCTCCGAGCCCTGGAGCGTCGTCTTGCCCGCTGACACCGAACCCACGACACCGTCCGACAAGCAGCCATCCGCCGCGGACGGCGACCAGCCCTCGGCGCCGGCCCTCGACAAGCAGGCCGCGGCCCCGGCCGCCGCCGGGGAAACCCGGGAACTGATCCGCCTGGAGCAGGTCACCAAGCGCTTCGGCGGCAACACCGTCCTCGACCACCTCGACTTCTCCGTCGACACCGGCAAGCACGTCACGCTGATCGGCCCGTCCGGCTCCGGCAAGACGACGATCCTGCGGCTGCTGATGACCCTGACCGAGCCCGACGAGGGCAGGATCACCGTCGACGGGGAGCAGCTCTTCCCGGCCCCCGAGAAGCAGGTCCGCGAGGTCCGCAAGAAGATCGGGATGGTGTTCCAGCAGTTCAACCTCTTCCCGAACATGAAGGTGCTCAGGAACGTCACCGAGGCGCCGGTCACCGTCCTCGGCATGTCCAAGGACGAGGCCGAGCAGCGGGCCCGGGACCTGCTCGACCTGGTGGGCCTCCTCGACAAGTGCGACGCCTATCCGACGCAGCTGTCGGGCGGCCAGCAGCAGCGGGTGGCGATCGCCCGGGCGCTGGCGATGCGGCCGCAGGTGCTGCTGCTGGACGAGGTGACGTCGGCGCTGGACCCGGAGCTCGTGGCCGGTGTGCTGGACGTGCTGCGGGACCTCGCCCGCAGCACCGACATCACGATGCTGTGCGTGACCCACGAAATGAACTTCGCCCGGGACATCTCGGACCAGGTGCTGATGTTCGACTCGGGCCGTGTCATCGAGTCCGGACCGCCGGAGAAGCTCTTCGGCGACCCCGATCACGAACGCACGCGGGAGTTCCTGAACGCCGTTCTGTAGGGTCCCGCGCGGGAGGGCGCCGGCACTGTGGCCGGCGCCCCGCCATGGGCATATGCCCTTCGCATAATCCCCAGTTCACACGCCCTGCCGGGCCCCGGCATCGCGCCCCGAATCTGCGGAACAGTCCCTCCGCCGACGGCGGTTGGCGGCTATCGTGGTAGGGCCCGGCTGTCCGGAAACCGGCCCTACAAGCGCAGGGGGAGCACCGTGGCGCTGATGCACGAGCCGACCGCGCCGTACCACTCGGCCCAGGACGCCCTGCGCGTCCTGGAGACGGTGGCGCGGCACACCACCGGAGTCACCGACACCCAGCTCGCCCGCCTCACCGGCCTCAGTCCGGAGCGGCTGACCACGCTCCTGCGGATGCTGCGCCGCGAGGGATACGTCGAGCAGGTCACCGACGGCGCGTACGTCACCGGTGAGGCCCTCACCCGCCTCGGCTCCGCCGGAGTCGACCGCGAGCAGGCGGTGCGCGAGCGGCTCCAGCAGACTCTCGACCGGCTGCGCGACTCCGTCGGCGCCGCCGTCTACATCAGCCGTTATGTCGACGGCGAGATCAACATCACCCAGTACGCCGACAGCCCGGCCACTCCCGCGGTTCACGAGTGGGTCGACTTCCGCTACTCCGCGCACGCCACCGCCATCGGCAAGAGCCTGCTCGGCCAGCTCGACCACAACAGCCGCCGCGACCACCTCTCCCGTCACAAGATGGCCCGCCTCACCTCGCGCACCATCACCAGCGACAAGCTGCTGCTCTCCCGCCTGGAGTCCCAGCCGCCGACGGTGCCCCACCTCGACCTCCAGGAGTACGCGGTCGGCACGGTCTGCGCGGCCGTCCCGATCACGGCAGGCTCCTCGGTCGGCTGCCTGGCCCTGTCCCTCCCGGTCGAGCACGCCCACCGGCTCCGCCAGGCCGCGGACCGGCTGAACCGGGGGGCGGCGCCCGTACTGCTGTCCCTGGCGATCTAGAACACCGATCTGGAACACCGATCTGGAACACAGAGGCGATCCAGGACACACGGATCGGCGTCAGGAGCACCCCTGCGGACCAGGTAGTATTTTCCTTGTCGCCGACCGCCAAGAGCGGACGGCGGGAGTCACGCGCCGCTAGCTCAGTTGGTTAGAGCAGCTGACTCTTAATCAGCGGGTCCGGGGTTCGAGTCCCTGGCGGCGCACAGGTGAAGGGCCTCTCGTGGACACGAGGGGCCCTTCGGCTTCCTCCCTGGTCAGCCTCCGGTAGGCCTGCTCCCCCGGAGGCCGCCACCACACGGGGTCCGCACACCGGAACCCTTCCCTCCGCAGCAGCGCCCGGTGGATCTTGTTCGTGGCCGTGACGGGCATCCGCTCCACCACCCGTACGAAGCGGGGCGCCATCTTCGTCCCCAGGTCCGGCTGGGCAAGCAGGAACTCGGCGAAGGCCCGGGGTGCGAAGTCGCCGGCGATCGCCGCCATCACCTGGTCCCCGGTGACCGGATCCGGCACCGCGTAGACGGCGACGGCGACCGCGCCCTCGTACCGGGCGAGGATGTTCTCGATCATCGCGGCGGCCAGGTTCTCGCTGTCGACGCGGAGACGATCGTCGCAGCGGCCCGCGAAGTAGAGGAAACCGTCGCGGTCGCGGTAAAAGAGGTCCCCGGTCCAGTACCAGCCGTCGTCCCGCCGGCGCTCCGCCTCCGCCTCCGGGTTGCGCCAGTACCCCTCGAAGGGGCTGGGTCCGCGGTTCACCAGCTCCCCGATCGACTCCTCGCCGTTCAGCAGCCGCCCGTCCCCGTCGAAAACGGCCGGCGGGCACTCCTCACGGGTCTCCGGGTCGAGGACGACAAGGCCGGGTGCCGCCGGACCGACCGCGCCGGGCGGTGTGCCGGGCCGCCACTGGATCGCCGCGCCGCCCTCGGAGGACCCGTATCCCTCCACCAGCCGCACCCCGAACCGCCGCTCGAACGCCGTCGCGTCCACCGCCCCCGCCTCCGTGCCGAAGCCCAGCCGCAGCGGGTTGTCCCGGTCGTCGGGGCGCGGCTCGGTGGCGAGGATGTACTGCACGGCCCGGCCGACGTAGGTGAAGTACGTCGCCCGGTACCGCCGTACGTCCGCCAGGAACCACGACGCCGAGAACCGCCGCCGCAGCGCCACGCCCGCCCCGGCCACGAGCGCGGGCGCCCAGTCGGCGATCACCGCGTTGCCGTGGAACATCGGCATGCAGACGTAGTGCACATCCTCGGGGACCACCCCGAACTGCTCGGCCAAGGAGCTCCCGGCGGCGGCCAGGCGGCCCTGGGAGCAGAGCGCGGCCTTGGGGGCGCCGGTCGAGCCGGAGGTGAAGTAGAGGAGCAGGTGGTCGGCGGGGGTGGCGCGGGAGGCGTCCGGCCGCGCGTCGGCGTAGGGGGCGAGCAGGTCGCCGTATTCCTCCGTGTCGGTCACCAGCAGGCGTACTCCGGGCAGGTGGAGGCCGGTGAGGAGGGGCAGGTGGGTGCGCTCGGTGACCAGGATCCGGCATTCGGTGTGCAGGATGTCGCGGGCGAGTTCGGGGCCCCGGCGGGTGGGGTTGATTCCGGCCACGGCGGCGCGCGCGAGGGCGGCCGCGCTCAGCCACAGCGGGTACTCGGGGGTGTTGTCGAGCAGGACCCCGACGTGTGCGCGCGGTGGCAGCAGGTCGGCCAGCAGCGCGGCTCGTGCCGCGGCCCCCGCCGCCACCTGGTGATGGGTCAGCACCCGGCCCTCGCACCACAGACCCGGGCGGTGGTCTCCCCACCGGTCCCGAACGAGTTCCGCGACCGTACGCCTCCTGGTCTCCATGGAGGCGCACGGTAGTTGACGTACCGTCAGATGTGGAGCCTCAGAACGTGACGTCCGAGCAGGCGTAGAACGCGTTGCCCGTGTCCGCGATCGTCCACACCGCCAGGATCACGTGGCGGCCGCTCAGTCCGGACGGCAGCGTGCCGCTGTGGGAGAGCGTGGACGGGGGGCGCTGGCCGCCGTAGGGGACGGTCAGGAACGGGGTGAGGTTGAGGTCGGAGCGGGCCAGGTTGTGGTTCTGGTTCCAGCCCGGCCTGGTGACGTAGTACTTGAAGTCGGTCGTGGCGTGCATGGCCGTGAACTGCCAGCGGAACGTGTAGCGCTGGCCGCCCGTCACCCTGGTGGTCGGCCAGGCGCCGCCCGAGGGCGTCTTGGAGCTGTCGAGCTGTGCGAACCGCGTGTTGCCGCCGGAACATATCCGGCCGTCGGCCGGACCGGAGGCGGGGAAGCCCTTGGGGCCCTCGACGCTCTGCGGCTCCCACTGGATGTCGCCGCAGTTCGTCACGGTGCCGTTCTGGCAGAGCTTCTGCCGGCTGATGGGGAGGTCCGTGTAGCCGTGGCTGCTGGCGCCACCGGAGGAGAGCACGAGGGTTCCGGCGGTGGCGAGGCCCACCACGGCGGCGTACGACTTGGTCCTTCTGCGCATGCTGCCGCTCCTGGAGAACGTGGGGGAGGTTCAGTGAGCTGTGCAGGTAGGTCTAGACCAAGTCTGAGATTATGACCGCCTCTTGAACATGTCCATACCAATCACGGAGTCGTTTCCCCGCGCCCCGCGCAGAACGCCACCGTCAGGTCCTTCACCAGCACCTTCCGCTCGTAGTCGTCGAGTTCGACCAGCCCCCGCATGGTCAGCCGGGTCACCGTGTCCTCCACCGAGTCGACGACCGAGGTGAGCACGCTCGCCCGGTGCTGGGCGTCCAGCGCGGCGATCCGGCGGCGGTGCATCGCGGCGGCGACCTCGGGGGCGTACTCCACCCGCAGCGGCTGCACCGAGAACACCTCGATCCCGACCGGCGCCGTGTCCGTCACGACCCGCCGGGTCAGCGCCTCCTCGGCGGCGTCGACGGAGGCCGGGCCGTAGCCGGGCATCTCCACCGGCACCCGGGCGAGCGCCGCCTCGACACACTCGCGCAGGTACGTCTCGTGGTCCTCCACCCCCAGCGTGGCCCGCGCGGTGTCCCGCACCCGCCACACCACCAGCACCGCCACCCGCAGGGCGACCCCGCTCGCGTCGGCCGCGTGCATCGGCTCGCTGCGCCAGTGCCGCAGCCGTACGTCGACCCGGCGGCGCAGCAGCAGCGGGTTGACCCACAGCAGGCCGGTGCGCCGGACGGTCCCGCGGTAGCGGCCGAACAGGCCGAGCACCCAGGCCCGCCCGGTCCGGCCGCGTGCCAGCCCGCCGAAGCCGAACAGCCCCAGAACGCTCGCCCCCGCGTACGCCGCCCACTGCGCGGGACCGAGGCCCGCGCCCGCGTACGACGGCAGGCCCAGCGCCCCCACCACGAGCGGCGGCAGCGCGCCCGCCCACCAGGAGACGGCCACGCATCCGGCCAGCCCGCAGGCACCGGCGAGCACGCCCGCCGCACCGGGCAGCACCCGCGCGGGCCGCTCCACCAGGGCGGGGTCGACCCGCGGCACCCGTCGGGGCCGGGCGGGAGCGGGTCTGCGCAGCCGCGGCTGCTCCCCGGTCCCGTGCCGGCGCCCCACGACCGCGGGGCTCAGCGGCACCGCCACCGGGTCGGGTTCGTCGCGGAACAGCAGATGGACGGGGATCTCGGTGGTCGACTCGTTCTGGATGAGCCGGTCGCGTGGCCGCGCGGGCGGTCCCTCGGACTCCGGGGTGTGGGAAGTGGTCGTACTCATGCGTGCCTCCAGCCTCCGCGCCAGATGCGTCATGACAGTCGATGGGGACAGTCGGTGGGACAGCCGGTTCACGAAAAGAGCCGCCGCCAGGTCTCCGGCCCCGGGTAGCCGTCCGCCGCGCCGCCCCGCCAGCCCTGAGCGCGCTGGAAGGCCTCGACGCCGCGCCGGTCCGCCTCCCCCCAGCGCGGTCCCGGCCCGGTGGTGCGGTACTTGCCGAACCCCTTCTTCACCAGCTGCCGCCCCAGCTGGGTGACGTACTCGTTGTTCGCCCCGGGCCGGAACAGCGCCCGCCCGGGATAGCCGGGCACCCCATGGGAAGCAGGCAATTCCTCGAAGACCGGAGTCGCCATGCGATTCCCCTCACATCTCTGCCACATTCCTGCTGGAATTGTTCATACGTGTACACATTCATCAGTTTCTCAACCGTCTTCCGCACGCGCATGCTGACGGTCCGAATGATGTACGGCAGGCCCTCCGCGGGCCGGGGCGGGCGGTCAGGAGCACCCCAGGACGTCCGGTAAAGTTGTGAAGGTCAGCGCGCGCCGCTAGCTCAGTTGGTTAGAGCAGCTGACTCTTAATCAGCGGGTCCGGGGTTCGAGTCCCTGGCGGCGCACGGACAGGGTGGGCCCCTCGTACGAACGAGGGGCCCACTACTCGTTTGGCCGATCCCGCAGGCCGACATCGTTGAACCGGACGCGATCGTCGACCGTATGGGAGAACAGGCCGCGCGTGCGCACGGCGTCGGGCACGCGACGCGAGCGGAGGATGCCAGAGCACTTCGGCAACATCCGCACCCGCTTGTCCACAACGGCTCCACAAGGTCCCCACAGGGGCCACAATGAACGCGTATGACCGGTAAACACCGCGTTTCGCATCTTGCGATCATGATGAACGCCGTAGAACCCTGGTTCATCAAGATGCCGCCGATTCGCGGCAGTTGGGGGGCAAGGAGCCGGTTGCCCGGTTGGTGCGGGGAAAGGGGCCCCGTTCATGGCCGGATGCCGAGGGGGGCATCATGCAACCGGAAGGTCGCACACCGATGTCTGTAAGTTGTAGAGCATGTGGTGACTGCGACCCACCGCTGATACGTCTGTGAAGGTCGAGGGGGACTCGAGCGGACGTAAGGAAACGAAACGAAACACGCGGCGTACCGCGTGTGGGGGGATGACTCATGACGTCGACGCCGACGGGCGCCCGGCAGGACTACGACCCGTCCAGCACGACCCAGCTCAGGGTGCCTTCGCATCGGACGGGGGCGTTCCGCAGGATCAAGAAGACGCTGCCGAAGTACGACTACGAGCACTACAGCCGGCTGGCCGGTCCCCTCACCCAGCCCGATCCGAACAAGCCGTACAGAGTGCAGTACCGCTCCTTGATCTCGCAGGAGCCGCACCGCATAAGGGTCGCGTTGATGCTGGCCGCGGCCCCGGTGCTGTCGCTGGTGCTGCTGGTCTGGCTGCTGCAGCCGGAGCACTGGACGGAGCGCGACTACCCGGCCTTCGCCTGGCTGCCGGCGCTGGACATCGTCATGCTCGTCTCGATCGGTCTGATCGAGTTCTTCCGCTGCATGAACGTGCTGTCGAACGCGCACGCCACGCTGGTCGCCCGCGACCCGATCCCGGTGGTGCCCGAGACCGGCACCAGAGTGGCCTTCCTCACCTCCTTCGTGCCCGGCAAGGAGCCGCTGGAGATGGTGACGAAGACCCTGGAAGCCGCGGTGAAGATCCGCCACCGCGGCCTCATGCATGTCTGGCTGCTCGACGAGGGCGACGACCCCGAGGTGAAGGCGGTCTGCGCGCGCCTCGGCGTGCACCACTTCTCCCGCAAGGGCGTCGCGAAGTGGAACCAGCCCGAGGGGCCGCACCGCGCCAAGACCAAGCACGGCAACTACAACGCCTGGCTCGACGCGCACGGCGACAACTACGACTACTTCGCCTCCGTCGACACCGACCACGTGCCTCTGCCCAACTACCTGGAGCGGATGCTCGGCTTCTTCCGCGACCCGAACGTCGGCTTCGTCATCGGCCCGCAGGTCTACGGCAACTACGACAACTTCGTCACCAAGGCCGCCGAGTCTCAGCAGTTCCTCTTCCACGCGCTGATCCAGCGCGCGGGCAACCGCTACGGCGCTCCGATGTTCGTGGGTACGTCGAATGCCGTACGCATCAAGGCGCTGAAGCAGATCGGCGGTCTGTACGACTCGATCACCGAGGACATGGCGACCGGCTTCGAGATCCACCGGCACAAGAACCCGGCGACGGGCAAGAAGTGGCGCTCGGTCTACACCCCGGACGTGCTCGCGGTCGGTGAGGGTCCCAGCGCCTGGACGGACTTCTTCACCCAGCAGATGCGCTGGTCGCGCGGCACGTACGAGACGATCCTCAAGCAGTACTGGAAGGGCTGGTACTCGCTGCCGCCGAGCAAGCTCTTCAACTACACGATGATGATCATCTTCTACCCGATGTCCGCCCTCAACTGGATCCTCGCGGCGCTGAGCTGCGCCCTGTTCCTGGGCCTGGGCGCCTCGGGTGTGAACATCGACCCGACCGTGTGGCTGATGCTCTACGGCAACGCCTCCGCGCTGCAGATCGGCCTGTACATCTGGAACCGCCGGCACAACGTCTCCCCGCACGAGCCCGAGGGGTCCGGCGGTGTGGCCGGCATGGTGATGTCGGCTCTGTCCGCGCCGCTCTACGCGAAGGCGCTGATCGACTCCGTACTGCGCCGCAAGAGCAAGTTCGTGGTCACCCCCAAGGGCGATTCGGCCAGCCCGGACAGGTGGTTCGGGACCTTCCGGTACCACTGGTACTTCATCGTGATCTTCGGCGCCTCGATCGCCGCCGGTTTCGTCTTCGGGCACTCGCACCCCGCGATGATCATCTGGGCGACGTTCGCCACGCTGATCACCGCCACGCCGATCTTCGTCTGGCGCCACATGCTGCGTCAGGCGAAGAAGAAGCCCGCGGTGCCCGAGCAGGAGCCGCGCGACGCGGCTCCCGTCGCCCAGCCCGCCCAGCCTGCCCAGCCCGCGGCTCCCGTGGGGGCCTACGAGCCGCAGTCGCTGCCGGTGCAGCGCACGGCGGCCCAGCACGCCCCCCAGCACAAGCCGAGCTGGGCAGCGTCGGACAGGGGCTCGGACGGGACGGGCGACCAGACCATGCAGATCGCCCTTGGTGGACTTGGGGGACGTAAGGAATGAACGACCGTGCAGGCCGCCGCCGCGCTCGTCGACTCGCGATAGGCACGGCGGTGGTGCTCGCGCTGGCCGGGATGAACGGGCCGTGGCTGTACCGCTTCGGGACCGAGAAATACCACCAGTACCAAATCAACAGACCGGAGTACAAAGCCGAGAACGGCAAGTGGGAAGTCATCGAGTTCCCCGAGGAGTACCGGCAGAACACCATCCACGCGGCGCTGCTGCACACCGGCAAGGTGCTGCTCGTCGCGGGGTCGGGCAACAATCAGGACAACTTCGACGACAAGAAGTTCGACACCCGGATCTGGGACCCGGTCAAGGGCACCATCAAGAAGGTGCCGACGCCCAAGGACCTGTTCTGCACCGGCCACACCCAGCTCGCCAACGGCAACCTGCTGATCGCGGGCGGCACCAAGCGGTACGAGAAGCTGAAGGGTGACGTCACCAAGGCCGGCGGCCTGATGATCGTCCACAACGAGAACCCGGACAAGCCGATCACGCTGCCCGCGGGCACGAAGTTCGTGGGCAAGGAGAACGGCAAGACCTTCGTGTCGAAGGACCCGGTCACCGTCGAGCGGGCGACGAAGAACTTCGACAAGAAGACCGGCAAGTTCCTGGGCAACACCCCCGGTCTGGGCCGCATCTACGTCGAGGCGCAAAGGAGCGGCGCCAAGTACGAGACCGGCACGCAGGACAACTACACCGTCCAGGGCCTGACCGGCGCCGACGCCAAGAACACGTACGGCATCGCGCAGAAGCTCGCCCTCGACAAGAAGGACTTCCAGGGCATCCGGGACGCCTTCGAGTTCGATCCGGTCGCGGAGAAGTACATCAAGGTCGACCCGATGAAGGAGGCGCGCTGGTACCCGACGCTCACCACCCTGAGCGACGGCAAGATCCTCAGCGTCTCCGGTCTCGACGACATCGGCCAGCTGGTCCCGGGCAAGAACGAGATCTTCGACCCGAAGACCAAGAAGTGGACGTACACGCCGAAGACCATGCAGTTCCCGACGTACCCGGCGCTGTTCCTGATGCAGAACGGCAAGATCTTCTACTCGGGTTCGAACGCGGGCTACGGGCCGGACGACGTGGGTCGTGACCCGGGCGTCTGGGACGTGGAGACCAACAAGTTCACCAAGGTGCCCGGGCTGAGCGATCCCAAGCTGCTGGAGACGTCCGGCACGGTGCTGCTGCCTCCGGCGCAGGACGAGAAGTACATGGTGATCGGCGGCGGCGGGGTCGGCGAGTCCAAGCTGTCCAGCAACAAGACACGGATCGTCGACATGCTGGCCGACGACCCGAAGTTCGTGGACGGCCCCTCGCTGGAGAAGGGCACGCGCTATGCGCAGGCCTCGATCCTGCCGGACGACTCCGTGCTGGTGTCCGGTGGTTCGGAGGACTACCGGGGGCGCAGCGACTCCAACATCCTTCAGGCGCGGCTGTACAACCCGGTGACCAACACGTTCAACAAGGTCGCCGATCCGCTGGTGGGCCGGAACTACCACTCCGGGTCGCTGCTGCTGCCCGACGGACGGGTGATGTTCTTCGGGTCGGACTCGTTGTACGGGGACAAGGCGAACACCAAGCCGGGCAAGTTCGAACAGCGGATCGAGATCTACACGCCGCCGTATCTGTACCGGGACTCGCGGCCGTCGCTGTCGGGCGGGCCGCAGACCATCAAGCGCGGGGAGTCGGGGACGTTCACCTCGCAGCACGCCTCCTCGATCAAGAAGGTACGGCTGATCCGGCCGAGCGCGTCCACACATGTGACGGACGTCGACCAGCGGTCCATCGCGCTGGACTTCAAGGCGTCCGGGAACAAGATCACGGTGACCGTGCCGAAGAACAAGAACCTTGTTCAGGCGGGGTGGTACATGCTGTTCGTGGACGATGACCAGGGGACGCCGAGCAAGGCGCAGTGGGTCAGGGTGCCGTAGCGCTCCGCTGGTCGGGCCGGCTTTTGGCTGCGGGTTCGTCGTGGTCGCGCCCACGCGCGGCGGAGCCGCACATGGGAACAGCCCCGCGCCCCTTGGGGCGCGGGGCTTGCCGTTAGCTGGAAGCCTTGGCCAGGCTCAGTGCGTAGTCCGCCCACCACTGGCCCGCCTTCGGGCCGCCCTTGCACTCGCCGTCCGACTCGCCCGGGCGCTTGACCCACAGGTAGGCGTCGACCAGCGGGTCCGCCGTCTTCGTCGTCGGGGTCTCGCCCAGGGCACGGCCCGGCGGGTTGCACCAGCGCTCGTTCTGGTCGCCCTCGCTGTAGGGGCCGTTGCCGTTGCGGCTGGTGTCGATGACGAAGTGTTTGTCGCCGACCTTCGCGGAGAGCTCCTTGCCGTAGGCGACGGAGTCCTCGGTGGAGTAGAAGTTGGAGACGTTGACCGAGAAGCCGTCGGCCTGCTCGATGCCGGCCCGCCGGAGGGGCTCGGAGATGTCGTCGGGCTTGCCCCAGCCGGCGTTGCCCGCGTCCAGGTAGACCTTGGTGTTCTCAAGTGACTTGAGCTTGCCGACGGCCTCGTTGAGCAGGGCGTAGCGCTCCTCGTGGAACTCCTCGGGTGTGCAGTTGTCCACCATGTGCAGCACGGCGTCCGGCTCCAGGATCACCGTCGCGGGGCGGTCGCCGATGCCCTTGGTGACGCCGTCCACGAACGCCCGGTACGCGTCGCCGTCGGCGGCCCCGCCTCCCGAGAACTGGCCGCAGTCGCGGTGCGGGATGTTGTAGAGGACGAGCAGGGCCTCGCGGTCGGCCTTCGCGGCGGCCTCGGTGTAGCCCCGGGCCTGTTCCTCGGGGTTCTCCGGGAGGATCCACTCGGCGGTCGGCTGCTGGGCGATCTTGCGGATCTGCTCGGCCTCCGTCTTCTTGCCGGCCTTCCGGTACTCCTCGACCTGCTGCGCCGCGTTGCCCTCCGGGTTGACCCAGAACGGGTCCGTCCCCTTGGGCTGTTGGGTGATCCCGGCGCCGGCGCCGTCCTTCTTCTTCTCCTCGTCCTTCCCGTCCCCCGAGGAACAGCCTGCGATCAGCAGTGCCGCCCCCAGCACCGCCGCGGCAGCCCGCGTTCCAGCCCCCCTGCTGACGTACATCCAACTCCCCCTTGGGTGCACCGTTCCAAGCCTCAATCCTGACACACCCGTCGCCTGGCCCACGAGGCCGTCCGGGCCTTGTCCGACAGCTGTTACCGGAGATCCGGCCTGCGGCGGAACACAGGTGACCTCACAGGCCGGACCCCGTCAGATACGCCGAGACGATCACGTTCGCCGTGTAGCTGCGGCTCGCCCGGTCGAAGCTGCCGCCGCAGGTGATCAGCCGCAGCTCGGCCCGCCCGGTCTCGCGGGGCCCGTACGCCTGCTGTGCGTCGAATCCGTCGCGGGTGAGGACCTGGACGTCGTCCACGGTGAACTCGGCGACCTTGCCGTCGTCGCGGAGCACCCGGACCGTCTCGCCGGGCTGGAGGGAGCTGAGCCGGTAGAAGACGGCGGGCCGGGTCTCGGTGTCGACGTGACCGACCATCAGCGCGGTCCCGGCCGCGCCCGGTTTCGCCCCGGCCGCGTACCAGCCGACGGCTCCGGGCCGGTCGAACGGCGGCGGGGCGACGGCGCCCCGCGCGTCCAGGCCGCGGGCCACGACCGGCGCCTGCACGCCGAGGCCGGGGATGTCGACACGCTGCGGCAGGGCGTCGCCGAGGGGCCGGTGCGCGGGCGGCAGTTCCACGTCCGGCGGCCGCCCGACCGCCGCCATGTCACCCGTGGCGGGGCCGGATATCCCGTGCCGTACGTCGGTCACCTCGCGGCCCCACAGCCACAGCCCGAGCAGCAGGACCACCCAGGCCACGCCGGTCAGGAGCCGACCCGTGCGGGGCGTGCGTTCATGGTCGGACACGGCCGGTCAACCCGTCCCGCGGTTCCGGCGGCGGCCGCGGATCACCACGGCGACCGCGGCGACCCCCGCGAGGACCAGCCCGGTCACCGCGTGCCCCGTGCCGGGACCGGCCTCGCGGGCGTCCGCGGCGGCGAGCCGGGCGGTGCCGCCGCCGCCCGCCTGTACGGGGGCGACGGGCGAGGCGGAGGCGGAGCCACCCGGCCGCGCCGAACTCCCGCCGACGGCGACGTCGACCGTGCCCTTCACCTGGAAGTCGGCGCAGGTGACCTTCACCTCGTACGGGCCGGGCCGGATCGAGGAGCGGACGCGGGTCTCGCCGGCGAGCGTGCCGCCGCTGCCCGTGAGCCGCGCGTCCGCGACGAACGCCGCCGACGCGGCGGTGGCCGTCTTGCCGGAGCAGCCGCTCACCCGCAGCGCGACTTCGGCGCCGGGGGCGGGGGACGAGGGGGTCACCGAGACGCTGCCGCCGCCGTCCGCCGCGTGGGCGGCCGGGGTGAGGGCGGCGACAGCGAGGACTGCGGAACAGACAGTGAGGCGTAGGGAACCCATCGTGAACCTCCAGATATCTGGAGCCTCCCCCGCAGACTCCTGCCCCGCACGCTCAGCGGGGCCTCACTGCTCCATACGGGTCCAGAAAGGTTTCAGATCAGATGTGATCAGATTCTGTCGACGAGGTCCGCAATCGAGTCCACGACCTTCGACGGCCGGTACGGGAAGGCATCCACCTGCTCGGGCCGGGTCAGGCCGGTCAGAACCAGGAACGTCTGCATCCCGGCCTCCATACCGGCCAGTACGTCGGTGTCCATACGGTCGCCGATCATCGCGCTGGTCTCGGAGTGCGCCCCGATCGTGTTGAGCCCGGTGCGCATCATCAGCGGGTTCGGCTTGCCCGCGAAATACGGCTTCCTCCCGGTCGCCTTGGTGATCAGCGCGGCCACCGCGCCGGTCGCGGGCAGCGGGCCCTCGGTCGACGGACCCGTCTCGTCGGGGTTGGTGCAGATGAAACGGGCGCCGTCGTTGATGAGCCGTACGGCCTTCGTCATGGCCTCGAAGGAGTAGGTGCGGGTCTCGCCGAGGACGACGTAGTCGGGCTCGTGGTCGGTGAGGATGTAGCCGATGTCGTGCAGCGCGGTCGTCAGGCCGGCCTCGCCGATGACGTACGCGGAGCCGCCGGGCCGCTGGTCGTCCAGGAACTGGGCGGTGGCCAGGGCCGAGGTCCAGATGGACTCGATCGGCACCTCCAGGCCCATCCGGCGCAGCCGGGCGTGCAGGTCGCGCGGGGTGTAGATCGAGTTGTTGGTGAGGACGAGGAAGGGCTTGCCGGACTCGCGGAGCTTCTTCAGAAAGGCGTCGGCGCCGGGGATCGGTACGCCCTCGTGGATGAGCACACCGTCCATGTCGGTGAGCCACGACTCGATGGGCCTGCGTTCTGCCATGTGCTGGATCTCCTGCCGTACCCAAGTGCGCGGTGCGTCGCGCGTGTACCCGGTGCCGGGTGCCGGGCGCGCCCCAGCCTAAACAGTGGCCGGATCTTGAGGGAATGGCCGGGTTGTGAGGAGATGGGTACGGCTATGGCATGGATACGGCTATGGCTGTGGCTTCAGCGGCGTCTGCGGACCAGCAGCAGCGCACCGCTGGCGACGAGCAGCAGGGCCGCGGCGGCGAGGGCGACCGTGGGGCCGAGTCCGGTGCCGGCGAGTTCCTCGGCGAGGGAGAGGCGGCCGTCGGGTGCCGGTGCGGTGGCGGAGGCCGTGGGGTCGGGGGCGGGCTCGCGCTCGTGCTCGGGTCGCGGGGTCGGTTCGGCCTCGATGTCGAAGCGGTAGTCGTTCGACTGGCCGACCCAGTCGCCGTCGCCGTCGTGGCGTTGTACGACGGCCGCGTTGACGGTGACCTTGTTCGGTTCCGCGTCCGAGGTGAGCTCCATCCGGACCTTCACGGTGAGGGTCTTGCCGGGGCCGACGGTGAAGCCGGAGAAGCGGTCGCGGTCGTCGGTGAAGGCACCGACGAGTTCGTCCGCGTCGGTGCGTTCGAAGCGGACGGAGTGCGGGCGGGCGCCGGCTGTGCCGTCGTAGAACTCCAGGCGGGGCTGGGCGGGCTCAAGGGTCCGCCGCTTGTCGACGAGGACGACGACGGGGTGGATGTTTCCGCAGGTCCGCGTGGTGGTGTTGGTGAGGTCCAGGTACCAGGTGCCGTAGCCGCCGCCGGCCTCGTAGGAGTCGGGGCCGCCGTGGATGCGGGTGGTGACCGGGAAGGCGCGGTCGTCAGTGGTGGCGCAGGAGGGACGGGGGTCGGCCTGCGCCGGGGAGGACAGGAGGGCGGCGGCGGCTGCGAGACAGAGGGAGGACGGGGCACAGACGGATACGGGCTTGGGCAGTCGCATAAACGGCAGTCGCATGAACACATGACCATGCCGGGTGCTTCCGGCGGATGGCCGATGCCGCTCCGTACGGCCCGGTAAGTCCCCTCGATCAGCGCACGTGGACGGCCGGTGTCGCGCCTGAGCCCGGCTGCCTGAGCCTTGGACGCCGGGGGCGCGCCTGGCCGGTCAGCCGTCCGCCCGTCCGAACAACGGCCCCAGCAGCAACTGGGCCGCTCCCTCCGCGACCCCGCGCTCCCCGCCGGGCGCGACCCGCACCGGCACGGCACCCGCCCCCCGGGCACGCTCGTCCAGGACGGCGGCGACCCCTCGTACGAACGCCTCCGGCGCGGCGGCGACCGTACGACCGCCGAGGAGTACGAGGTCGATGTCGAGCAGCCCGACGAGGTTCGCGGCACCGGCGCCGAGCACCCGCGCGGCCTCGCCGATCTCGCCCCGGGCGACCGCGCCCAGACACAGCGCCTCGACGCAGCCGCGGTTCCCGCAGCCGCAGCGGGGCCCGTCCAGCTGGATGACCTGATGCCCGAACTCCCCCGCGCCGGTCCGGGCACCCCGGTGCACGGCCCCACCGATCACGAGCCCGGCACCGAGCCCCGTACCGAGGTGCAGATAGGCGAAGGACCGGCCCGCCCCGCCGACGGCCAGCCCGAGCGCCGCCGCGTTGGTGTCCTTGTCCACGACGACCGGCACCCCGAGCCGTCGCGCCAAGGCGTCCCGCAACGGAAACCCGTCCCACTCGGGAAACCCGGTGACCCGGTGCAGGACGCCCCGGGCGTGATCGAGAGGGCCGGGAAGGGCGACGCCGACACCGACAAGGGAGCCGACTGCGACGAGGGACGACGCGGCGAGCGGGGAGTCCGGCGTGGTGGGCCCTGCGGGCACCGCACCACCGGAGTCGCCCCCGGCCGCGCCGACCGGTCCCTCGCCCGTCGGCCGCAGCGCCTCCGGCCTCGGCCCCCCGTTCCTCGGCCCCAGCGCCTCCGCCGCCATCCCCTCCGCCTCCCGCGCCACCGCCGCCACCACGGCCTGGGCGCCCGCGCCGAGGTCCAGCGGGGTACGCCGCTCCCCCACCACCATCCCGTTCAGGTCGACCAGGACCGCTCGCAGTTCGTCCCGGTCCAGATGTACGCCCACCGCATGCCCCGCCCCCGGCACCAGCCGCAGGACCGTGCGCGGCTTGCCGCCGGTCGACGCGCGCCGGCCCGCCTCCGCCGCCAGGCCCTCCTCCCGCAGCCGGGCGGTGATCTTGCTGACCGCCTGGGGGGTGAGGCCGGTGCGGTCGGCGAGTTCGAGGCGGCTGATGCCCTCCGGGCCGGCCGTGCGCAGCAGGTCGAGCACCAGCGCGGTGTTGTGGCTGCGCAGGGCGAGCAGATTGGCGCCGCCGTTCGTCCTGTTCACGCCAGCCATTCTCCCTCGTACTTGCACTTTGGCAACAGCGTTGCGAAAGTAGGGTCATGACAGGTACGACTGGTACTCCCGGCACCCCTCTCCGCGTGGGCCTCGTCGGCTACGGCCTCGCCGGCTCCGTCTTCCACGCCCCGCTGATCACCGCCACCGAGGGCCTCGCCCTCCACACGGTGGTCACCTCGAACCCCGAGCGGCAGGAGCAGGCCCGCGCCGAGTTCCCGGACGTGCGCGTGGCCGCCGGTCCGGACGAGCTGTTCGACCGGGCCGGCGACCTGGACCTGATCGTCATCGCGTCCCCGAACAAGACACACGTCCCGCTCGCCACCGCCGCCCTGAAGGCCGGCCTGCCCGTCGTCGTGGACAAGCCCGTCGCCGGCTCGGCCGCCGAGGCACGCGAGCTGGCCGCCCTGGCCGAGGAGCGCGGCCTGCTTGTCTCCGTCTTCCAGAACCGCCGCTGGGACAACGACTTCCTGACCCTCCGCAAGCTCGTCGCCGACGGCGAGCTGGGCGACGTATGGCGCTTCGAGTCCCGCTTCGAGCGGTGGCGCCCGCAGACGAAGGGCGGCTGGCGGGAGTCCGGCGACCCCGCAGAGATCGGAGGTCTGCTGTACGACCTCGGCAGCCATGTCGTCGACCAGGCACTGGCCCTCTTGGGCCCGGCCGCCTCCGTGTACGCCGAGTCGGACATCCGCCGCCCCGGCGCGGAGACCGACGACGACACCTTCATCGCGCTCACGCACGCGAACGGCGTCCGCTCCCACCTGTACGTCTCCGCCACGGCCGCTCAGCTCGGCCCGCGCTTCCGGGTGCTGGGCTCGAAGGCGGGCTACGTCAAGTACGGCCTCGACCCGCAGGAGGCGGCGCTGCGGGAGGGCCTTCGGCCGGGCCTCGGCTGGGGCGCCGAACCCGAGTCGCTGTGGGGCCGCGTGGGTTCCGGGGAGTCCCCCCTGACCGGCGGCGGCCGCCCCGAACCGACCCTTCCGGGCGACTACCCCGCTTACTATGCGGCCGTGGCGAAAGCCCTGCTGGACGGCGGTCCCAACCCGGTGACCGCACTGGAGGCGGCATCCGCCCTCGACGTACTCGAGGCGGCTCGCCGTTCGGCCCGCGAAGGAAGGGTGGTAGCACTGTGACCCACAACCAGGAGCTCACCCCGAAGTTCCACCCGGAACTCACCCCCAGACTGGAGGAGTTGGAGGCGCAGGAACGCCGCCTGGTCTTCCGCCAGTTCACCCACGACGACGCCTGGGCCCTGGGCTCCCTCCTCGTCGACCTGGCCCGCGAACGCCAGGCCCCCGTCGCCATCGACATCCACCGCGCCGGCCAGCAGCTCTTCCACGCGGCACTGCCCGGCTCGGCTCCCGACAACGACGCCTGGATCGCCCGCAAGCGCCGGGTGGTGGAACGCTACGGCGCCGCCTCCTACCTGGTCGGCGCCCGCTTCCGCGCCAAGGGCACGACGTTCGAGGACTCCTCGCGCCTGGACCCGGACCTGTACGCGGCCCACGGCGGCTCCTTCCCGATCAACGTGGAGGGCGTCGGCGTGATCGGCGCGGTCACGGTGTCCGGGCTGCCGCAACTGGATGACCACCGTTTCGTGGTGGAGGCGCTGGAGCAGTTCCTGGGTCACTGACTCGCCTGTGGCTGAGTCTCTGACCGGCTCTCACCGGCTCTCACTGACTCTCACTGGCTTTGAGGGAAGATCCCAAGGCTCCCTCCGGTTGGCACCCTTGTACAGCACACCGACCGGAGGGACCGCACACCCATGAGTGACGCCTTGAAGGACGCCGTCGGCCGGTACGGCATCTGGAGCGTAGGCCTGCGCTCGGAGGACCCGGCGCGGCAGGGCGAACTCGCCGAGGCGACAGCCGAGTTGGAGCAGCTCGGCTACGGCGCTGTCTGGCTGGGCGGCAACAGCTCCGCCCGTAACGCCGTACCGCTGATCGAGGCGACCTCGACGCTCACCGTCGGCACCAGCATCCAGAGCATCTGGCAGCACGAGCCCAGCGACAGCGCGGCGGCCTTCGCCGACCTGGATGCGGCCCACCCCGGCCGCTTCGTCCTGGGCATCGGGGTCAGCCACGCCAAGATGGCGGACCAGTACCGCCGCCCCTACTCGGCCCTGGTCGCCCATCTCGACGGCCTGGACGCGGCGGGCGTACCGGCGGACCGCCGGCTCCTGGCGGCCCTCGGCCCGAAGAGCCTGAAGCTCGCGCGCGACCGCGCCGCCGGTTCGATCCCGTACCTGGTCACCGCCGAGCACACGGCCCAGGCTCGTGAGGCCTTGGGCGAAGCGCCGCTGCTGGCCCCCGAGTTGATGGTCGTCCTGGAAACGGACCCGACCCGGGCCCGCACCCTGGCCCGCGAGAGCCTGGCCGTGTACCTGGGCCTCCCGAACTACACCAACAACTTCCTCCGCCTCGGCTTCACGGAAGCCGACCTCGAGGACGGCGGCAGCGACCGCCTGATCGACGCGCTGTTCGCCTGGGGCGACGAGTCGTCGATCCGCGCCCGCATCGACACGTTCCTGGAGGCGGGAGCGGACCACGTGGCGCTGCAGGTGGTGGACGGAGAGCCGCGCGACACGCTCCCGCGCGAGGCATGGCGCAGGCTGGCCTCTCTACTGGCGTGAGGTGATTGGCCTTTTTAGGGGCGCGGGGAACTGCGCGAGCAACCACGGACCACCCGCGGTCGCCAAACAACCGCAGTCCCCCACCCCTTAGGCGTCCTTGAACTCCTGCCTCTGCCGACCAAGCCCCTCGATCTCCAGCTCAACCACATCCCCCGCCCGCAAATACGGCTTGGGCTCAGGCTCCCCGAGCGCAACCCCCGCCGGCGTCCCCGTATTGATCACGTCACCGGGGTACAGCGTCATGAACTGACTGACGTACCGCACGACCTCCCCCACCGGAAAGATCTGCTCGGCCGTCGTCCCGTCCTGCTTCAACTCCCCGTTGACCCACAGCTTCAGCCACAGATCCTGCGGATCGCCCACCTCGTCCGCCGTCACCAACCACGGCCCCAGCGGATTGAACGTCTCGCAGTTCTTTCCCTTGTCCCAGGTCCCGCCCCGCTCGATCTGGAACTCCCGCTCGGACACGTCGTGCGCCACCGCGTACCCGGCGACAGATCCGAGCGCCTCCTCCACCGACTCCGCATACCGAGCCGTACGCCCGATGACGACCGCCAGCTCGACCTCCCAGTCGGTCTTCACGGATCCCCGAGGAACCAGCACCGTGTCGTGAGGCCCGACCACCGTGTCCGCGGCCTTGAAGAAGATCACCGGCTCGGCGGGCGGCTCGGCCCCGGTCTCCCGCGCGTGGTCGTGGTAGTTGAGCCCGATGCACACGATCTTGCCGATCCGGGCAAGGGGAGGCCCGACCCGCAGCCCCGCCGCGTCCAGGGCGGGCAGCGAACCCGCCTCGGCGGCGGCGCGGATCCGGCCGAGCGCGTCGTCGTCGGCGAGCAGCGGTCCGTCGATGTCCGGGACGAGGCCGGAGAGGTCCCGCAGGGTCCCCTCGGCGTCGAGCAGCGCGGGCCGCTCCGATCCCGCCGTACCGACTCGCAGCAGCTTCATGATCACAATCTCCCTCGATCGCGGGGCGCCCGACCGATGGGTGCAGCCATCGGAGGACTGGTCGATCCTCCAAGCTGGGCGTCCAGTCCGCAAGAGCCCGTTCACGGACTGGACCGCCCCAGCGTCCTACCGGTACAGCGCGGCCCGCTCCACGGCACTCCACGTCGTACTGGTCACCACGTACAGCGCGGCGGCCAGCGGTACGACGGCCACGGTGACGAGCGTGAAGAAGGACATGAACGGCATGACCTTGCTGACCGCCCCCATCCCGGGCACCTGCTCCCCGTCGGCCGCGGGAAGCGGACTGTTGGTGGCCATCATCAGCTTCGTACGGCGGTAGTTGAAGGCGGCCACCGCGGCGACAACGGCGAACAGCCCGACGTACACGAGCCCCGCCGCCCCGAACATCCCGCCCTCGCCCAGCGCGTCCGCCCAGCGGTCGCCGAGGGGCGCGGCGAACAGCTGATGGGTGAGCAGTTCATTGGCCTGCCCGCCGATCGTCGTGTTCGAGAACAGGTGGTAGAGGAGGAAGAACGCGGGCAGCTGGAACACGCTGGGCAGACAGCCGGACAGCGGGGAGACCTTCTCCTCTGCGTGCAGTTCCAGTACGGCCTTCTGCAGCTTCTCGGGGTTCTTCTGGTGCTTCTTCCGCAGCTCGGCGATCTTCGGCTGCAGCGCGGTCCGCGCCTTCTGCCCGCGCGCGGCCGCTCGGGACAGGGGGTGCACGAGCAGCCGTACGAACGCGGTGAACAGGACGATCGCGGCGGCCGCCGCGGTGGCGCCGAAGAGTGGCTGGAGCAGGTCGGCCAGGTGCTGGACCAGGTCGGCGAAAACGGACATGGGTGAGCCCTCCGGGGGTCTCGTCGTGCCGGAAGTGGTGAAGGCGGCATGACGACCCGCGCGGGGTCAGGCTTGGGGAGCGTGCCCTACGCGGCGGTCGCCGGGAGGGCGTGTCCGGGCGCTCGGGGCCGGGTGCGCCCCTTGGCGTCGGGGTCGCGTTGGGGCAGGAACGCCGTACGGCGGTCGCGGTCGCGGATGGCCGTACGCACCCGGGTGGGCGGCACGGCGGGCGCGGCGCGCGAGGCGAGGAGCGAGCAGGCGGCGAACGCGGAGCTCGCCGCGGCGGTCGCGGCGAGCGCGACGGTGGCGGAGAGGCTGCCGGAGTCGAGCAGTACGACGTCGAGGAAGAGGAGCAGCAGTACGGCGGCGGGGCGCGGGTTGGCCCAGCGACGGATCACGACCACGCCCCTCCCCTCGTACGGCTGTTCGTCCTGCCCTCGGTTATACCTGATCGGTTTCGACGGGCCGCAGGAGCTATGAGGACGTCCTCGACCGGAGAGGCGGTTCAGAGACCCACTCGGGTGAACGTCACATGCGTGACTCCGCTGGGCGAGGAGGTGGCCTCGACCTCGTAGTCCTTCTCGAGGCCCTCCAGTCCGTCCCAGAGGAGTACGCCTCGTCCGAGCAGGATCGGGACCACCACGATGTGCATGTGGTCGATGAGCCCGGCGGCGAAGAAGTCCCGGATCACGGTGGGGCCCCCGCCGATGCGTACGTCCTGACCGCGCGCGGCCTCGCGGGCCGTCTCGAGCGCCTCGGCGGGCGAAGCGTCGAGGAAGTGGAACGTCGTGCCGCCCTCCATCTCGATCGACGGGCGCGGGTGATGGGTGAGGATGAAGGTCGGTGTGTGGAATGGCGGGTTGGGCCCCCACCACCCCTTCCACTCCGGGTCCTCGTGCCATCCGGGCGGGCCGAACTTCCCAGCGCCCATGATCTCGGCGCCGATCCCGGGCGTGATCTGCCGCCCGAAGGCGTCGTCGATGCCGCGGGTCCCGCCGGGCCTGCCGGCCAGCTGGTGCCAGAACCGGGTGGTGAACATCCACTCGTGCAGCCCCTCGCCGGCGTGGCCGAACGGCGCGTCACGGCTCTGACCCTCACCGGTGCCGAAGCCGTCGAGCGAGATGGAGAAGTTGTGGACGCGGGCGAGTGACATGGCTGGCGACTCCTTTTCCTCTGCTGGTCGAGCTTCGTCGGATCAGCTCGGTTAATTTATGCCGGTCCGGCCGGTGCCGAGGTGGGCGACACGTTCGCCTCAGCGGGGCCGCACGGAGGCGAGCCTGCCCCAGACCACCAGCCGGTACTTGGACGTGTACTCCGGCGTGCAGGTGGTCAGGGTGAGGTAGTGGCCCGGGTCGGTGTAGCCGTAGGCCGGCCTGGCGGTGGAACGCGGGACCGGGTGGATGACGCTCGCGTCGTGGGCCGAGGTCTGCGGCAGGGTCTTGTCGACGGTGTACGTGTACGTCGCGCTCTCGGTCTCGACCCGGATGGTGTCCCGGGGTACGAGCCGGTTGATGTACCGGAACGGCTCCCCGTGGCTGTTGCGGTGCCCGGCGAGGGCGAAGTTCCCGGTCTGGCCGGGTTGCTGGGTGCCGGGGTAGTGGCCGACGTAGCCCTTGTTGAGGACGTTCCGCTTGCTGGTGCCCTCGGCGACGGGAATGCGGAGGTGGAGGCGGGGGATGGTGAGGATGGCGTAGGCCTGGGACCAGCGGGGCGATGAGGGCCGGGCGTCGGCGGCGGGCGGCTGTCGGGGGGCGGCGGGCTGTTCGGAGGCGGGGTCGGGGGACGGAGGCGTGGTGGCCGCCGTAGCCGTCGTATCCGACGGACGGTTGTCGTGCTCCCCCTCGGCCCACGACCGCTCCAGCGCCTCCACCTCCCGCTCGGCGCCTTCCCGGGCCTCCCGGTTGGTCCACCACAGCTGATGCACGACGAGCAGCAGCAGCACGACCCCGACGGTGACCAGGACCTCGCCCCCGGCCCACAGCGCCCGCCGGCGCAGGGCACGCCGCCGCCGTATGCCGTGATGCACGACGTGAAGCCGCATGCGTACGCCTCCTCGACCGGGGCCGCCCGCACGATAAGGGGCGGGCCTTCAAGTCACCAGGCCTGTACGCGGTTCAGCCCCCGCCGCCGAGATACGTGATCGCCGGGCGAGGAATTCTGGGCTCCACCGGCGATCACCCGCGCGTCGTCGGGGTCGGTTCGGCACGGAGGCCTACGCGTCGGCCCCGTACGTCCCGTACTCCGGGCGTCCCGTCGATGCGTAGACGTGGACGGCCAGTCCGCCCGGCGTCGTCTCGTTGCGGAGCAGGCGCAGGCCGGCCGGGGCGCCGCCGTCCGGAAACAGGCGTCGGCCGGTGCCGACGACCACCGGGGCGATCACGAGGCGCAGCTCGTCGATCAGGCCGGCGGCCAGCAGGGACTGGGCCAGTCGGCCGCTGCCGTGAATCTGCAGCTCACGGCCGGGCTGCCGCTTCAGTTCGGCGACCTGGGCGGGGATGTCGCCGGAGAGGATCGTGCTCGGGTTCCACTCGGCCCTGGTCAGGGTGTGGGAGGCCACGTACTTCGGCAGGCTGTTCATGATGGCGCCGAAGGGGTGGTCGGTCATCTTCGGCCAGTCCCGCGCGAAGTTCACGTAGGTACGGCGTCCGAACAGGAGCGCGTCCGCCTGGCCGAGCCAGGTGCCGGCCAGCCGCTCGAACTCCTCGTCCAGGTGCGGCACGAACCAGCCGCCCCGGGTGAACCCGTCGCTGGTGTCCTCGTCCGGGGACCCCGGGCCCTGGTAGACACCGTCCAGCGTCAGGAACTGCGTGAGTGCCAGCTTCATCGCGCACCACTTCTCTCTCGGCAGGGGACGTGTCCCGTCCCTCCCCCGTAGACAGTGTGCCGCGCGAAAACTCATCGGTCGCCGTAGAAGATCGCAGCCGCGCGTCCGAAATCCCGGACTTCCTCCACAGGTTTTAGAAAGGGCTGTCAGAACCCTCGACAACCCCGCACACCACCCCCGATGCTTCGTCCTGGCATGAGCGGGACAGGCCACGGCGCCGGTTCAGGGACCGGTGTCGATCGACTCGGAGCCGGAGTAGCCATGATCCGACGCAGAACCCTGCTGACCGCGGCAGGCGGAACGTTCCTCGGCAGCGCCCTGGCGACGGGCACCGCACACGCGGACGCCACGATCGCCGTCAATCCCGGGACGTCGTACGGCACTTGGGAGGGCTGGGGTACGTCCCTGGCCTGGTGGGCCAACGTCTTCGGCGCCCGGGACGACTTCGCGGACATCTTCTTCACCACCAAGTCGGTGTCGTACAACGGCACGACGCTCCCCGGTCTCGGCCTCAACATCGCCCGCTACAACCTGGGCGCGTGCAGCTGGAACTCCGTCGGCGGCGCGTCGATGGTCGAATCGCCCAACATCCCCGCCTTCAAGCAGATCGAGGGCTTCTGGCAGGACTGGAACAACGAGGACCCCGCCTCCTCGGCCTGGGACTGGACGGCGGACGCCAACCAGCGGGCGATGCTGGTGAAGGCGACGCAGCGGGGCGCGGTGAGCGAGCTCTTCGCCAACTCCCCCATGTGGTGGATGTGCCTCAACCACAACCCCTCCGGCGCGGCGAACGGCGGCAACAACCTCCAGTCCTGGAACTACCGCCAGCACGCCTCCCACCTGGCCGCGACCGCCCTGCGCGCGAAGAACAACTGGGGCGTGAACTTCGCGACGGTCGACCCCTTCAACGAGCCGGCCGCCGGCTGGTGGACCGCCACCGGCACCCAGGAGGGCTGCCACATGGACCCCGCGGTCCAGGCGGCCGTACTCCCCCACATGCGCGGCGAGTTGGACAAGCGTGGCCTGACGGGTCTGCGCATCGCCGCGTCCGACGAGACGAACTACGACACGGCCCGCTCGACCTGGAGCTCCTTCGGATCATCGACGAAGGCCCTGGTCAGCCAGGTCAACGTGCACGGCTACCAGGGCTCGGGCGGCCGCAGGGACCTGCTCTACACGGACGTGGTGACGAACTCCGGCAAGAAGCTGTGGAACTCGGAGACCGGCGACAGCGACGGCACCGGCCTCACCATGGCGCAGAACCTCTGCTACGACTTCCGCTGGCTGCACCCGACGGCCTGGTGCTACTGGCAGGTCATGGACCCGTCGACGGGCTGGGCGATGATCGCGTACGACGCCAACACTCTGCAGCCGACGACGATCCAGACGAAGTACTACGTCATGGCACAGTTCAGCCGCCACATCCGCCCGGGCATGCGGATCCTCGACACGGGCGTGAGCTACGCGGCGGCGGGCTACGACGCGGCGGCGAGGCGCCTGGTGATCGTGGCCGTGAACACCTCCACCTCCGCCCAGACCCTCACCTTCGATCTCTCCCGCTTCGCGACGGTGGCGGGCGGCTCGGGCGGCCTGGTCCCGCGCTGGAACACGGTCACGACGGGCGGCGACAGGTACCGGTCGTACTCGGACACGCGGCTGAGCGGGAAGTCGGTGAGCGTGCCGTTCGCGGCGAAGGCGGTGCAGACCTTGCAGATCGACGGGGTGGTGATCTGATCTGACGAGCGGCGGCAGGCCCTACGGCACACCCGGCGGTACGCGCGACGCCATTCCCGGCGCCACACGGGACGGCAGAGGCGACGGCACACGGGAGGGCGGGGGCGACGGCACACCCGGTGGGGCACGACGGATGCCCGCCGGGCTGGTCGCGCTCGCCCTCGGCGGTTTCGGGATAGGCCTGACCGAGTTCGTCATCGCCGGGCTGCTCCCGCAGGTGAGCCGGAGCCTGGCCGTGTCCGAAGTCGCGGCCGGGTGGCTGATCTCCGGGTACGCGCTGACCGTCGCCGTCGGCGCGATCGCGGTGACCGCCGCCACCGCCCGCCTGCCCCGCAAGCCGGTCCTCGTCGGGCTGGTGGTGCTGTTCGTCATCGGCAACCTCCTGTCCGCCGTCGCACCCAACTACCCGGTGATGCTGCTCGGCCGCGTGGTCGCCGCACTGTGCCACGGCACGTTCTTCGGCCTGGGCTCGCTCGTCGCCCGCCGCCTGGTCCCTCCGGAGCGGGCGTCGAGAGCGGTGGCGGTGATGTTCGCCGGCCTGACGGTCTCGAACGTGCTGGGCGTGCCGTTCGGCGCCCTGGTCGGCGAACGCTGGGGCTGGCGGGCCACGTTCTGGGCGATCACCGGCATCGGCGTCCTGGCCGCGGTCGCCATCGCGGCGCTGGTACCGGCCTGGGCGGGCAAGGTGCCCGCCGGTGGCCGGGCGGACGGCCTCCGCGCCCAGGTGAGCGCCTTCCGCTCCACGCAGGTGTGGCTGACCCTGGCCGCCACCGCCCTCGGCTACGGCGGGATGTTCGGCGCGTTCAGCTACCTCGCCTACACCTTCACCGAGGTCACCGGCTTCTCCAGTACGGACGTCGCCTGGCTGCTCGTCGTGTACGGCAGCGGCCTGGTCGCCGGGAACATGGCCGGCGGACGGGGCGCCGACCACAACCGCGATCTGACCCTGATCGTCTCCCTGGCCGGTCTCACCGCCACGCTTGTCGCGTTCGGCCTGCTGGCGAGCAGCCCCGCGGCCTCCGTAGTGCTGGTCTTCCTGACGGGCGTGTTCGGCTTCGCGAGCGTCCCCGGCATGATCACCCGCGTGACGGACCACGCTCACGGCGTCCCCCTAGCCGCCGGCGCCAACGTCTCCGCGTCCAACATCGGCAACGCCCTCGGCGCCTGGCTCGGCGGCCTCGCCATCAGCGCGGGCCTCGGCTACACGGCTCCGCTGTACGTCGGAGCGGGCATCGTCCTGCTGGGCCTGGCGGTGATGACGTACGCGGCGCTGCGGGAGGCACATCCCTCTCCGGACTCCGCACGGTCTCTCGACCGCAAGGCCTCGATGTGACCGTTTCTTTGTCGGTGGTCGGCAGTACGGTGATCCCATGCGCCCCGACACGCCTGCCGAGAACGTCGACCACCCCGCCGAAGCGGCACGCCTGGAGCGGACCGCCGGCCTGTACCCCGAGGACGCGGAAGCTCTGCTGCTGCAGGCCGCGGCCCACCTGGAACTGGCCGGCGACCGCCCCGCCGCGACCAAGCTCTACGACCGCCTGCTGTCATCGTCCGACGGCCTGGAGCACGTACATCTGGTACGCGCCTTGAAGGCGTCGAACCTCTGGGAGTACGGCCACGAGGCGGAGGCCCGGGCCATCATCGACGGCGTCCGAGCGGCGTCCCCCCGCGACCCGGCCCCCTGGGTGATCGTGGCGGAGGCCCTGGAGTCGCACGACGAGCTGGAGGCGGCGCAGGAGACGTTCACGGAGGGGGCGCGGCTGCTCCTGACAGATGTGACGGAACCCCCGTATTCGACACATCCGCTGCTCTTCGGCCGCCACAGGGTACGGCGCATGCTGGGCGCCACCCACGACGACTGGGACATCCTCGCCGACACGCTCCACTCCTCCCCCGTCTCCCTGGACGAGCTGCACGACCCGAAGCGCGTGTGGTCCCTCGGCTCGAACAACCCGGCGGAGCTTGCGGCGGAAATCTCGCGGCTGCGGGCCGAGCTGGGGACGTACCGGGAGGCCTTGTCCCGCCCCTTCCCGGTGGCGGTACTGCACTGGCCGGCGGATGAGCTGGCGGAGCTGGTGTCCTCTTATCCGGCCCTCGCTGCGGAGTACCCCTCGCATGAGGAGCATCTGGGGACGATAGAGGGGGCGCTGCGGGAGCTGGCGGCTTCTGGGACGCCGAACCTGGGGATTGTGACGGGGACGGTGCCGTCTTATGAGGCGTTCGCGGCTTCGGAGGGGGCTTCGCCGGGGGATGTGTCGTTGTTGCCGCAGTATGCGACGACGTTGGCGGCTCGGGGGCGGGCTGTGGGGTGGCCGCCACAGAGAGGGGCCGCTTGTTGGTGTGGTTCGGGCACCTCCTACATGGCCTGCCACGGGTGCCCGGAGGCCTGAAGGACCGCCACCCGTCCGACACTCTGATGCTGTTGGGCTCGCCCCCGTGATGGAATCGACACCACAGCCGTAGTCCCACGTCTCGATTCGACCCGCGCGGCTCGTGATGGTGTTCGGTCTCACCACGCCCACCTCGTCCAGGCGGCCGGGGCAGGCCCGGTGCGGCACCACGGATCGACCCGGGCCGGGCAGACTCGGCAGTCAGTCGAACGGACCGAGCCACGATCGTGAGGCAAGCCGTCTTGAGCACGATGAAGCCGTTGTCGCCCGCCGTCTCCGCACGTATGAGCAGACAAGCCAGCAAGGACACGGCCCCCGAGCTGGTGGTCCGTCGCCTGCTCCACGCAGCCGGGCTGCGCTACCGCGTGGAGTACCCGGTGCCGGGCATGGCCCGACGCCGGATCGACGTGGCCTTCACGTCGGTCAAGGTGGCCGTCATGATCGACGGGTGCTTCTGGCACGGCTGCCCTCAACACGCAACGCAGCCGAAGTCGAACGCAGAGTGGTGGCGGCGGAAGCTGGACCGCAACATGGCACGTGACGCGGAGACCACCGAGCACCTCGTTGCCGCCGGGTGGGAGGTTCTGCGGTTCTGGGAGCATGAAGCGCCGGAGGATGTGGCCCTGTGCGTCGCAGCGGCGGTGACGCGACGGAGGGCCCAACGGGGACGGGGGGCGAGTTGATGAGCGGGCTGACCTTTGTGGACGTGTGCTCGGGGGCGGGTGGGCTGGCCCTGGGACTGGAGCGGGCCGGCTTCGAGCCGACGCTGCTCCTGGACGAGGACGCTGATGCCTGCCGAACCCTACGGGCCAACCGACCGCACTGGAATGTGCTCCAAGGGAACCTTCTGGACCTCGACCCGAGCGAGAACCCGGAGAGCTACGACGTGGACCTGCTGTCCGCGGGACTGCCGCGGGTGAAGTCCAACGCCACGGCTGCCCGGGCCGAGTCGGGCGAGGAGGAGCGACTGCTGAAGGCCGCCGTCTACCTCGCCCACGCGGTCAGGCCTCGGGCCATGCTCCTAGAGAACGTGCCCGCCCTCGCGGACTCGGACAGGTTCCGCGACTTCCGCGAATTCGCCCACGCCGAACTGGAACATCTCGGTTACGAGTTCAGCTGGTTCGTCCTCAACGCCGCCGACTTCGGAGTGCCGCAAGACCGCAAGCAGGGCGTACTGGTGGCGCTCAAGAAGCGGTGGTTCTCGGCCTTTCGGTCGCCTTCCCCGACCGTGACGGATCACGTGTCAGCCGGCGAAGCTCTGGTGCCCTCCATGCGGTCGCGTGGCTGGAAGGACGCCGACCGATGGGCGGCCCATGCGGCCACCGTGGCTCCAACACTGGTCGGCGGGTCGAAGAATCGAGGTGGGGCGGACCTGGGGCCGGCCGGAACCAAGCGGAAGTGGGAGAAGCTGGGGGTGAACGCCCACTCTCTGGGCGACGAGATCCCAGGACCGGACTTCGTCTGGGCGCCGGAACTCGGCAAGGACTGCATGGTGCAGCTCACGGTGGACCAGACAGCCCTGCTCCAGAGCTTCCCGAAGGACTGGGCGATCACCGGAAAGAAGACAGCCCGCTACCGGCAGATCGGCCACGCCTCCCCGCCGCCGGTAGGCGAGGCGCTGGGCCTGGCCATCGCCCACGCGCTCCACTCCTGAACGAAGACTTTCTGGTCAGGGCAGAAATGGCGGGCTCACGAACAGCCGCGTGGTACGGGCGTACGCACGACTCCCCGCCGGCTACACTTGCACCTCATGACCTGAGCACATCGTGGCTGAGGCGTTCGGAGTACCCCACACGGGCAGTACGCACCTCGTAGCGCCGGCTACACTTCACGCCCATGAGCCACATCGAAAAGGAAGACTCCCCACCTGCGGGTTTCCGCATCCTGGACCTGTTTGCGGGCCCGGGTGGGCTGGATGTGGCAGCAGATGTACTGGGGCACCGGGTCACCGGCATCGAATGCGACACAGGAGCATGCGCCACCCGCAGTGCGGCGGGGATGGACACCTTCCAAGGCGATGTACGGGAGTACCGCGCAGCCCTCTTCCCGCATGCCCAGGTGCTGACCGGTGGACCTCCTTGCCAGACCTTCACCGTCGCCGGACACGGGGCAGGCCGCAGGGCGCTGGACGAGGTGGTCCAGTACATCGACCGTTTGCACCACGCCGTACGCCCCGAGAGCGGCCAGGAGTGGAGGCAGATCTTCCGAACCTGGCGAAACATCTCCGAGGAACTCAGACTGAGGGAGCTCGAGGCCAAGGAGGTCAGGGCCGAGAAGCGCCAGGTCGAGGAGCTCAGGGCCATGAAGCGCAAGGCCATGAGGAACCGACTGGAGCAGCGGGGGAACTCGACAGACGAAGTCAAGAAATTCCTGAAGCAACTCAAGACACCGCAGAATCTCGAGTTCCCGGATGACGAACTCAAGGTTTTACTCAAAGAGTTCAGCGAGCTGAACGACCAGCTGCACAAGCTGAAGGACAAACTCGAGGAGTTGGGCGACGAGCGGACGGGACTGGTCCTGCAGCCTCTATGGTGGGTGATCGAGCGGAGCAAACGGCCCGGCTTGGAGCCCTACGAAGCCGTCGTCCTGGAACAGGTGCCCGCGGTGATGCCGGTGTGGGAGAGGTACGCCGAGGTGCTCGCCTCCCTCGGATATCGGACCGGAACACAGATGATGCACACTGAGGCGTTCGGCGTTCCGCAGACCCGGCGGCGCGCGGTATTGATGGCTCGTCTCGGCCGGACCGGCCTCCGGAACCGGCCCAGCTCTGGTCGTCTCCCGAAGGTGCCCGAAACCCACGAGCGCTACCACCGGGTGGTCTCCCTCGCCCGGCCGGCAAAGGCAGGTCACGTGGACACCCTCCTCTTCGAGACCCCGGAGGAGGGTGCCAGGAAGGCTCCGAAGGCCTCCTGGGTCTCCATGGAGACGGCCCTCAAGAGGGCAAGGGGAATCGAGCCGGAGCTGCCCGATCGTCCGGCTTTCACCGTCATCTCGAACTACGGGACCGGTGGTGTCCCCGAGGCGCGCGGCCGACGCGACCACGACGCTCCTTCCGCCACGATCACCGGGAAGGTGTCACGGAACCGCGTGGTCCACAAGGGCACCGACAAGGACCTCACCCGCTTCACCCATGCCGAGGCAGGCGTGCTCCAGACGTTCCCCGTCGCATACCCCTGGAGGGGCAACGACGTGTCGCAGCAGATCGGCAACGCCGTGCCGCCCAGGCTCGCCCTGCACGTGCTGCGGCACGTACTCGAACCCGAGCTGAGCGGTGACGAGGCCGAGGCCAGGCTGGAGCAGGCCGCCGCCGACCTGGAGGCCTGGAAACCCGGCGAGCCGGTGGAGATCCGTCGGCACGGCGATTGGAAGGGGCACCCGCTCACAGGCAGGTGACCCCTCCTGCTCAGCCCTGAAGCGTCCGGCCCCTGACCGGGGCCGTCTCGAAGAGCTCAGCGAAGAAGTCGGTAAGTGCGGCCACCGACTCCTCCGGGACGGGCTCCTCGTCGGGGCCGGCCGGCAGGGAATGCCGCGGCACCGGGACCGCGGACTCGGCCTCCGCGACCCACTGGCGCAGCACCTCGGGATCACGCGGCTCGTCCGGGGCCAGCGCGTCGTAGACCAAGGTCGCGCCGGCGGCGTTGATCGCCGTCATGAGGCCTTCGATGTCACGCCCGGTACTGGCGACCCCGCGTTCCAAGATGCGTACCAGGGCCAGGGCCGTGGGACGGTGATCTATCAGACTCCGCTTCAGCGAGGAGTGGATCAGGTCCTGGTTGGCGCAGGCCGCCTCCACCGAGGAGTAGTCCTTGCCGTTACGGAACATCTCCGCCGTCCACCACAGGCGCGAGAAGCATTGGCGGTCGAGCGCGCCCTTGAAGCGGGCCGGGTTGATGCGCGGCTCACTCCGCCCCGGCGCGGACGCCGGAGGATGCCGCCAAGCAACGTAGTCCGGAGCGACGGCCAACGCGAGATGGTTCCAAAGCCTTCGGTCCGCGGCCTCCCTTCGGGTGATGCGGAGAGAAGCGTGCAGTCGGGGCGCCAGCCAAGCATCGGCCTGGGTCCGGTTGTCCCGGAACTCATGCATCGCGTCCTCCACGAGTTCCCTGAGCGGTTCGGCCTCCCACCGGGGATCGTCCTCCGGCAACGGTTCGACGACCTTGGCGAGATCGACACCTCCGTGGCCTTGGATCCCCTTGAGCAGATCCTCCGTAAGGAAGGGGTCGGCCGCCGTCGCCGACAGCAGGCCGAGCCGCTGAGGAATATGGTGCGGCTTCTCGATCATGCTCAGTCCCCCCGGTTCATCTGCTGGAGCCCGCGCAGGGCGTTGGCGAGTGCCTTGCTCGCCCCGGCGCGGCGTACGGCCGCGTAATGGATGCGGGTCTGAAGCTCCACCCACCCCGCGTCGCCGGTGCGCCGGCGGTGGACCTGACGGAGCGCCTCCTCAACGTGGACACCCGGCACCACGTCGGGGAGCATCTCCCGCAGCACTTCGCCCTGCCAGTCGGTGGGAAAGACCGGCGAGCCGTCGGGTTCGACCTCCAAGTCGCCCACGGAGCTGTGGAACACCGCGGTCCACACGTCGGTGGCCATCTGGGAGACGAGCATCTCGTGGACCTTGCTCTCGATGCCTCCGCTCTCGCCGCCGAGAAGATCGGAGAATCCCTCGATGTCGGTGTTGACCAGCACCGTCGGCAGCCTGCCCGAGGCGTCCACGATCCACGGCACGTCGGAGTAGGTGTGCAACCACTCCCGTGCGCTCTTCGAGAAACTCGTCTGCTTCACGTCGAGGCGCAGACCACCGAGTGGCTCCTCGGCGGCCACATCGACGGTCCAGTCGTCGTCGGTCTCGGCGATCGCCCGGCCGGGCACGTCGTCGACCGTGGCGACCGCATGGGCCGCGAGGGTGGCGCGGCCCACGTGATCGTCACGGAACACCTCGATGTCGCCGGACCACTCCTTGCTTCCCGGGGCGTCCTGCCGAAGGTCGACGGCAGTGCGCACATTGGTCTCACCGTCGGTGAGCACCGCAAGGACACGCAGTTCGCTCCACGGGGCATCGGGAGCGGTGGCGCCCGGCGGCAGAGTGACGGACAAGCCGATCCTGGCCGACACCCAGTCCTCGTGCTGCGCCACGCCCAGAGCCACGGTCCGCTGCTGGGTGGAGTACGCCGAGGTGTCCAGGTGGTCCCGAGAGCCGTCGGGGAGCCTGAGGGAAGCCGAGGTCACCCGGAGGGCGATCGGGCGGTTGAGCCGCTTGTACGGGTAGAACTTCATGCCTCACTCCCCCTTGCCGGCACGCAGTTCGAGAACGAGCCGTGTGAGCGCCGCACGGACCGGATGGCTGGCGACTTCAGTGGAGCCCCGGAAGGTGGCTCGCCGGGCGCGAGGCGTGAAGCGGAGCACACCGTCCTCAACCTCACAGCCGTCCACGGCGACGAGTTCCGCCCAGTCGAGCCTAGGACGGCTGCCCGACCGCACGTCGAGCAGGACCACCGGTGTCATAGCGGGCAATTCGTCACCACGAGGCAGCTTCACCTCGGCGGTGATCTGCCACTCCCCGTCCGCGCCGATCGAGGCATCGAGTGCGTCCAACTCGGGGAGGGCCGACCCGGAGTTGCGTTTGGGTGCGGTCTTGCGCGGTACGGTGAGCGCCTTCCGCAACTTCGCGCCCCCCTGGCCGCCGGAACGCTTCGGCTGGGCGACCAGCTCCTTCACAGCGGCGTTGACCTCAGTCGTCAATCGGGCGATTCGATGGTGCGCGGTGTGCGACCAGCGGAGGGTCAACTCCTCGGTCTGGCCCCATCGGTCGTGTTCGGGGGGCTCGGCCGCGCGCAGGAACTCCTCGGCCTCGTCGGCGAAGGGAACCGACTCTCCGGCCGCGTGTCCCGCCAGGAGAACGGCCTGGAAAGCGTTGACGCCCAGCGGCAGCCCGGCGACACCGGACTTTTTTATGGTCATCCGGTTGCCGCGCAGCGAGTGGACTTGGTTCGAGATACCGTCCGCGTCCTCTGCTTCCGTGACCAGAAGCACCGCCGGATGCGTGCCAAGAGTGCCTCTGCGTCCGCCGGAGAGGGGCAGCCGGAGAGGGACCGTGCGGAGAGCGACCTGACCGGCCTCGGTGAGCCGGTCCACGGTCGTCCCCTCGTAGAAGGCGCGCAGCGCCCGGGTTCGAGAGGGTTGGGCGACGGTGGGGTCGACCTTCTCCTCCTCTATGACGACCTCGCCATTGCGCAGCGTGCGGACCGAGGTCTCCAGGAGGGGGAGTCGGCTTCCGCCACCGGTCATCGCTGCCCAGAAGTCCCGCCCGAGCGCCTCGACCAGCCGTCGGTGCATCGCTCGGATGTCGCTGGTCCCGTCGTCGTCGCTGTCGTCTTCGTCGTCGGCATCGAGGTCCAGCGTGCTCTGGTCGAGGCTTGCCACGTCATGGGCTCCGACGATGAGGAAGGAGGTGCCCGGCTCGTCGCTGTCGCGGGTGAGGTAAAGGCTCTTGACCGTCTCCTCGTCGGCCCACCAGGAACGAGCCACCTCCGCACCCGGGGAATCGGGGTCGGGGCGTCCCAGCCAGGCGGGGCCCGCGTACTGGCGACCGTCGACGGAACGCCAGGGAAGCTCTAGTCGTCCGATGACACGGCGCTCGGTTCGGCCCTCGTGGGGCAAGGAGAGCGTGGAATTGATCAGGACCATGCCGAGCGCACTGGTCGCCCACAGCGTCGCCTTGCCGAGGCCATAGGAACCACCCGCGCCCCGCCCCGACTTGAGGCTCTCCAGTTGGCGTCGGACTACGGCGGCGAACTTGCCGTCGCCGTAGTCGTCGCCGGTGAGGCCGGAGGCGTTGTAGTCGTCGATCCGGAGGAGGACCAAGCGGCCCTTCTCGAACATGTCGCGAACACCGGCGTCCACGACACGTCCGACCTTCTGCTGGGAGGCGGACTTCGAAACCGCCATGTAATGCCGGTGAAGTTCGTCCCAGAGGATGGCCTTCCGGAAAGCGTTCAGGGCCTCACCAGTGAGCTCCTGGAGGGTGTAACGCACGCGGACCGGGCGGCCGTTCTCCGTGAGCCGCTCGTCGAGGCTGTTCTGGCAGGTCTCACGAGCGAGGACCTGAACGTCCGCGTCGAAGGCGAACGCCGCAGCGTTGCCCAACTCCCGCCCACCGTCAGCGTGTCCGGGGCGGTGGTACCAACCGGCGGGCAGGCCGGCCAGGGTGTCGGTGGTGCGCGTGTGCACGGTGGCCAGGTCGGTGTTCAGCGCCTGAGCGATCCGTTCGATCGTCTCCGGCCTCGGAGTGGCTCGCCCGGTGATCCAGGCGGAGACCGCTGCGCGCGTCACGTCCACCGCCTCGGCCAGTTGCGTCTGCGTCATACGCGCGAACTTCAACTGCCGCGCCAACCAAGGGCCGAAGTCCTCGCCTGCTTCCACTGTGCGCTCCGCTCTCGGCTCGTTCCTACGACAACCCCACCCTACCCTCGCGATTGACACAAGGAGCAACTGTCAAAGGACGCTTGACTCCCGCGGGAGCCTCTCGATTCGACCGACCTCTGGATTCACTACCTTTTGTCCGGTATCTACCCTTGGCGGCATTGAGAGGGGACCGATGACTCCACATGGATGCGGATCGAAAAGCTCCACTTCTACCTCCAACAAGCCGTGAAAACAGAGCTCTTGCGCACACCGATTCGAATCCGCTAGCGTGCTCCACCGGCAACCCCCACATGCCTCGGAAGAAACATTTCTCCGATCCGCGCCACAGGTGTGCCTTGTTACGGACACATAATTCTCGCTGCCTTCGAGACGCACACATCCTCTCCTTTGTTCTGCCGTATACACAAATCCGCTCTCCCTGAAAGAGCAGGCACCCCTTGACGCCGCATCCGAGGCTCACGATCGCGGGACAGTACAGGATCGTGAGCGAATACGACCGCTTATCCGCCCTTTCCATGGACATCGGCTCCCCATGCAACCGCCTGGGCCGAAACCGCGTCCGTGACATCACCTGTCCCACCCGTGCTCGATGATCGGAGACCCGTGATCGCTGAACCGACCGCTGTTCTGAGAACCGTGATGGAGCAGTCCTCACGGGTTCTGCAAACGTACGAGGTCGACCCCGGACTGGTCGCCGAACACTCGAACGGCGAACGGCGCATCACCCAAGGCGGATACGGCGACCGTCAGCTCTTCGAACTCGTCCAGAACGCGGCCGACGAAATCGCCGCGGAACCCGGTGGGTCCGTCCATGTCGTCCTCACCGAATCTCATCTCTACTGTGCCAACGAAGGAGATCCGGTCACCCCTGACGGCGCGGAAACCATTCTCCGAATGAGCATGTCCCGCAAACGCGGCGGGCAGATCGGCCGATTCGGTGTGGGCGTGAAGTCGGTCCTCGTGGTCACCGACGCCCCGGAGTTCTTCAGCCGAACCGGCAGCTTCGGCTTCGATCGTGCTTGGTCGTACGAACAGATCCGGTCCGTGCCCGGGGTCGTGGAGAGGTACGGCGCCGAGTTCGACGCTCCCGTACTACGGATGGCCCGCGCACTCGACGAGAGTCTGGAGCGCGCATCCGACCCGATCCTCGACGAGCTGCTCACCTGGGCGACCACCGTCGTACGACTGCCACTTCTCCCGGGGGCGGACGACCGACTCGGCCAGGACATGCACGGAGGTCGCACGCGCCGTCCCGGCGAGCAGCGCGAGGAATTCCCGGTCGGCTTCCAGCTCTTCTCCCCGCATGTGGCGAAGGTCGTTCTGGAGGACCGTCGCCCTCGTCCGCTCGCCCGCCGGGTGCTGACCACCCAGCAGAGCGGTGATTTGCACACCGTGGTCGAGGAACGGACCGGAAAGCCCACGGCCACCGACCGCTGGCGCGTCTTCACCATCAACCACGAGCCCGGCCCGGACGCCCGGGACGACGCCGGTGAGCTCCACGGCCGGCTCTCGCTCGATCTCGCCTGGGCCGTACCCGAGTTGGAGAAGGATGCCGACAGCGGACTGTACGTCAGCCCGAAGTCTCGTGGTCGGGGACGCTTCTGGTCCTTCTTCCCGACGAAGTACGAGATGTCGCTCAGCGGCATCCTCAACGGTGCCTGGAAGACCAACGAGGACCGGCAGAACCTCCTGGACTCCTCGCCCTTCAATCAGGAAATGATCAGGGTCTCGGCGGCCCTGGTCGTCGACTCCCTTCCCGCTCTCGCCCCCAGCCCGGACCCGGCCGCCTACCTCCCTCTGCTGCCCGGGCGGGTGAAGGAAGCGATCAGTTGGGCGGACGAGTTCCTGACCCGCGAGATCTGGGCCAAGGCTGCGGTGCGCCCGTCGTTGCCCGACCAGGACGGGATTCTTCGCGTCCCGACCGAGCTGAGCTTCCACCCCCGCTTCGACAAGGACCAGAAGCGCCTCGCCAGCTGGCTGCGGATGTGGCACGAGTGCCCCGGTCGCCCCACGAACTGGCTGCACCCCAGCGTCGAGACCGACTCTCTGCGCTCGGGAAAGGTCGAGCACATCCTCGACGCGGCCGGGCACGGGCGCACCGGCGTGCGCGAGTGGTTGGAGGCGCTGGTCGCGAGCGGGAGCGTCGAGGCGTCGGCTGTGGCCATCCGCATCCTCGCGGACGTGATCGAAGTCCAGAACCCGTACGTCGAGGAGGCGCGGAAGGCACGGATCGTGCTCACGGAGGAGCACGGTCTCGTCGCTCCTGTGCCCGGTCGGGTGTTCCGCCGCGCAGACCAGGGTGGACTGCGTGAGTCCCTTGTGTACGTGGTCGATGGCATCGCCCAGGACCCTTCGCTCGCCCACGCCCTCAACGTCCTCGGCATCCGGGAGGCGGACGCAGAAGGGCGCTTCGTGAGCGTCCTCGACCAGGGCTTCGACGGCTACGGTGACACCGAATGGGAGCGGCTCTGGGAGCTGTTCCGGCAGGCCGGGGGCCGCCGGCTCGCCCACAGGGTTCTGGAGCGGGTGCCAAAGCCTCGCGAGACGCTGCATGTGCGGACCGCCGATCGGAAGTTCCGGCCGGTGCGAGACTGCATGCTTCCTGGCGCTGTGGTCGATGCCAGGCGCGACCCGGGCATCGCCGTCGACAGGGAGTTCCACTCCGACGACCTCTCCTTCTTCCCGGAGATCGGGCTGCGGGAGCGGCCCTCCACAGGAGTGCAGCCGGAGGGTGAGGCCTGGTTCGAGGAGTACCGGGAAGCAGTCCACTCGGCGTATCTGCGGGGACTGGACCAGCGCGCGCCCCGCCCGTCCCTCAACCGGATGAAGGTGGAGGGCTCGGCGATCGGTGGTCCGCTGCACATCTTCCGGTCGCTGTCGGAGGAGTCCCGCGCGGCCTTCCTGAAAGCACTGCCGGACGACGCGGTGGTGGACCACTGGACTCGTCAGATCGGCGCGCAGGCGAGCACCCGGCAAGCCGTGGCCTCGCCGATCCGGTGGATGCTCAGGAAGTACGGGTTCGTCGCCACGTCCCAGGGGATCAAGTCGCTGAAGGAAGCCGTCGGGCCGCAGCTCGCCGCCTACCGCGATGTGCTGCCGGTCGCCGACATCTCCCCGGAGAAGGCCCGCAAGCTGCGTCTGCCGACCACGGTCGACGAGGTCCCGTCCGACCGTTGGGACACCCTTCTCTCCGAGGTGTCCCGGAGCGAGGACGACACCTTCGTCGGCGCCACCTACGTGATGCTCACCCGGTTCGGCGCGGACTTCCCCGAGGGCTCTCTGACCCGGTGCCGCATCGGCGACACCTGGGGCGCCCGCCCCGACGACGAAATCACCCTCGCCGTCGGCGCCGCCGAGTATCGAGCGCTACGCGCCGAACAGCTTCCCGCGCTGCTCGTGGCGACTCCCGAGGACGCCGAGCTGATGGTCGAGAAGTGGGGCATGCTCCGCTACGCCGACGTGATCAGCCGCGAGACACGCGAAGTCCCGGACGGTGACCCGGTCCTCCTGGTGGAGCTGTATCCCGGGCTACGTCCGCGGCTGAACAGCACCAACCGGAACAGCCTGGTGCAGCGATGCACCGAACTCGAGGAGGTGACGCGCACCCCGAACGGCACGCAGCACACCTCCCTGGACGCGATGCGCCAGGGCAGCACGGTCAAAGTCCGCGTTCCGCTGGACCCCGAACCGATGCTGCGGCTTCTCGACCGCGAGTTGGAACTCGGGCTCGGTACGGCCGGCTGCCGGGCGGTGCTGGAACACCAGGAGCGCATGGCTCGGGACAGCGAGACGAAGGCGGCGCTCAAGGCCGTACGCGACGCCGAGGACGTGGTCACCAAGATCGAGCTGCTGATCGGCGCGGAGGCCCTGCGGTCCGGGCTGCCCGAAGGGCTGATGGAGGCAGAGCTACAGGAGACGGACGGTGCGGAACCGTCCGGGCACCGGATCGCGCAGATGGCCTTCAACGCGCACGGCGACGGCATGCTTCAACAGCACGCCCGGGACATCCAGGCCAGGTTCCCCAATGCGCCCGTCGCGTATGGAGGTTCGTCGGCTGCCATCACATTCGTGTCGGACCTGAGGCTGCCCGTGTCCTTCGCGGGCTCCAGGACGCCGTCTCCGCCCGCCTTCGAGACCGTGGACGGCCCGCGGGACTTTCCCCGACTGCACGGCTACCAGGAGGATCTGGTCCGGAACATCTCCACCCTCCTCGACCGACTGGCCCCGCAGCGCGGCATGCTGTCGCTGCCCACCGGCGCCGGCAAGACCCGGGTCACCGCCGAAGCCGTCATCCGCTGGGTGAAGCGGGTAGGCGACCTGGAGGGGCCGCTGCTGTGGATCGCGCAGACCGAGGAGTTGTGCGAACAGGCCGTACAAAGCTGGAAGTTCGTGTGGAACAAGGTGGGCGCGGAGCGACCGCTCACCATCAGTCGGCTCTGGAGCAGCAACGAGGTGGGGAACGTCGTCGAGCATCCGCACCTGGTCGTCGCCACCGACGCCAAGCTGGAACGATGCCTGGGTACCGAACAGTACGCCTGGCTGCGGCAGGCCGCACTGGTGATCGTGGACGAGGCGCACACCGCGATCTCCAAGCGGTACACCGACATCCTGGGGCAGTTGGGGCTCACTCAGTACGAGACCGGACGGCACTTGCTCGGTCTGACCGCCACTCCGTTCCGCAACACCAACGAGGAGGAGACCCGTCGGCTGGTCAACCGCTTCGGCAACCGGCGGCTCGACGAGGGGGTCTTCCCGTCCGGTGATCCGTACCGGGATCTCCAGAAATGGGGCATGCTCGCGCAGGTCGAGCACCGCACCCTTGAGGGCGGCCATATCGAACTGACGCGGGACGAGAGAGCACAGGCCGACCGGATGGCCGTGCTCTCCCGCGCCGCCGAGCAGCGCCTCGCCGACGACCACGCGCGCAGCCGCCGCATCGTCGAGGAGGTGGCCAATCTTCCGGAGGACTGGCCGACTCTGCTCTTCGCCACGTCCGTGGATCACGCCAAGTACCTGGCAGCCAGGTTGAACGACCGGGGGATACCGGCCGTCGCCGTGGACTCGACCACCAGCGCACAGGACCGGCGCCGGCGGATCGAGGACTTTCGCACGGAGCGGATCCGGGTTCTCACCAACTACGGCGTCCTCACCCAGGGCTTCGACGCACCCGCCACCCGTGTCGTGGTCGTGGCCCGCCCGGTCCTCAGCACGAACGTCTACCAGCAGATGATCGGTCGTGGCCTGCGCGGTCCCAAGAACGGCGGCAAGGACACCTGCCTGATCCTCAACGTCAGCGACAACATCGTCAACTTCGACACCCAGCTGGCCTTCACCCAGTTCGAGCACCTGTGGAGCCGTAAGTGACCGACGCCTACCTCGACAGCCCTCCGCTCACCGCCGAGCAGCGGGCCGTGGTCGAGCAACCCTGGGACGCGCGTGTGCTGGTCACCGCTGGTGCCGGGGCGGGAAAGACGCACACGTTGGTGCGCCGGCTCGATGCGCTGTGCGGTCACGAGGACCCCGACGAGGCGTTGGAGGCCGCCGAGATCCTGATGCTGACCTTCTCCCGGGCTGCCGCCCGCGAGTTGCGCGAGCGGATCGCCCGACACGGGGAGCGGGCCCGTCGGGTGCGCTCCCAGACCTTCGACGCCTGGGCGTACGGCGTGCTCGTCCAGGCGTACCCGGACCGGGAGTGGGGTGCGGCCGCCTTCGACGAGCGGATCAAGGCCGCGGTCGAAGCGATCGAGAAGGGCGCGCTGGAGTCCGGTGACGCCGTCCCGCCCTCCCATGTGGTGATCGACGAAGTGCAGGACCTGTTGGGCGACCGCCGGGAACTGGTGGAAGCCCTGCTCGACCGCTATCAGGACAGCTGCGGATTCACCGTGGTCGGCGACGCCGCACAGTCCGTCTACGGCTTCCAGATCCAGAACCTGAGCGAACGCAACGACGAGACCGGCCGGTTCTTCGAGTGGCTGCGTTGTTCGTACCCCGACGACCTGGTGGAGCTGCACCTCACCGAGAACTTCCGGGCCGTCACTCCCGAGGCCCGGATCGCGCTGACGCACGGTACCCGGCTCCAGCAGGTCAGCGACACGGATCAAGCAGCAACGCTCTACGAGGAACTGCGCGACCTGCTCCTGGAACCGGCGAACGGGATGGGCGACCTCACCGATCAGTTCGCGTTGGACGGGTTGCGGGGCATCTCCGACACCTGCGTGATCCTCACCCGCGACAACCGACAGGCTCTGGTGATCTCCGGCCTGCTCCACGAGCACGGCGTCGAGCACCGGCTGCGGCGCCCCCTCGAAGAGCGGCCGGTTCCGTACTGGGTGGCCGAGTTACTCCGCCGCACAGAGGCGACCGGCCTCACCGAGGACCGGTTCCGCTCCCTGCTCGCGGAGATCCCTCTGCCGTACGAGCCGAATGCGAGCGCCCTGTGGTCGGTGCTGCGTCGGACCACGCGCGCGACCGGCCGCAATGTGCTGGATCTGGAGCGGCTGCGTCGTTTGGTCGCGGACGGCAGGTTCCCCGACGAGGCGGCCGACCCGGAGATCGCCCGGATCGTCGTATCCACCGTGCACCGTGCCAAGGGCCTCGAGTTCGACCGGGTGATCGTTCTGACCCCGCCGACCATCGCCGAGCTCCACAAGCAGTACAAGGACGAGTTGGACCTCCCGGCTGAGGCCCGAGCCTTGTATGTGGCGATGACGCGCGTTCGCCAGGACCTTTACCACGCACGATCCCCCGAGTTGCCGATCCTCAAGAGAGCGGGGGGACGAAGGAACGGCCGCCGGTACGTCGGCGGGTGGCGGTCGTACGACAGGTTCGGCCTCGTCGCCGAGGCGAGCGACGTCTGCCGGGACAACCCGCCCGGCCACGAGACCGACGCCGTGGCGACCCAGGCGTACCTCCTGGAGCAGGTCGGCCCCGGGCAGGAAGTGGTGCTGCGCAAGCGCCACGACCTGCCGATGGGTGAGTGCCAGAGCCCGCCGTACGCCCTGGTGCACAACGGGCGGGAGATCGGCGAGGCGTCGGAGCGATTCCGCGAGGAGCTGTTCCAGGTGCAGAAGGTGAACCGCACGTGGGACCCCTGCTGGCCCGAGGAGATCCACGGCATACGGGTCGACACCTTGGAGACCGTGACGGGCAGCATCGCCGCCGGCGCGAACGCCGGTCTTGGCGATCGAGGTGTGTGGATCGTCCCCCGGATCACCGGCATCGGAAGGTATCGGCGGGCCAACAACGACGAGGAGCAGGGCGCATGACGCACGTAGCAGGCCAGCACTCCGAGCACTACAGGGTCCGGGACGAGGAACTGCTGGTGGGGCTCCGCCGCGAAATCCTCGGCCCCGCCGAGGACGCCGCGCCGGATGACCGGAACGAGGTGCTCACCCAGGACGCGCCGATCGACCGCTACCTGACCGGCGTGCTGTACCCGCGTGCCGCGAACAAGGACGCGAAGGAGCGGAAGGACGAGGACGCCGCCGAGCAGGAAGGCCTGGACGTCGCCCCTCTGCTCACCCGCGACGACGTCGAGGAGTCCGACACCGCACAGGAGGTCAGCGCCGCGAGGGACCGCCGTCCGTCCTCGATGGGCCTGACCTTCGCGGTCGACCCGGCCATAAGCGACACGATCGTGGTCTCGGCGCGCGCCGCCGTCTACGAGCCCACCGACGCCGACGGCAGGCCGATCCCGGCCCGTCGTGCCGAGGCCCGCACCACCGCCGACCAGCGAGAGCGGTGGCGGCGCAGGGAACTCGACCTCCCGGACCAGCACATCGATGTGACCGACCCGGCACCGGAAGGTGCGATCAAACTCGCTCCGGATGCCACGTTGCACGTCAACGTCCGTCGCCCCGACCCGACCACCGGCACGGTCACGATCACGGTCACGTTGATCAACACCCAGAAGATCGGCGAGTGGGATCTCCAGGACGCCTTCTCCCTGTTCCAGTGCGGTCTGACGGTCCGAGCCGTCGACGGCTCCACCGTGTTCGTCGAGCGTCCCGCCCCGGCCGCCGCTCACGACCCGGAGATCGCCACGAGTCGGCTGCTGCACCGTCATGCCCCGACCTTCGCCGTCGGTCACGGCTGCGCCGCCGAATGGGACTGGACTCCGCCGCCGATCGGCATGACCGACGCCGTCCGGGCCGCCGTCGCCGAGGTGCGGAGCGAGTTCGTGCCCACCGTGGAGGTGCTGCTCACCGACTCCAATCCGGAGATCGACAGCTCAGCGCTGTCCATGCTGGGGCTGGCGGAGAAGTCCGACACCGAGGTGTTGGCCGCTCTGGAGGAACTCGCCACGGGCTACGAGCGATGGATCGACCGCAAGGCGGCCGAGGCGGAGGCACTGACGGGCGACACCCACGAGAAGCCCGCGCGGGAGCAGGTGAAGGCATGTCGCGAGGCGCTCGACCGGATCCGCGAGGGCATCGAGCTGCTGCGGGCCAAGCCCGATCTGATGAGGGCGTTCCGGCTCGCCAACCGCGCCATGGCCGACCAGCGCGCCCGCAGCGCCTGGGTGAAGGGCGGACGCGTCGGCGCCCCCCACCCGGCCTCCGGTCGCTGGCGCCCCTTCCAGATCGCGTTCGTGCTGCTCTGCCTGGCCGGCATCGACGACCCCGAGCACAGCGACCGGCGGGTCTCCGATCTGCTGTGGTTCCCCACCGGTGGCGGAAAGACAGAGGCCTACCTCGGGCTGATCGCCCTCACATCGTTCCTGCGTCGCATCCGCAAGGGTGCGGACGGCGGCGGTGTTACCGCCCTCATGCGCTACACGCTGCGGCTGCTCACACTCCAGCAGTTCGAGCGCGCGGCGATCCTGCTCTGCGCCATGGAGCACATGCGGCGCCGCACTTCCGAGTTGGGACGTGAGGAGTTCTCCATCGGCATGTGGGTGGGACGTTCGGCCACCCCAAACACGCTGGTCGAGGCCGGCCGGAGGCTGGACGAGCTGCGCGCGAACCTCGACAAGCGCCTCCCCACCGAGAACCCCGTCCAGTTGCACGCCTGCCCCTGGTGCGGGACCCGCCTCGACGCCCGGCACTACGAGGTCGACGAGGACGCCAAGCGGATGTACATCCGATGCCCCGGCACGGACTGCGACTTCGCCGACGGCCTACCCGTCCACCTGATCGACGAGGCGGTGTACGACGCCCGACCGACGCTGGTGATCGCCACCGTCGACAAATTCGCCTCGATGCCGTGGCGTCCGGCGACCTCCGCGCTCTTCAACCTCGACGATCCGGACGACGGCACCCCTCCCCCGGAACTGGTTGTCCAGGACGAACTTCACCTGATCTCCGGCCCGTTGGGAACGCTCACCGGCCTGTACGAGACCGCCGTGGACGCGCTCGCCGGCCGACCCAAGGTGATCGCCTCCACGGCGACCATCCGTCGCGCAGGCGACCAGGGCCGCCACCTCTTCGCCCGCGAAGTACGGCAGTTCCCGCCCGCCGGTCTGGACGCCCGCGACTCGTGGTTCGCCGTGGAAACACCGCGCGAGGAGAAGGCGAGCCGCCGCTACGTCGGCCTCCTGGCCCCCGGCACCAGCCAGTCCACCCTGCTGATCCGCACATACGCCACCTTGCTGCACCGGGCCAAGCACGCGGAGACCAAGGACGAGGTGCGCGACACGTACTGGAGTCTCGTCGGCTACTTCAACAGTCTGCGGCTGCTCTCCGCGGCTGAACTCCAAGTCCACGACGACGTGGTGGCCTACCTGGAGTTGCTCGCCGAGCGTGAGGGCGTGGCAGTGCGCTCGGTCGCCAACTACTCGGAACTGACGAGCCGGATCGACGCCAGCGAGATCCCCACGCGCCTCAAGGGCGTCGAGAAGATGCTCCCCGACGAGGACACCGTGGACGTCCTGCTCGCCACCAACATGATCGCGGTGGGTGTGGACGTGGACCGGCTCGGGCTGATGGCCGTGATGGGCCAACCGCAGACGACCGCCGAGTACATCCAGGCGACGAGCCGGGTCGGCCGCGCACATCCCGGCCTGGTCGCGGTCATGCTCAACTCGGCGCGTGCCCGGGACCGCTCCCACTACGAGAGCTTCCAGCACTTCCACTCGGCCCTCTACCGCGAGGTCGAGTCCACCTCCGTAACACCGTTCTCCGCCCGCGCCCGCGAACGGGGCTTGCATGCGGTGATCGTCGCCCTCGCCCGCATCATGATCCCGGCCGCGCGACCCAACGAGGCCGCTGGCGAGGTCGAGTCCTACGAAGACATCCTTCGGGGCCGCATCAAGTCTGTGCTCCTCAAGCGCGTCCGCCAGGTCGCCCCGGAGGAGATCGACGCCGTGTCCCAAGGCTTCGACGAGTTCGTCGAGTGGTGGCGCAAGGAGGCCAGCAACCACAGTGGCCTGCTCTTCGAACCGAAACGGGGCAGTCGTACCCCTTCGCTCCTGAAGGCGTACGACGACGAGTCCGAGGACGCCGAGGCGTGGTCCACGCTGTGGAGCCTGCGCGACGTCGATGCCGAGTCCGCCCTGTTCATGGAGGGAACCCGATGACCCCGCCCCCCGCCCGCCGCCGCCGGATCGGAGCGAAAGGCACCACGCCCGCCCACAACCTTCCGCGACGCGGTGCGGTCCGCCGCGCCCAGGCGATCACCACGTACGGCGTCGGATCGCTCATCGCCGTCGACCACGAGTCCTTCATCATCTCGGGCCTGGACGAGGCTGACCAGAGCTGGAGCGTCGACGAGTCCCCGCGGATCCACGAGCGGCGTCTGGCCCGACTGCTCGGTGTCGACTACTTCCGGCTGCCGCCGGCGTCCGACGACACCAGCAAGGACGGCCTCCGGGTCCGCCGCTTCCCCTTGATGCACTCGTGCCCCGAGTGCACCGAACTACAGCACCATCGCGACTTCAACCCGCCCGCCGGTCGAAGTGTCTGCGGCACGTGTGTGGTGGACCTCGTCCCCTCCCGTTTCGTCGTCGCCTGCGAGGCCGGACACCTCGGCGAGTTCCCCTACTGGCAGTGGGTGCATCGTTCTCCCGACCGTGGTTCCACAACGGTCGGGAAGTGCGGGGGGAGGCTCAAGCTGCGCTCGTCCGGGCGTACGTCCTCGCTCCGCTCCATCCTCATCTCCTGCACCTGCGGGCGGGCGCCCGAGGTCTCGATGGAGGGCTCCTTCCGCAGGAACGCGCTCAAGGACCTGGGGCTCAAGTGCCGAGGCCCCCGTCCGTGGCTCGGCACGTCCGCCCCGACCAAAGAGTGCGGACTCCCCCTGCGCACGCTCCAGCGCGGTTCTTCGTCGGTGTGGCAGCCGGTGCTGAAGTCGGCACTCTCCATCCCGCCGTGGAGCAACGGCCGCGCGGATCCGCTCGCCGGCCACTGGGAGAAACTCAGGAAGTACGACGACCGCGCGGCCGTCGCTGTCTATCTCGATGCCATTTTCGACGAGGAGTGGCCCGTTTCTCTGGACGAGGTGATGGCGCTGCTCGACGCGGAACGCGAGGAAGACCCCGCAGGTGAGGCGCCCCCCACCTTCGACCACCGCTACCGCGCCCTGCGCAACAAGGAGTACGAGCGTCTCCGCTCCGGCAACGACGAGAGCGAGCACTCCCGCGACGAGCAGTTCGTCTGCGAGACCCCGCTGGGCGACCAAAGCGTTCTCGGTCCGCTCGGAGTCACCGGCCCGATGCTGGTCAAGAAGCTCCGCGAGGTGCGTGCCCTGAAGGCGTTCACTCGGCTCATCGACGCCGAGTCGACGACCGATTCGAAGGAGATGCCGCTTTCCGAAAGCCCCCTGCGCTGGCTTCCGGCCATGGAGGTCCGCGGCGAGGGAGTCTTCCTCCGCCTGGACGAGGACCGGCTGGGCACCTGGGAGAAGGCGCCGGCGGTGGCGGCCCGGGTCAAGCGGATGCGCACCGCTCACCAGCGGGTGCTGGAGCAGCGGGCCGACGATCCGAGTCGGGCCGTTCCGTCTCCGGCCACCCCTCGCATGGTGCTGCTGCACACCCTGGCCCACGTCCTCATAAACGAGTGGAGCCTGGAGGCGGGCTACCCGGCCGCTTCCTTGCGCGAGCGCCTGTACGCCGCCGATGACATGGCCGGGGTGCTCATCTACACGGCGACGAGCGACTCGGCGGGCAGCCTCGGCGGTCTCGTCGCGCAGGGCGAGCCGGAGCTTCTCGATGGCACGGTCCGTTCGGCCGTCCACCGCGCCGAGTGGTGTTCCTCCGACCCGCTCTGCATGGAGGCCGAGGCGTCCAGCACCGGCGGAACCAACCTCGCCGCCTGTCACGCCTGCGTGATGCTCCCGGAGACGAGCTGTGAGCACAACAACATCCTGCTCGACCGCGCGCTGCTCATCGGCACCCCGGACAATCCTCACCTGGGCTTCTTCGCGACCATACTGGCCCCCTAGCGTTCGGCTGGCAGAGGGACACCGACAAATCGGCAGTCTTGCTCCACCGATACCTCGGTAGTGGCGGGGATTGGCGCGGTAGCTGACGCTCCGTTTCCAGTTCCCGCCGCTGCAGCCGTGCTTGCAGTGCTCTCGCACACGGCTTTCCGACTAGTTCACCGGCCGGCATGGATGGCGTCCCACGGCATGGTGCAGTTGGTCTTGATGGCGAGACGCCATCAAGACCAACTCGGAGACCGACCGCGCCGCACAAGATGCGAGGATCCGGCTTCACAGCTCACTGCCGGACAGCTCCTCCTCGAAGTGCATCTGGGCGCGGTCGAGGACCTCGTCCACGTCGCAGCCGTGCGCTCGAAGCCAGTGGAGGAAGTCTGCGATGACATCGATCACCGCCTCCTCGGCCACAGCCGTGCTCAGCCTGCCCAGGCTTGAACGGCAACGCTGTTTCGTCGCCGCATAGAGGTCGAGGAACGCCTGAGCCCGCGTCACACCGGGACCTTCGACGTGACCGGTCGGTGAGGTGAGCCCCGTTGCCAGCTCACACCAAGTCACCTTCCGGTCTGGACGAAGTTGAACGCCCCAACGGTCGGCCAGAGCGTCGACGAGGGCCATGCCGCGTCCGCCCTCCGAGTCGGCATCCGCGGCCATCAGCGTGGGCAGGGCACGTGTGTCGGGGTCGTGGACTTCAATGCGCAGGTACGTGCCGTTCATGGAGACCGCAAGTGTGGCCGGCGTGCCGTTGCCGACGTGCGTGATGACGTTGGACACGAGCTCGCTGACGCAGAGCTGGGCTCCGTCCGTCACTTCGTGCAGTCCCCAGAGCCCCAGATGAAGTCGCATGACGCGCCGCAGGGCGGCTACTTCCTCGGGTTCGGCCGAGAAGGCCAGGTCCCACGGTTTTCGTGACATACACGCTTCCTGGATCACAAGGACCTCTCTCGTCGCATGTCGCCTCTCCGCTGACCTCACATGATCAGCAGAGCGTTACGCACACTCACGGTGAGTCGCGTTGCTCGCTAGGATGGCCTCCGCTCATCCCGTTCTGCAATGTGCACGACGGGATTCCCACTTCCGAGTGATTGGCAAGCACGCCCCTTGGCGTGAGACTGAACGCCCGCTACTCCGCAGATGGTTGAGAGGTTTGAGATGGCCGGTTCACCGACGGCACGCCGTCGCCGTCTCTCGATCGAGCTGAAGAAGCTCCGGGAGAAGAGCGCACTCACCTGCGCTCAGGTCGGCGAGGCGCTGGACTGGAGCGGCTCCAAGGTCAACCGGATGGAGACGGGCAGCGGCCGGGTCCAACCTTCGGACATCGATGCCCTGTGCCGGTTCTACGGCACCACCGACGAGCTGCGCGAGTTCCTCAAGTCACTGGCTCGGGAGGCCAAGACGCGTGGTTGGTGGCAGGTACATGGCTCCGGCGTCCCCGAGTGGTTCAACATCTACATCGGCTTGGAGCAGGAAGCCTCCACGTTCCGCCAGTACCAATGCGAGCTGATCCCCGGCCTCATGCAGACCGAGGCGTACACCTGCGAGCTCCACAAAACGGGAGCTCACATGTCGGCCGAGGACATCGACAAGGCCGTGCGTGTACGCATGGAGCGCCAGACCATGCTCACGCGAGCCGACGCCCCCGATGCCTGGTTCATCGTGAACGAAGGCGCTCTGCGCAACGTCATCGGGGATCGGGCACTGATGCGCGAGCAGCTTGAACGCGTCCTGGACATGAGCGAGTTGCCGAGCGTGACCTTGCAGGTGCTTCCCTTCGACTCAGGCACCTATCCGGCCACGGGTTCCTTCACGATGCTTGGCTTCCCCGACCCGGAAGACCAGGACTTGGTGTACCGGGACGGCATCACCGATGCCGTGTACTTGGAAGGCGAGCATCATGTTCGTGAGTACACGAGAGCATTCGACGGCTTGCGAGCCGCAGCCCTCAGTCCTCAGCGTTCCGCCCAGCTGATCAACTCCGTTCTGAAGGAACACACAAGGTGAGCACTGCAGAGCCCAAGGACGACGGCCACCTGATCTGGTTCACGTCGACGTACAGCAACGGCGCGGGAGGCGAGTGCGTCGAGTGCGCATTGGCCGATACGCGTGCGCTTGTACGCGACTCCAAGTGCGCGAGGGGTCCGGTGGTCACGGTTGGAAGTGGCGCCTGGTGTCCCTTCTTGCAGGCCTTGAAGCACGGCAAGTTGCCCTAGTTCCGCGGTCGTCTTCAGGAACAAGGCGCGCTCATCTGTGTTCACAGACATCCAGGGCCTGGTGGCCTAGGCGTACACAGACCTGCCGGACGCGAAGTGGTCGGCATACATCCGACGACATTTCATCTTCGACGCGCTCTTCGCCAGCCACGACGCGCTGCTGACCGGCCGGATGCTCTACCGAGCCTGGTGAGTACGGCAGGAGGAATGGGTAGTCCGCCCGGGATCTCGGTAGCGTCATCCGATGCAGCTTCCCTCGTACTGGATACCGAGACCCGTATTCCGGCCGGACCGCGAAACGACGGCCTCCTTCGACCGGCTGTTGGACCACGCGCTGGACCAGGGCCCGGAGCAGCCCATCGACTACCGTCTCGACGCCCCCAAGTGGCAGTTTCTGAGCCGCGCCGCGGAGCGGGCCGATGTGGTCCTGCACGGGTCGGGCAACCCGGACATCGGGCAGTTCGAACCCCGTCAGCCCGCCGACACACTCGAATTCAGCAACCGCTGCGCGGTCTTCGCGGCCACCGACGGGATCTGGCCGATGTACTACGCGATCCTGAACCGCGAGCGCCACCCGACGATGATGCTGTGCAACGCCTGCATCCGCGTCATCAGCACCACTTCCGGTTCGCGGCAGCTCAGCGACCCCTACTACTTCTTCTCGATCAGCCGACCGGCACTGGAGCAGCAGCCGTGGTGCACCGGCACGGTGTACTTCCTGCCCGCCGACAGCTTCGAGGCCCAACCACCGATCGAGAGCTCCTACGTCTCGGTACAGACCGCCCAAGTGGCAAGCCGGGAATCTGTGAAACCCGCCGCGAGAATCTCAGTGCATGCCAGCGATTTCCCGTTCCTCCGGCAGATTCGCGGTCACGACGACGAGCTCCTCCACGCACGAATAGCCGCCGACCCCGACGGCTTTCCGTGGCTCGCGGAGGACTGAACTCGCCTGTCAGGAGCGGGCATCCCGTGAGTCACCTATGCCGCCGAGGGCGTTCCGTCCGCCTTGATGCGGCGGAAGTCGAGTAATTTCGCGAGGGGTTCGGGCAGCAGGACCGATCCGTCGACCTGCTGGTGCTGTTCGAGTACGGCGGCCAGGGTGCGGCCGATGGGCAGGCCGAAGCCGTTGATGGTGGCGGCCGGGGTTGGCGAGTTCGGCGATGAGGGCCGCCATCGACGCATATTCCGTCAGTGGATCTCGTACTCGCCATGCGGGATGGCGCGCTCCCAGACCACCTCGAACGCATCCGAGCAGTGCTTGACGATGCCCGGTTCAGTGCGCAGTTCCATGGGCGGGTCGCCCCAGTCGCCGGTCCCGGTGAAGTGGTTGAAGAGAACCTGCGTCCCGTCGAAGATCCACAGGTCGGCGCCCGGCAGCAGCAGGTCGACCGCACGCCGCCGGGGCAGCCACCGCACCTGCTCGCCGGCAGAGACATTGACGACGGCCCCTGCGTGCTCGTACCGGATGTAGTCGGTAACCGGTTCGGACACGATGCGAACGCGCCGTACGACGACCCCACGGGCGACCGCGCGGGAGATCACGCCGACCCAGGGTGCCCAGTACTCCGAAGCGGGATCGGTGTCCCGCTGACCGGTACGCAGCCAGGCATCGAAGTCGTCGGCCTCGTCCCCCACGGCGTACTGGTCACGCATTTCGAGGTGTACGGCGGAACGCTGTGCGGCCTCCATAGGCTCGTCAAAGCTGGGCACCTTATGCGGCATCGCAGGCCTCCCTCAGGATCGGTACGAAACGTGCGGGGACGCGTCTCTTTGTAGGCCGTGTAGCTCTGGAATCAGCTCAGGCGAGCCGGTGTTCCCACTTCAACCCGGGCCTGTCCTCGATCCAGTACGAGCGGTTCTCAGCGGCGATCTTCTGGCCTCCGATCCAGTACGCATGAGCACGATCGGTGATGTGGAGCCGTACGTCGCTGATGTCAGGCTGCCCGGCGTCCTGCCACGCCATGAGGGACTGCTCGATGTCGTCCCACAGGGCGACCGGGCCGCCCTGGCGGACCGTCCAGCCGGAAGCCTCCGCGGTGAACGCTGCGAAGGACTCCCGATCAGTGTCGAACAGGTACAGCAGCTGTGTGCCATCACCGCCCACAGCGCGGACGAACTGTGCGCTGGGAGCGGTCAGCTGGGCCAGAAAGGCCGGCATCCACTCCTCCAGCAGCGTCGGCGGGACCTTGGCCGGCCGTTCCGTATCCGCGTAGGCAGTACGGGCCGAAAGGTCCCCGGCCAGCGGCGCCATCGCCTGTGCGCGCGCCTGCATGAAGGAAGAGCGGCCGATGATCCGTCCCTGCGCCGAACCGTCCTCGTTCACCGTCACCTTGGCCAAGCCGGTGCCGTACGGCCAGGACCCGACCGTGGCGAGGATGATCCCGCCGGGCTTCGTCTGGCGGAGCCAGGTGTACGGGATGCGGCGCACGGCACAGGTGGCGATCACCCGGTCGTACGGCGCACGGGCCGGGTGGCCAAGGAGGCCGTCACCAGTCACCGTCCAGGTGGAGAAGCCGGCCTCCTCCAACGCGGCATCCGCACGAGCCGCCACCTGCGAGTCCACCTCAACCGTGGTGACGTTGTCCTCACCCAGGCGGTGGCACATCAGCGCGGTGGAGTAGCCGGTGCCGGTGCCGATCTCCAGGACCGAATGCCCGTCATCCAGCTCCAGGTCCTCGATCATGCCGACTACGGTCACGGGGGTGGTGGAGGACGAGGTGGGCACTCCTGTGACCAGCTCGGCGACCTGGTCGGCGGTCAGGTGGCCGTCGAGCTGCGTGGCGAGCGACTGCTCGCTGTAGGCGATCTCCAGCCACTGCCCCGGAGCCGTGCCAAGCGCGGTCACAGGGCGCCAGCGTCCGCCGTCGGAGGGCAGGAACACGCCCGGGTTGAGGAACAGTTCACGCGGTACGGCCTCGACTGCCGTACACCACTCAGGGCTCTTGAGGACTCCGGCCGCCTTCAGGCGATCGGCGAGCTCTCGCCGCTGCGAGGAGCTATCGGGCAAGGACATCGGCTTCTCCCTCAGCGTGTCGTCCCCGTACTAGCAGGTCTGCGAAGGCTGCGGCCATCTCCAGTCCGGTCTTCTCCTCCAGCCATCCCCACTGGCCGTTGGGGTTCAGCTCCAGCCAGTGGAACTCGCCGTCGCGGTCCACGGCGAGATCGAAGGATCCCGAGGGGAGGCCGAGGTGGTCCAGATAGCTGATCAGGGTCTTCTGCAAGCGGTTCGGCAGGTCTACCACGCTGTAGGAAAGCGCGCTGTAGTCCTTGCGCCAGTCCAGGAGATCGGAGTCGATGCGTACAGCGAACGTACGCCGTCCGACGATGAGCACCCGGAGGTCCGCGACCTTGTTCACTCGGGCCTGGAAGAGGTGCGGGGTGATGCGCACGGTGTCGTCCAGTTCGTCGCCGCGGACGGGCTCCGCCCAGGATGTGAGGCCGACGCCGTCTCTCTCATACGGGGTCCAGCGCAGCGTCTTGTGGATCACCTGGCGATGTTCCCGGATGAAGTGGCGTGCCGCGTCGGGGTCGTTCGTCACGAGGGTCGGTGGCACGGCGAGGCCCATTCGGTGAGCGAGCGCGAGTTGCGCGGGCTTGTAGTCGGCAGCCGCGTTCCTGAGCGGGTGGTTGAGCCACAAGCAGTCGCGTAACGCGTAGAGGGTGCCGCCGAGACCGTAGCGGACTTGCGCGGCGGCGAACCGCGCGTCAGCGTCCTGGAGGTGTTCGAAGGCGGGCCAGACGGGGCGGCGCCAGTACACCGCCCCCACGTGCTCCAGGCCGACGATCCTCGAGGGCGTGCGGATCTGGCCGGCCACCGGTGTGAGACCGATGCTGAAGTGTGCCGAGAACGTCAAGTCCACACCGAAGTCAGCGGGGTTGAAGCGGACAACAGGCACGCCCCAGCGGTTGAGATGACTGATCACCATGTCGGCGGTGACATCGTTCGCCTCTGTGGCAACCAGCACTGTCATTTCCTCGGCCATGGCGATCAGTCCTGCTGACTGTCCTGGTCGTGGCCCTGGTCGGGCTGGGAGTCAAGGTTCGTGGAGGTGGATGTCTCGGTGCCGGAACTGGTGCCGTGCTTGCCCATCTCGACCACGTGGCCCAGGTGGTTGTGGAACACGCCCATCTGCGTCGTGGGGTCGATTGTGACCTTGGTGAAGGGAAGCTTCATCGTCGTCGAGTACGGGGCCAGTCGGCCGATGCCCCACGGACGAACCGGGGCGAGCTGCTCCTGGGTGGCGTTTGCCGTCATGAACCCTCCTTCTTGTAGGGGGCGGTGCGGACGAAGCGGGGCCATCGGCCCGCAGTGTGCGGTCGCCTCATGCAGGGCGACACGGGTGAGGAGGTCGCCCAGGTCGCCGTTACCGGAGCGAACCTGCGCCTCCCGTTCTTTGCGGAACATCTCGCAGGCAGGGCAGTCGGCTCTCATCGACTTCGGCTTTCGACGTCGAGGAACGCTTCCGTGCAGCGCGCGAGATTCACGAGACGCTGCCATGCCGCGTAGGTGCTCGCCCCGCCCTGCGACGACTCATCGAGAAGCCGTGCGCCAAGACGGCGCATCACTCTCACCGCTTCCCGCTCGTCTCCCTGCGTCTCATCGAGGAGCGCGCGGAGCATGCCGGAGACAGCCTCTGTGCGCCGCGCGGTGTCGGACAGGGGAGGGACGTCCAGTCGCGGCTGAAGGATGACGCGGATCTCGGCGAGGAACCTCGCGCAGTCGAGTTGCCGTTCGTCGGGCGGTTGGTACCTGGTCTCCACGACTGACTCCTGTGATCGCGTTCATCCTGTTACTGACAGTGAACGACGGATCACCCACTGATCGGCAGGAAAAACCGCCCAGGATCGGGCCGCACCCAACCGGAAAAACTGACCCGTTCTTTAGCCACCTCGGTACAGGGGAGATGAGCCGCTCCTACGGTTGGTGATGTGACAGCGGCGAACGAGCAGCTCAAGGCGCAGATGCGCGAACTCGGTCTCACGCAGGAAGAGTTGGCGGAGGCGATGAACACCGCGATTGAGCAGTTCACGGGCAAGCGCGGCACTGTCTCCGCCCGTACGGTCCACAACCTCACCGCCGGAAAAACCCGGTGGCCGCAGGCCAAACAACGCCTGGCGCTGGAGGCAGTATTCGGGTGTACCGCAATCGAGTTGGGGTTCATCCCTCACGCCCGGTCCGTGGTAGGCCGCCCGACGCCCACAAGCAAGCAGCATCATGAGGAGGAGCCTGTGCTCCGCCGAACCTTCCTCACCACCGCATCCGCCGCCGCCCTCACGCCCTTCACTCCCCCTCCGGTGCCCGACGTGGACTTGTCCGGTCGAGTGGGTCAGTCCGACGTGAACCGGCTCGCCGCCCAGTTCGCACTGATCATCGCCAACGACAACACGACCGGCGGGACTCACCAGGTGGAGCAGGCCGCGCTCGGCTGGTCCCAACGGGCGCTGCACCTTCAAGAGACGAGGCCCGCCTCTCAGCGGGTGCGCAGCCAGCTCTACGGTCTCGCAGCAGCCTTCACCGGCTCCGCACTGTGGGCGGCCATCGACGGTGGACGCCTCGACCAAGCACAACAGCATCTGCATGAGGCCATCGCCCTCGCAGGTCTCTCCGGCGACCCCGCGATCCAGTTCCGCACATGGGGGCATGCCGCAGCGCTCTATCGGAACCTGGGTCAGTACACCAGCGCCCTCGCGGCCGACGATGCCGCGAAACGTACACGAGCCGCCCGCGATCCGCTCTACGCCTCCCTGGTACACGCTCGCACGGCGGTGCACCACGCCGACCTGCACGACCGACAAACAGCCCTGCGGTGTCTCGGCCTCGCTGAGACCGCGCTGGACCGAGCGGACACCCACGAGCCACGCCCGGTGTGGATGCGGTTCTACGACTCAGCCGAATTCCACCTCCTCGCCCTCACCGCGACCACCACGCTCGGCCTGTGGGAACAAGCGGAGGCGCACGCCCACCACACCCTTGCGAAACTGCGACCTGACATGAAGCGCAATCGCGCCCTCACACACGCCTACCTCGCCCACGCCCAGCTCGGGCAGCGCGAACCGGAACTCGCCGTAGCCACTGCGCACAAGATCCCCACCAAGGCGCGGCACGGTCGCACCGCGCGCTTGTTGAACACATTCGGGCACCGGCTCCACGCCATCGCCCCCGAGGCCCCCGTCACCCGGGAATGGTTCGAAAAGGAGCTCTTGTGAACCTTGAACTGCGGCACTACACCGACGTCGAGCCGGTGCGGCAGACGATCGTGGACATCCATGTCGAGGTCCGTCAGCACGACTTCGACCTCACCGGCCCTTTCTACTCCGCCGAACGCTTCAACGAGCGCCTGTCAGCACATAGTTCGTTGCCCGGATGGGAGACGGTCATCGCCTACGACGGGACCGAGCCCGCTGGTTTTGCCTACGCCACTCCACTCGGTCCCAACACACGTTGGTGGACGTCCATGACCACGCCTCTGCCCGACGGATTCACGGTCGAGACGGGCAAGCGCACCCTGGCACTGAACGAGATCGTGGTTCGTCGGCCGTGGCGTGGCACCGGCCTGGCGCAGCGCATCCACGAAGAGCTTCTTGCGGGCAGAGGGGAAGACCGGGTCACCCTGCTCGTCAATCCGACGGCGGGCGACGGCAAGGTCCAAGCTCTCTACGAGGGTTGGGGGTACGGGAAGATCGGCGAGCAGCAGCCCTTCGCCGACTCACCGGTGTTCGCCGCGATGATGCGCGATCCGCTGCACCGGGTATGACCACCGTTGGATCACGATCAGCAACGTGAAGGGAACACGCAGTGACCAGTTCGGTCCCCTGGCAACAGCGACTGTCCACCGGCACGGAAGACATCCAGGACGAGGTGATCGGCTGGTATCAGCAGACGCGGCACGGCAAGGCGTACGTCCCCACGATGATTTGGGGCACGCTCCAGACCGAGGCGTACGCCACCGTGATCCTCCGCCAAGTCGTCGAATTTCTGGGCGTCCCGGACGACGTGCCGGCGGGCGTGGCCAAGCGGATGGAGCGGCAGCAGGTTCTGTACGACGGCGAGCACCACTATGACGTCATCCTCGGCGAACAGGCCCTGTACACGAACATCGGTGGGCCGGAGGTGATGCGGGGGCAGATGGAGCGGATCCTTCGCGACATCAGTCTCCCTTCCCTCACCCTCGGTGTCCTCTCCGCCACCGCCGAGGTGGGCATTGTCCCCAAGCCAGGCTTCAACATCTTCGGCGACAGCCGAGCCCACTACGAACTTGTCTCGACCGGCGTGGACATCACCGACCCCGACGAACTCGCCCTCCACAACAAGGCATTCAGTGCTTTCAGCAACGCCGCCTGCTATGGAGCCGCCGCAGAGAAGCTGATCAGCAAGGCCCTGGCCTTTTGGAGCAACGGTTGACTGATCTATTGGCCAGCGGCGTTAGCGCCGCGACGGCGGCCGAAGTGTGAATGTCGAGTGGCATGGGCGCCGCCGTACTGACCACCGGCGCGCTCCCTACCGGCTCGGCACACTATGTCGTCTCCTTCCTCCAGCGTTCAGGAAGCCCGCAAGGATCTCGGACAGCGCCTGCGCGAAATCCGGCTCGACGCCGGGCTGACCGCGCGGGCGTTGGCCGTGCTTGCGCGGCTGGCACGAATCCACATGCTCACCGTACGAGAGCGGGGCCCGCAGCCCCTCGGAGAAGATGGTTGCGCCGTCGAACCATCTGGTTGTAGGGTCGAACCATGCCGGTTGATCCTGAAGCAGCGGATCCTGCCCTGCTACAAGACGCGCTACGGACCTTCGTCCGCGCTTTCGGGCTGCACCAGCCCGAAAACACCCCGTGCGGTCAGGCGATCCCGGTCTCCGAGGCTCACGCCCTCGGTGAGCTTGCGCAGGAGGGTGAACTGCGGCAGGTGGAACTGGCCCGTCGGCTGCGGCTGCAGAAGAGCACCGTCAGTCGGCTCGTCGGGCAGCTGACCGCCCGCGGGTGGGTGGAACGCGCTCCTGCCCCCGACGACGGCCGCGGCGTCGTCCTGCGTCTCACACCCTCAGGGCAGCAGGCTGCGCACAACCTCGCCGACGCACGACGGGAGAAATTCTCCCGGCTGCTTGACGCGATCCCGCCCCACGAACGAGCGGGCGTACTGCACGCCCTCGGAGTCCTGACGGAGGCACTGGATGAATGACGGCAAGCGCCGACTGTTAACGGCCGGCATCGCCGCAGGGGGTGTCGGCGCGGTCCTGGCCGCAGTCCTGCTGATCGGCGGCCAGCAGCAGGAGAGCGGTGACCGGCGGACCGACCGGCAGGAGGCGGTCGCCGAGCGCGGTCGGACCGTGATGCCCTTCGAACTCGAACAGACCACCCACCACTTCACCCCCCACGAGACGGGCGGGGTCCAGGACGTCGTCGCCGACCGGCCCGACGACGCCGAGCAGATCGACCTCATACGCGCCCACCTGCAACAGGAGGCCAAGGCGTTCGGCCAGGGAGACTTCGGCGATCCCGCCCGGATACACGGCGACAGCATGCCGGGCCTGGCGGAACTGGAAGACGGCTACGAACGCATCGAGGTGCGCTATCGGGAGCGGCCCGACGGGGCCACTCTCACCTACGACACCGAAGAGCCCGTACTGGTGGACGCCTTGCACGACTGGTTCGAAGCGCAGCTCAGCGACCACGGTGACCACGCCGAAGCCGGCCACTGACCGGCGAGCGGTGCACCGGAGCAGGCCCAGCCCATCACGACCGCGGCAGGGCCTGTCCGGTAGTTCAGGTTTATCGCTCGGCCCGGAACGGCCTATAATATGTAATACGTGACTAGCTTGCACGGCCCTTACGAGTTGAGCGTAGGAGTGCCCTCCGTCGAGGTTTTCCGCCGCTTGCGCACCGATGCCGGCCTCTCGGACAAAGACCCCGAAGCGGTTGCGCTCGCCCTGCCCAACACGTGGTACGGGGTGGTCCTCCGACATGAGGGCGCGCCCATCGGCATGGGGCGAATCATCGGTGACGGCGGTACCGCGTTCCAGATCGTCGACATGTGCGTCCACCCCGCCCACCAGGGGCGCGGCCTCGGTAAGCGCATCATGGCCGCGCTCACCGAGGAACTGGAGCGCCGGGCGCCCGCCACCGCGTACGTCTCGCTGATCGCGGACGGCCCCGCGCGCTTCCTCTACGAGAAGTTCGGCTTCGCCGACACTGCTGGGCACGACTCGATCGGTATGTACCGCTTGATGGGCGGGAGCCCTGGGTTCAGCGGATCGCGGGCGGAGCCGTAGGCGGATTGCCGCAATAGGCCGTGTAACTCTGGAATCGGCTCAGGCCAGCCGGTGTTCCCACGTCATCCCGGGTCCGCCCTCGATCCAGTACGTATGGAAACGATCGGTGATGTGGAGCCGTAGGTCGCTGATGTCGGGCTGCCCGGCGTCCTGCCATGCCATGAGGGACTGCTCGTTGTCGTCCCACAGGGCGACCGGGCCGCCCTGGCGGACCGTCCAGCCGGAGGCATCCGCGGTGAACGCTGCGAAGGACTCCCGGTCGGTGTCGAACAGGTACCGCAGCTGTGTGCCGTCACCGCCCACAGCGCGGACGAACTGTGCGCTGGGAGCGGTCAGCTGGGCCAGAAAGGCCGGCATCCACTCCTCCAGCAGCGTCGGCGGGGCCTTGGCCGGCCGTTCCGTATCCGCGTAGGCAGTACGGGCCGAAAGGTCCCCGGCCAGCGGCGCCGTCGCCTGTGCGCGCGCCTGCATGAAGGAAGAGCGGCCGATGATCCGTCCCTGCGCCGAACCGTCCTCGTTCACCGTCACCTTGGCCAGGCCGGTGCCGTACGGCCAGGACCCGACCGTGGCGAGGATGATCCCGCCGGGCTTCGTCTGGCGGAGCCAGGTGTACGGGATGCGGCGCACGGCACAGGTGGCGATCACCCGGTCGTACGGCGCACGGGCCGGGTGGCCGAGGAGGCCGTCACCAGTCACCGTCCACGTGGAGAAGCCGGCCTCCTCCAACGCGGCATCCGCACGAGCCGCCACCTGCGGGTCCACCTCGACCGTGGTGACGTTGTCCTCGCCCAGACGGTGGCACATCAGCGCGGTGGAGTAGCCGGTGCCGGTGCCGATCTCCAGGACCGTATGGCCGTCATCCACCTCCAGGTCCTCGATCACGCCGACCACGGTCACGGGAGTGGTGGAGGAGGAGGTGGGCACTCCTGTGACCAGCTCGGCGACCTGGTCGGCGGTCAGGTGACCGTCGAGCTGCGTGGCGAGCGACTGCTCGCTGTAGGCGATCTCCAGCCACTCCCCCGGAGCCGTGCCAAGCGCTGTCACCGGGCGCCAGCGTCCGCCGTCGGAGGGCAGGAACACGCGCGGGTTGAGGAACAGTTCACGTGGTACGGCCTCGACCGCCGCACACCACTCAGGGCTCTTGAGGACCCCGGCCACCTCCAGGCGATCGACGAGCTCTCGCCGCCGCGAGGAGCTATCGGGCAAGGACATCAGGCATGAAGTGGGAAGATCAAGCCGTAGCATTCCGTTCACCGCTGGATCAACTATGAGCGGGTACAGGACTCCAGAAGGGTAGAAATGAGAATACGTGCAGCGGCGCGCACCAAGGCAGCCTTCACGGTGGGCGCAGTCGTCGCAGGCCTCCTGGGAGGCGCCGTCGCAGTCGCGCCCTCCGCATCGGCGGCGTCGTACCCCGTATGCAACACCACGACGATTGGTTACTTCACCAACGGCACCTACTGGGTGCTTCCTTACTACAGCTCTCCCAACACTGTGTCCTGCATTCTGAAGCAGGGGAACACGGGGAAGGCCGTCCGTGCGCTGCAGAAGAACCTGAACGTCTGTTACGGAAAGGCGCTTGTACTTGACGGCGTCTTCGGAGCCGCGACCGCTGCGGCTCTGAGGGATGTGCAGAGCCGGATCGGCGTCGCGGTTGACGGCGTCTACGGCCCCCTGACGCGCAACAAGATGAAGTGGGCGAGGTACAGCCCGGAGACCGGCGCCAAGTACGACTGCCACGCCTTCGCCTGAGTTTGTCGTTGAACCGCGCTGGGCTGCGACCTGTCGAGATTCGTCACTACGCGGACGCCTGGTAGCGGCCGAGTAGTGGTAGCCGGGCGACCCGGAGATCCTGGTCGTCATGGACGCCGACTTCGACGCCACCTACCTCGCCCATGCTCTGGCGGACTTGCCGGTCGTACTGGTCGGAACCGACTGACCCCACCGTTGATGGGAGTTGACGCCTCCGGGGGTACCCCCGAGGTACCCCCGGGGGCCGATCGTTCGACCAGCGAGGGAGCACGGTGAGAATCCCGATCGCCGACGGCCACGCCTCGGCCGGGACCTCGTGCGGGAACTGAAGCCAGAGGTTAGCCACCTCGGTACAGGCGAGATGAGCCGCTCCTACGGTTGGTGATGTGACAGCGGCGAACGAGCAGCTCAAGGCGCAGATGCGCGAACTCGGTCTCACGCAGGAAGCGTTGGCCGAGACGATGAACACCGCGATCGAGCAGTTCACGGGCAAGCGCGGCACTGTCTCCGCCCGTACGGTCCACAACCTCACCGCCGGAAAATCCCGATGGCCGCAGGCCAAACAACGCCTGGCGCTGGAGGCAGTATTCGGGTGTACCGCAATCGAGTTGGGCTTCATCCCTCACGCCCGATCCGTGGTAAGCCGCCCGACGCCCACAACCAAGCAGCATCATGAGGAGGAGCCTGTGCTCCGCCGAACCTTCCTCACCACCGCATCCGCCGCCGCTCTAACGCCCTTCAGCCCCCCTCCGGTGCCCGACGTGGACTTGTCCGGCCGAGTGGGTCAGTCCGACGTGAACCGGCTCGCCGCCCAGTTCGCACTGATCATCGCCAACGACAACACGACCGGCGGGACTCACCAGGTGGAGCAGGCCGCGCTCGGCTGGTCCCAACGGGCGCTGCACCTTCAAGAGACGAGGCCCGCCTCTCAGCGGGTACGCAGCCAGCTCTACGGTCTCGCAGCAGCCTTCACCGGCTCCGCACTGCGCAGCTCAGCGGCCACGGTGACCACGCCGAAGCCGGCCACTGACCGGCGAGCGGTGCACCGGAGCAGGCCCATAACGACCGTGGCTCACGACCGCGGCAGGGCCTGTCCGGTCACATCGGTCCCACAGGCGCTGACCGGGCGACCGTGACCGATCCCACCGATCACGACCTCCCGGCCAGCCGCCGGTGAGCGGGTCAGGCCGCCGTGTCCCCGTGCAGGTCCAGGCGGAGGGCGGGCAGGGTGTCGAGGAGGTTGGCCACCGTGTCGCCGAGCGGGGCCGGGAGCTGTGGCAGGCCCGGGATCCAGCCTGTGTCGATCACGGTGAGGCCGGTACGGAGGGGTTTCGGCTGCGCCTCGTCCAGGTCCCAGCTTGCGCCCGGGGTGCTGTCGTAGGAGGGGGCGGCGGGTGGGGTGTCACCCTGGGAGAGCGGCCAGGTCACGCCGCGGAAGCGGCCCGACTCCAGGTAGCCGAGGAAGCCGTGGGTCGCAGAGCGGCCCTTGAGGGCGGCCTTGGCGTCCGGGGTGATCACCAGCCAGTCGAGGTCGGTGGAGACGATCGTGCGCCGACCGGTTTCGGTGGGGACGGAGAGTGAGACCGCCCCGGCGGGCACGGTGGAGTCCGCCGAGGGGTATTTGGCCAGGGCGGTGAAGCCCAGTCCGTCGTCCAGGGTTCCGGCGCCGGAGGCGAGGCCGGCGCGCGGGTCGTAGACGACGACCATGCGCTCGGCGGAGTCCTTGCCGCCGTCGTCGTCGACGACCTCGACGGCGATGGTGTCCATGCCGGCGTGGTCGTAGACGTGGCTGGTGTCGCAGCTGTCGTCCTTCGCCGGGAAGGCGGAGGTGCTGCCGTCGTCCCAGGTGACCTTGCAGGTGTGGGTGTCGTTGCTGCCGGGGTCGGTGAAGGAGGCCGATACGGGGACGTCGGTCTCGACGCGGTGGACGTCCCAGTCCTTCGGCGCGGTCACGTCCAGGGTCGGGGCGACGTTGCGGACGGTGACGGTGGCGCTGTCGCTCACGGGGCTGTTGACGCCGTCGTCGGCGGTCAGCTTGACCTTGTACGTACCGTCGTCGGTGCAGGTGATGGTGGTGCGGGGGGCGGTCGCGTCGGCGAAGGTGCAGGTCGCGCCCTCGTCGACGCCGTCACCCGGGGTGTACGTCCACTCCGTGGCGGGGGTGCCGCCGTCGTCGGCGGCCGTGCCCTTGAGGGTGACCGCGGAGCCCTCGTCGACACTCACGTCGGGGCCGGCGTCGACCACGGGGGCGAAGTCCTCGGGGTCGCCGCCGTCGGTGGGCGGGCGGTTGAACCAGCCTTGGTCCTCAGTCGTGCCCCAGTTGCAGCCATGGAAGGCGATGTCCTCGGTCACCAGGTCCGAGTCGATGTTCGGACGCTCCGCCTCCAGGTCCCAGGTGTGGCCGCCCTTGATGCCCTCGAAGTTGAATTTCACGTGGCACCACAGCTGCTTGTAGAGCGACTCCACCTGGTCGGCGGTGAGGGTTTGCGGCAGGGGAGTGCGCTCCGTTACGTGGTCCCAGATCTGTTGGGTGTAGGCGTCGACGATCTCGACCGGGAAGACGCCAGTCGCCTTGTCCGACGGGACGATCGTCACGGTCAGAGTGTCCCCGCCTCCCGCGTACTCCTCTCGGTAGAGGCTGGAGTGCGAGTACAGGTCGCTGCCGTCGCTGGAGTAGGAGCCGGCCCAGTCGCGCTGCACCTCGGTGCTCCCCAGCTGCTCGCCGTCGGCGTTCTTGACGGCGAGGTGCCACTGCATGGCAGCCATGTCCTGCTCTTCGTAGCCGGTCTTGACCACGTACAGCTTGAAGGGGAGGAAGCCGCCCGTGCAGTCGTCCTGACTCCACCCGTCGACGGCCCGGCCCTCGATCGTCCAGCTGACGACAGGGCCCTCTCCGTCGTCGCACTTGTCCATCACCTGGAAGAAGTTGGGTGTGTCAGGGCTGGAGTTCTCGTGGTGGTGGAAGTAGTGCAGCCCGGAGTTGAAGGACGCCAGCGCGACGATGTCGCCGTCCTTGTTGTAGATCCTCCCGCCGCTCGTCGCGGCCTGGGCTTCTTCCGGGGCACCAGGGCCGAATGGGACGGCCAGCAGGCCAAGGCCGAGGGCGAGGACGGTGGCAAGGCGCAGTAATGCTCTTCTCATCGCGAGAGATCCCCCATGGACTCTGGCCGCGCGGGTTCCCCGTGCCAGATGGCCGGGTCCTGCGCGCAGCATGCGGGAGGAGCGTAGGGGGAGGCCGGGCGGTCATGGGTGCGTGAGGCGTGTGCCTCATGGGGGCATTCTGTGACAACTGCACTGCAGGGCACAGGAGGTAGGGCCGCAGACGGGTGACGGGGCAGGTGAGATTGTGCAGCCGAACCTGAGGTCCCCCGAACTACTCAGTGATTACGGATCGACACGCGCTACAGGGCCACGAAGAGCCGTGCGGGCGCCAGGGCATCAGCTTGGCGCTTGTCCGCGAAGAACTCAGTTCGAGTGCGGCCGACCGTCTCGGACCCATGTCACCACAACCAGAGCTGCGGTGACGTACATCAGGACGCTGAAGGTGGCTACGGATTCGACGTACTGCTCGTAGCCGTCTGCGCGCAGCTGAACCGCGAGGGAACCAAGCGCGGTCCCAAGCGCCGCGGTAGCGGCGGCCATGGCGACGAACGGGGCCGAGACTACATGCACTGCGATGTCGCTGCCGGAAGCGGTTGTGGACGGCCGGCCAAGCACCAACCTCCGCTCCGCATCTGTCAGTTGCACTCGCGATTGATCACGACTCGATACTCGCCCTAGCGCCGCGACGAGCCAGATCAACGGCTGCGGTTTCTGCGTCGACGTCCACACCAAGGAGGCCGCGGCGGCCGGGGAAACCTCACCCCGGCTCAATCTGGTCGCCGCCTGGCGCCATGCCACTGTGTTCACCGAGGCCGAGCGGGCCGCGCTGGCGCTCGCCGAGGAGGGCACCCGGCTCGCCGATGCCCACGAAGGCGTCTCCGACGAGACCTGGGCCCAGGTGCGCAAGCACTACGAGGACGACCAGATCGCCGCGCTGGCCTCCCTGGTCGCCATGATCAACGCGTCCAACCGGTTCGGCGTGATCCTGCACAACCAGGGGGTTCCTACTACGTGGTGGCCGACGGACAGGCCGCGCCGGTCCACAACTGCGCTCGGTACATTCCGAAGAAGCGGAATGTAGTGAACTGGTGGCATCCCACACGCTTCAAGAGCAAGGCCGCCGCCATCGCAAAGGCCAGGGAAAGCGGGCGAAGCTTGTCCCAGGGCTCAGCAGAACTCCTCGAAATACACCAACGTACGCCCGTTCGCCGAAGCGAACTCGTACGCCTGATATGTGTGCAGCTCCGAGGAGTCGAGCCGGTCTTCGATATTCGCCCAAGCCGCCTGACGGTCATCGTGTGGCACCGAGCGCAGTACGTCTCCCGCCCCTTCACCGATGATCATGTCGTCTGCCGTCCGTACAAGTCGTTTGGCCGACCGGGGATCGAGAGGCCCACGGCTCTTCGTCCAGAGGCATCCCTGCTCATCGACAAACTCCCCCGCGGTCGCCGGCGAGGGCACGAGGTTGCCCTCACCGGTCTCGACGGGCTGCATTGAGGCAATCACCTCGGCAAAGCCCGTCTTACCCGTCCCGGGCGATCGCTTCTTCGGCATACGGTCAGTCTCCCGGTTATCGCCCCCGCAGAAGACAGGGAGGAACGGCCCGCATCATGAGTATTCCCGCAGCGCTGAACGAGCTCGTGTCCGCCCTGACGAACATACGGAGGTCGGACGCGACCTTTGAGTCATCGGGCTGGGGCAGTCCGTTCTCGGATATCTTCGAGGACGACGAAGAGGACGGAGGCGAAGAGGCCCTCGGGGGCGTACGAAATGCCCGAAGAGGCTGAGCGGATCAGCAACTCGGGGCGTCCGACTGCGTGGTGGAAATGAGCAGTGCCCCTCAAGCGGCGCACGGCGTCATCAGCCACATCGACCCTTTCGACACCTTTACGTCCCACGGACTGGCCGACGGAGGTCAGGAGTGGGTCATCGAGCAGGTTCCGAGGACGCTTTCGGAGATGACGGACGAGGAGCGGGACAGGTAGTCCTCGTTCACGGTATTTGTGCTTTTCGGGTTCATGGGAAGGGAATTGCGGACCGGTATGAGAGTTCGTCGTTGGTGGGGTGCGGCCGCGGTCGTGGCTGCGGGGGTTTCCGGGGTGCTGGTGGTCCAGGGAGTGACCGGCGGCCCCGCGGAAAGCGCGAAGGATGGCGACGGGAAGCCCGGGCCGGTCAGGAGCGAGGCGCGTACGGCCGCGCTGGAGGTGGCCGGAAACGGCACTTCCGCGCAACTCGGCAAGCGGGACACCGAGCCGTTCAGCATGCTCGGCGTCACCTGGGCGGATCCGTCCGCCAGGGTGACCGGGGCGGTCGAGGTCCGTACCCGGGACGCGGAGTCCGGAAAGTGGTCGGACTGGCTGGGCCTGGACGGGGACAGCGGGCAGGGCGAGAGCGGGGCGGCACGCGGAGGCACCGAACCGGCGTGGGTGGGACCGTCCGACGGGGTCGAGGTCCGGGTGGACGGGAAGTCCTCGGCGCGGCTGCCGAAGGGACTGCGGCTGGACATGATCGACCCGGGCGGCGGCGAGGCTTCGGCGCTGGAGCCCGCGGCGTACGCGGTCGAGGAGAGCGAGAGCCCGTCCGCCGCCACGGATTCACCGGCCCCGGAGGAGTCGGTGACGGGCTCGGCGGAGCCGTCCGTGTCCGAGCCGGTGCCTTCCGAGCCGTCCGTGTCCGAGTCGCCGTCGGAGTCGGAGTCGGAGTCGGTGACGCCGAGTGCGACTCCGCCCGAGTCCGCCTCGGATTCGGCCTCGCCATCGGCTTCGCCCTCCCCGTCGGTGAACGTGCCGACCGCTCCCCCGTCCACCGCGCCCAAGCCGCCGATCACCTCACGGGCGGGCTGGGGTGCGGACGAGTCGATCAGTCCGGAGGAGCCCGGCTATCTCCCCGGCGGGAAGATCAAGGCGGTGGTCGTCCACCACACCGCCGAGTCCAACGACTACACCTGCGCCCAGGCCCCGGCCGTCGTACGCGGCATCTACGCCTACCACGTGCAACAGCTCAAGTGGAAAGACATCGGCTACAACTTCCTCGTCGACAAGTGCGGCACGATCTATGAGGGCCGCAAGGGTGGCGTCGACCTGCCGGTGATGGGAGCGCACGCGTACGGCTTCAACTCCGAGACCACCGGCATTTCAGTCCTCGGGACCTACACGACGGTCGCCCCCTCGCGGGAGGCGATGACGTCGGTCGCCCGGATCGCCGCCTGGAAGCTCGGCCAGTACGGGGTCGACCCGGCCGGCACCACCACCCTCACCGCGGGCGCGGACGGCACCAACTACTTCCGCAAGTCCTGGAGCAAGGGTGCGCGGTTGAGCTTCCCGACCATCCACGGCCACCGCGACGGCTACAACACCCAGTGCCCTGGCGACGCCTTCTACGACGGGCTCGGCACGATCCGCGGCTGGGCGGCAGGTCCGGTCGCCGGGCTCACCCTCAAGTCGGTGACCGGCACGGGCGTTTCGGGTTCGACGTACTACACCAAGGCCGGCGTCACGGTGAACTGGTCGGCCACGACGCCCGCCGCGCTGATCGCGAAGTACGAGGTGCTGGTCGACGGCAAGGTCGCCGCCACCGCCACGGGAACCGCCGGCTCCGCCAAGGCGACTCTGGCCGTGGGCACCCACAAGGTGGCCGTCCGGGCCGTCCACCAGTCGGGGAAGACCACCACCACTGCGGCCGCGACGGTTGTCGCCGAGACCACCGCCCCCACCTTCACCACCAAGCCGAACCTGGCCCTGCGCACCGGCACGGTCACCACCACCGCCGTACCGCTGGCCGTGAAGTGGAAGGCCACGGACGGCAGGGCGCTGAAGGAGGTCCGGCTCACCGCCCCGGTGGCCAAGACCTACGGTCCGACCGTCACCAGCGCCAACCACACCGCCAAGTCCGGCACCGCGACGAAGTGGTCCCTGACGGCGTACGACCTCGCGGGCAACACCGCCCCCGCCTCGGTCACCGGCACCCCGGTCATCCTCCAGGAGACCTCCGCCACCAAGTCCGGCACCTGGACGACCAAGTCCTCCAGCAGCTACCTCGGCGGCAAGTCGTACACCAGCAAGACCAAGAACGCCTCGCTGAGCTGGACCTTCACCGGTCGCTCGGCCGCCTGGGTGGTCTCCCGCGCCTCCACCTCCGGCCAGGCTCACATCTACGTGGACGGTACGAAGGTGACGACCGTCGACCTGAAGTCCTCCACGACGAAGTACCGCGACGCGCTCTGGACCAAGACCTGGGCGTCCAGCGGCAAGCACACCGTCAAAATCGTGGTCGCCGGCACCAGTGGCCGGCCGACGGTCACGACGGACGGACTCGTCTACCTCAAGTAGGCGAGCAGGCCGGGAACGGCCGCGATTCACCGGACGCATGAGCACCTCGGCAGCCGCTTCGAAGTCGCGGTATTGCCTCATCCATACTCCGACAACCGCCGCGGATCGATCCCCGCACCCCGTGGTGTCTGGGCGCCACCTTCGCCACCGCGATGGTCGGCGGATCGGGAGGGATGGCCGCAGTGAGGTGGAAGCGTCCGCGGTCTGGCGTGCGGTGGACGGGGACTCCTACACGGATACGGATGGCTGTCGCCGGCGCTGCGGTGCCGGCCGTAGGGGCGGCGGCGTTACCCGCCGCCCCTACGGAGGAGCCGGTGGGGCTGGGGCGGTACTACGCCCAGCACATCGACTGGCACAAATGCACCCTCGGTGCTGACGACACCACGGGGCAGAAACCCGACGCGGCGGGCGCTCGGTGTGCCGAGCTCACCGTGCCGCTGGACCACACCGACCCGGGCGGGCGGACCATCACCGTCGCCGTCTCCCGCCTCCGCGCCACCGACCCGGCGCATCGCGTCGGCCCGTTGCTGCTCAATGACGGCGGGCCCGGCGGTCCGAGCCCCGAGATGCCGCTCACTGTCGGTGCGGCCATGGGCACGGTGGCCAGGAAGAAGGACGACGGCCGCCTGATGTGGACCACGTCGACGTACAGCAACGGCGCAGGAGGCGAGTGCGTCGAGTGCGCGTTGCCCCATGCGCATGCGCTCGTACGCGACTCCGAACACATGAGTGGACCTGTCGTCGCCGCGGGGATCGAGGCTTGGCGTGTTTCGTGCAAGCTGCTTGCTCCGGTTCGCTGTTGGGCGAAAGACCGGACATGCAGCGAGTCGGAGGGGAGCAGGCATAGCACTGAGATTCGCCATGCGGTTGGGTCGATGAGTCGCATGCAAGGATGTCGTCCGTGACCGGATCGTCTTCCCCGCCTGTCGACGAGGGAACGCCTCGCGACTACGGCCTGGGTCCCCGTGCCGCTGCCGTGCTTGTGTTCGGGTCCTCGGCCGCGGTCCTGGTGGTCGAGATCGTCGCCTTGCGGCTGCTGGCTCCCTACCTCGGCCTCACCCTCGAGACCAGCACCATGGTGATCGGTATCGCCCTCACCGCGATCGCCGCCGGCTCCTGGATGGGTGGGCGCATCGCCGACCAGGTCAATCCACGCCGGCTCCTGGGTCCCTCGCTCGGGGTGTCGGGAGCGGTCGTGGCGCTCACCCCTGCCGTGCTGCGCACCACTGGTGAGTGGGCACCACCGGTGCTCTTGTTCATCGCGTCGCTGACCATCCTCGTGCCGGGCGCGCTGCTCTCCGCGGTGACGCCGATCGTGACCAAGCTGCGTCTTACCAGCCTCGCCGAGACCGGAACGGTTGTCGGCCGGCTGTCCGGCGTCGGCACCGTCGGCGCCATCGTGGGCACCGTCCTCACCGGCTTCGTCCTCGTGTCGCGGTTGCCGGTCAGCGGCATCCTGATCGGCCTCGGAACACTGCTGGTGGTCGGCGCGGCGCTGGTCGAGTGGCGAACGCGGGGGTGGAGCGGCACCCCTGCCCTGACACTCGTGGTCGTTGCCGGTGGCCTCGCCATCATGGTCGCGCCCGGTGGCTGCGACACGGAGACCAGGTACCACTGCGCACGGGTCGTCGCGGACCCCGACCGGGACAGCGGCCGCACACTCGTTCTGGACGGCGTGCGGCACTCCTACGTCGACATCGACGACCCGACCTTCCTGGAGTTCACGTATGTGCGCGCCATCGCGTCGGTGGTCGATGCCGCCTTTCCCGAAGGCGAGCCACTCGCTGCCCACCACTTGGGCGGCGGCGGGCTCACCTTTCCCCGTTACCTCGCGGCCACGCGGCCCGGGACGCGCAGCCTGGTGTCCGAGATCGACAGCGGGGTCGTGCGCATCGACCGCGACCAACTCGGTCTGAGATCAGACGCCGGTGTCGACGTACGCGTCGAGGACGGCAGGCTCGGCCTGCGGCGACTGGACACAGGCAGTCGTGACCTCGTCGTCGGCGACGCCTTCGGGGGCGTCAGCGTGCCGTGGCACCTCACCACGGTGGAGGCGATGACTGACGTACGGCGAGTGCTCAAGGAGAGCGGACTGTACGTTGCCAACCTCATCGACCACGGTGGTATGGCCTTCGCACGTGCCGAAGCAGCCACCCTCAGCGAGACCTTCGAGCACGTCGCCCTCGTCGGCGAACCCACCGATATCGGCCTCGACCCGACCGCCACCCCCCAGGGGGGCAATCTGGTGGTGGTCGCCTCCAACCGACCGGTCGACCTACGCGCGACCCAGGAAGCGCTGGACGCCCGGCAAACCGGCTGGAAGATCGCCACCGGCGACGACCTCACCTCCTGGATCGGCGATGCCCAACTGCTCACCGACGACTACGCACCCGTCGACCAGCTCCTCCAGCCCTACAGCCCACGGAGCAGCCAGTGAACTCCTTCAGGGTTGCCGCTCCACGGGTGCCCAAGCCGCCCAGAGCGCGCGATTGGCCGAGTGCCGGGTCAGCGACAGCTCACCGCTGGGCGGGCGTCTGACGGGTGTGGTCACCCAGGGACCGGCGCCTGGGCAGGCGCGGTCGGCGAGAACCGGGATGCCCCGGGGCGCGGCTGCCTTGACCAGGACGACGAGGTCTGCGGCTTCGGCGGCTTCGGCGATCATCCGGTTGTACCCTCAGGGCGTCGCGGCGGCTTCGGCGCGGGACAGAGCGACTTCCAGGACGACCAGCAGCGCGTCGCGGACCGAGCCTGTCTTCCGCGCGTCGAAGACGACGAGCGGTACGTGCTCGGCGACGTCCAGTGCCCACCGCACCTCGCCGAGGTCGTGCTCGACCTCCCCGTCGAAGGCGTTGACCGCGACTGCGAAGGGGATGCCCTTGTGCTCGAAGTAGTCCACCGCCGCGTAGCAGTCGTCCAGTCGGCGGGTGTCCACGATCACCAGACCGCCTAGGGCGCCCTCCACCAGGTCGTCCCACATGAAGCCGAACCGGTCCTGGCCCGGGGTACCGAACAGGTACAGCTTCAGTGTCGCGTCGATGGTGATGCAGCCGAAGTCCATGGCGACCGTGGTGGTGGTCTTGCCCGGAGTGTGGGTGAGATCGTCCACTCCTGCCGCGACCTCGGTGATCGCGGCCTCCGTGGTGAGCGGTCGTATCTCGGAGATCGAGCCCACGGTCGTGGTCTTGCCCACTCCGAAGCCGCCGGCGACAACCAGCTTGACCGGTGTCGGAGGCTGTTCAACGGGTGTCACGGAGTCGGCCCGGTGAGTCGGGGACGGCACGGAGACCATCGATAACCCTTCGCAGTACGGAGAGATCCTGGGCGGTCCTGGCGTTCGGCCGGTGGATCGACAGATGCCCTGCGGCACACAGGTCCTCGGCCAGCACGCGGACCACGTTGAGGTGCAGTCGCAGTGCGGCGGCCAGTTCCGCCACCGACTGCGGCCGTCGGCAGGTCGCGATGATGTCGTGGTGTTCGAAGGTGAGCGAGTGGAGGACGGAGAGCCCGGCCGAGGTCGACACGACCTGGGTTTCGACCGGGATGGACGGAGCGGCGCCGCCTCCCGACACCCGGCCGGCCGTCAGCAGGAACGGCCGGACCCCACGGGCGCGGCCGGCCGGCTCCGGCGAGCCCCCGGCGTCCCCCGCTGCCTCATGTGGTGGTCCACCGACGGCCATCACGATCCCTTCCCCAAGTGCCTGTACCCGTGCCGCGACCACGGAACGGTCAGCCGGCCGGCGGCGCGCCGACACTGTTCTTCAGCTCCAGAACCAACTGAGGGGTGAGCGCGGCCCCGGCCCGGTTGGCGAAGAGGGCCATCTCGTAGGCGATGTTGCCCAGCTTCGCCTCCCTGGAGGTCACCACTCCGAGGACGGCGCCGCAGCCGATGGCCGACAGCAGCACATGGCCGCCCTCCAGATCGATGATGACCTTGTCGAGGCCGCCGAGACCGTAGTTGCCGGAGGCGCCCGCGGCGAGACTCGTCAGGCCGGACACGATCGCGGCGAGCCGCTCGGAGTCGGCGGGCTCCCCCAGTTGGGAGACGGCGATCAGCAGGCCGTCGGACGACACCGCGATGGCGTCGACCACACCGGCGGTGTCCGTGGCGAACCGGTCGAGCAGCCAGGCGAAATCGGCCGCGGCGGCTCGCAGATCGGTCGGTTCCGGCCGCTCGGAACTGCTGTCAGCTGTCGACGTGGTCACTGCCCGACTCCTTCTGGGATTCCTGGTGGTGCGAGGGTGCCTGCTCCGTCCGGGCGTGAGCGCTGTCCTGCTTCGCCCGGCGTACGGCTGCTTCGAACTCGTCGAGTTCCGAGCGGACGGCTTCGGCGTCGACGGGCGGCCGAACAGCCGGCGCCCCTCGGTCGGCCGGTGACGTGGTCCTGGTGAGGGTGGCACCTCGTACCCTCCGCCGCAGCGGCCGGGAGGCCCGTGCGGCGGGCGATCGGCCGGAGGCCGTGGTCCGCCCCTCGCCGGTCTCCGCAGCGGTCCCTTCCTCGGTGGCCGGCTCGGCGCCGGTGCGGGCCGGGACGCGGCGGGGGAGCGTGCCGTGCGGCGGCGGTGCCGCCGGCCGCTGCTGGGGGACATCGGCGGTGGATGCCGGTACGAGCGGCGGCGCGGGCGCGGCGGTCTCCTGCCCGGTCCTCGCCGGGAACGCCGTCACGTTCTCGAACTGTCCCGTGTCCGCGGGCTGCGGGGGGTCCACGGGGCTCATGGTCAGCAGGAGCGTGGCGGGGATCCAGACGGTGCCGGTGACCCCGCCGCCCGACGTACGGCTCAGGGTCACGCGCACGCCCCAGCGCCGGGCGAGGCTGCCGACCACGAAGAGACCGAGCACCTTGGTCGGTACGACGTCGAGCCGTTCCCGGCGGACGAGCCGGGCGTTCTCGTCGGCGAGGCGCTCCGCGCTCATCCCGATGCCGTGGTCGATGACCTCGATCAGCGCCCCGCCGTCCTCGGTGACGTCGGTACCGGGGCGGACGACCACTTCGACGGTCGTGTGGGAGGGCGAGAACGCGACCGCGTTCTCCAGCAGTTCGGCGAGCATCAGCGTCAGGTCGCCGATGATGTCGGGTGCGACGGTGACCTCCGTCTCGGACCGCAGGGACACCCGCTGGTAGCCCTCGATCTGACCGAGGGACACCCGGATGACGTTGGCCAGGGGGGTCGGCCGGGCCTCGACGCCGGTGTCCCGGATTCCGGCGAGCAGCATGAGGCTGTCGGCGTTGCGCTGGAGGCGTACGGCGATGTGGTCGATGCGGTACAGCCGTTCGAGGAGTTCGGGGTCGGTCTCCTCGCGTTCGACGGCGTCGATCAGGGTGAGCTGCCGTGTCGTCAGGTTGCTCACCCTACGGCCGACGTTGCCGAACATCTCGGCGACGTTGCGGCGGCTCAGTACCTGCCGCTCCAGCAGCTGGGCGGCGGTGACCTGCACCTGGTTGAACGCCTCGGCCAGTTCGCCGATCTCGTCGCGGACCGGGACCGGGACCGGCCGCGGCCGCAGAGGGGTGCCGGCGTCGGACTCGTCGTCGGCGACCCGGGCGAGTTCCTCACCCGCCACCTCGACCACCTGCTGGGCGGCGCCGGTAAGGGCCGACAAGGGGCGCACGACCGAACGCCGTACCAGGACACAGAAGGACAGCCAGGCGGCGAAGGCGAGCAGGGCCATACCGAGCAGGTACAGCGCGTTGCGCAAGGCGTCCGCGGACAGGGCGTCGGCCCGGGCGGCGGTCTGCTCGATCAGCGACCGGGTGATGCCGAGGCGGGATTCGGACTGCTGGGTTCCACTGGCGATCACCTTACGGAGCTGGTCCGGCGACTGGGTCTGCAGGGCGCCGGGATCGATCTGGAGCTCCGCGAACCGGGCCGCGATGCCGTGCCGCTCGGCACCGCGTTCGATGCCGTTCATGCTCATGACCTGGGCCGGTGTGGCGATCCGCTGGAACCGGTCCGACTGGTGGTCGTAGAGCCTGCGGGCGGCGACCGCCCGGCTGTACTCGGTGAGGGCGTTGGCGTCACGGGTCTGCGCGGAGAACACGGCGCTCTCGAAGGCCGCGTGAGCGGCGTCGGCGCGCAGCACCGTGTCGAGGAGTGTGGTGACCGACGAGGTCTCGGAGTGGCGGTCCAGACCGATGCCGTCGATCAGGTACTCGACCGCGGAGGCGTACGCGGGGTCGATGTTGGCGGCGGGGACATAGCCCCGTTCGAGCTTCTCGCGCAGGACGCCGAGGCCACGGATGTAGGCAAGCGCCTGCACCTCCTCGGGCGGCAGGTCCGAGGCGAACTCCGCGCGCACGGCGGCGACCTGCGCGTCGGTCTTCCGCTGTGCCTGGCGGTAGTCGGTGGTCGGCGGCAGACGGGTTCCAGGGCGGGCCGCGTCGTACTGCACGGAGAGCAGGAGCGCCTGCCGGTGTTCGGCCTGTACGTCGTTGATGAGCTTCGTGACCTGTTCACTGTCGCGCACCAGGTCCGCGATCCGGGCCGCGTCCTGGGCCTGCCGCACCTGACCGTAGGCGCCGATGCCGAGCAGTACGCCGACGGCCGCGATGGGCGCGACCACCAGGACGTTGAGCTTGCGTCCGAAGGGCCACCGGTCCAGAACGGTCGCCGCCTTCCGGCGCAGCCGCGGAGCTTGGTCGGCATGGCCGGGCTGGTCGGGTGCGAGCGGCGGGTTCTCAGTGTTCACGGACACCCGGGCCTCCTTCGACTGTTGCTGAGCGGGGACGGAGGTGTCGTGGTTAACGGACCGCCGATCGGCCCGCACGGGGTGTGACACTTTCGCAGGCCTCATCGCTGAGAGGAGCGAAAGGATCGCGCCATGTGTCCGGAACCGTCGGTGAGAGTACCGCGTTTACGGTGACATGACAGGATCTGCGTCATCAAAAATAGATTACGAAACCTTTGCGAAGTACTTTCCGAACGCGAGGTTCGTCCGTGGAGGTGCTCGTTCGCACTGCACACCGTCGGCCCATGTACGGTGCCCGGCGCGGAAGGTGACACGAACCGACTGGTGAGCACGACCTTCGGCATCGAGAACGGGCAACCGCCCGAGCCACCCGAGCCGCCGCGTCGGGCATCCTCGCCCGCCGGTCTCGCGACGCCCTCCCGACGCGGGCCCGATCCTCGCGACTGGGGTTCCGCGCCGGACCGTAAGCGCCTCCTCCCCACCCAGCCCCGCCCCTCTTGCCCTGTGTTGGAGACCTCGTGCACCCCACCCGCAAGGCGGCCGTGACGGCCACCGCCCTCCTGGCCGCGGCCACCATCACCGTCGTCGCAGGCTGCGAGAGCGATTCCACCGCCGAATCCGCCACCGCGACCCCCGACGGCTCGTCCAGACCCGGCTGCCCCGCCGTCCTCGCCGAGGCCAAGCGGGCCGTCAAGACGGCCGAGGACATCGACTCCCCCTGGGCCGGACCGACCGGCGGACCCCGGGCCGTCCCCGACAAGACCATCGTCTACATCGCCCAGACGCTGACCAACCCTGGTGTCGCGGGCGTCGCCGCAGGTGTCCAGGAAGCCGCCGACGTCGTCGGCTGGCGCGTCCGCACCATCAACGGCCAGGGCACGCCCGCCGGAATCAAGGCCGCCTTCGACGAGGCCCTCGCCCTCGGGCCCGACGGCATCGTCGTCGGCGGCTTCGACCCCACCTCCGTCGCCGAACAGGTCGAGCAGGCGGACACCGCCGGGATCCCGCTGATCGGCTGGCACGCCGTAACCGCTCCCGGCCCCAGTGAAACCCCGAAGCTGTTCAGCAACATCACCACAAGGGTCGAGGAGGTCGCGAAGATCAGCGCCGACTGGATCATTGCGCGGTCCAACGGCCGCGCGGGCGTCGTCCTGTTCACCGACGCCACTATCCCCTTCGCCAAGCGCAAGTCCGACCTGATCAAGAAGGAACTCTCCACCTGCTCCGACGTCAAGCTGCTGAGTTACGAGAACATCCCCATTCCACAGGCGAACAGCCTCACCATCGAAAGGGTCTCCTCCCTGGCCTCACGCTTCGGCGACAGGTGGACCCACTCCGCTGCCATCAACGACCTGTACTTCGGCCACGCGGCCCCCGCCCTGCGCGCCGCCGGCAGAGACGGTGGCGGTGCCCCGTTCAACATCGGAGCGGGTGACGGTGACCCGTCGGCCTTCCAACGCCTCAACAGCAAGGAGTTCCAGGCCGCCACCGTGCCCGAGCCGCTGTCCGAACAGGGCTGGCAGATCATCGACGAGTTCAACCGCGCCTTCGCCGGCAAGCCGGCCAGCGGATACGTCGCCCCCGTCCACATCACCACCGCGGCCAACAGCGGCGGCGCGCTGTCCTGGGACTCCGAGGGCTACCGTGAGGCTTACCGCAGGATCTGGGACAAGTAGACGGAACCTGGGGCAGATTGAATGCCTTGACCACGTGTGCTCCCGGTGCCGACGCGGCCAGCTGCTGCGCGGCCGAGGGGCCACCATCCGTCAGGAGCCGGAAGCCCGGCCCGACCGGATCGGAACAGTCGATCAGCACCTTGCCGTCCAGGGCCGTCCGTAGCCCCCGTGCCACGCCCGCCCCTGCGCCAAAGGGCAACGCGACCAGTACCACCTGGCCGAACTCGGCCGCCGTACGCAGACTGGAAGTGCTCCCGGCGCCGGATTTCGCCGGCGCCGGGAGCTGGGCGGTCAGCCACCTCGCCCCGCCCGCGGCCCAACACCGGGCCCTCTCCTTCTGGACCAGGCCGCACGGCGTCCTCACCCTGGAACTCTCATCGCCGCCACCCCTACCTCGACCGATGGCGCACCCGGGAGGCTTAGGGCCCTGGGTTCCCAGGCCCGTCAGGGCTACCAGGACGACGTGGCACGAGCGGCGATTCCGCCCCTGCCGGTCTGGGCGGGTCAGGCCGTCGACCTCATCACCGATCTGCCTTCCGCAGCCGACCTCGTCACCGCCCTGTCCGCCCAAGCCGAGGATGCGCTGACCTGGGCCGGAAAGCGCGCCTGCCGGACAACCGGCGATGAGCCCACGGCATCTGCGGCGTGGCGGACGACTTCGGACGCCCCGCCTGGTCCGCGAGGCCGAACCAGAGAACGCAGTCGAGAGTGGGGGAGGACCCCTAGGGCCCTTCTGATGGCCCTCCACACCGTGCGGCGAGCGTGCGTGCCGGGCGTCGCGACGCTGCGGAGATCCATCAGAAGGGCCCTAAATCAGGAAGACGCCGGGGCAGACCTCGGCGCGTGATCGGGCGCGTATCCGCTCGGCTCCGGCGGGCGGCCAGGTCGTGCCGGATGCCCACAGGACGTTGTGGAGCAGTGACACCTCGTGGGGCGGCAGGCCGGACAGGTCGGCGGCGGTCAGGTCGAGAACGACCGTGGAGAGGGCTGCGTACAGCGAGTCGCCGACCTCGCTCAGGCGGGTTGCCGTGCCCGACGTACCGCTGTCACGCACGCGGATGGAGGCGGGCCGGGGGCCGTGTTTCGACAGGACACGGCCGAGTTGGGCGACGGTTCTGCCGGCGACGGCGAGACCGCCGTCATCGAGGAACTCTCGCTCGTGGGCACTGACGAATCTGCCGAGCCGCTCGTGCCCTCGGATGCGTGCGCACCGGCCTGTGTACAGGCGGCGGCTGATGCTCAGGAGACGGCGAGCGGTCGCCGTCGCCTGACGGTGGGCCTGGGCGTTCCGATTGCCGTTGAGGTAGGTCCGGGTGTCCCCCACAGCCTGGACGAGTTCGAGCATGTCCGCTTGGGCTGACACGAGGTCGAGGGCAAGCCTGGCGGGGTCGCGACGCGCCAGGACGCAGTTGATCGACGCCGGCAGCGAGAGAGTTTCCGAAGCCGTCACGTACGTACTCCTCGGAATGTCGGCCGCTCTCGACGGAGTGCGTTGCGGTAGCTGGTACGCCCACTCTGCTCCGAGTGTCTCGGGACCGGTCCCGAGTGCGCGATGTGCGGGGATGGAAAAGGCCGGCGCCGAGCATCCCTCGTCTGCTGAGGCGGTGGGCCAGTTCGGGGTCGTGCGCCTTGCTCGTTCGGGCCGTGCGAGGTGTGCGGCTCATCTGGAAC